>JAJRPE010000559.1 GCA_024280935.1 Candidatus Hydrogenedentota bacterium
AACGACTTGGGCGTGCTGATGCATACCTTGGGTGATGTGGTCCGGGCCAGAGAATCCTTTGAACGCGCCCTCAAGCTGGCACCTGCCCTGAAAGACGCACGGGAGAACCTTGCCCGGCTTCAGTCGGTGTCCCCATAAAATTCCTGGAGCCGGGCCTCAATCTGGGTCGCGGTCGACACGACCGGAGCAACCTGGCATTGGCTGGCCAATTCAAGATCTTCGATGGCGATGAGATCAAGGGGGTTTACCATGGCCACCGTCAGCACGCCATCGTCTTTTGCGAGAGGCATGCAACGATGCAGACGGGTCACGTGAGGACTCACCGCACCAATCACTCCCGCAGCAATCTCCGTGCCTGCAATATCCTGAAAGGGAAGGCGCAATTGGGCGGCAAGAATTTTTGCAATTATCTCCTCGCCCGTGAAACCGTGCTCAACAACGAGGGTACCCAGGCGCAACTGGGGTTCTTCACTCTGTGCCTTTAGAATGGATTTGAGTTGCTCCTCATCCAAGACACCCAGCTCCATCAGAATCTCACCCATGCGCTTTTTGTGCCCTTGGGCATCAAAGGCCTCGATACGCACGACTCCGGATGCGGCATCCTGGATGGACACCGCCCGCGCCTCTTCCGCATGGGTCAGGGATGCTTCGAGTTCCTGAATGCGTGCAAGGGCCTGTCCGTGTACTTCCTGAAGCGCGGCCAGCGCCTCCGATTCCCCCAGCTCTTCCTCGGGTGCCGCCTCAGCAAGGGCGCGCAGGGATTCCAACTCGGTGTTAAGTTCCTCCAGCTTCGCATCGCGCACATCCAGTTCGGCTTGGAGCGTCGCATTGGCTTCTTCGGCTTCAATCAGGGCACCCTCCGAGACCGATGGGATGTCCAGGGAATCTGCCGAACTCTCCGGGGGAGAAGCCCCCACCATCGGTGGTTCAGCGGAATACGCGTGTTGAAGCTCCGCCGTGAGCTGAGCCACCTGTGCTTCCAGCGCGGCGATGGTGTCCGACATCACGTCTATTTGAACCACGGGTTCACCCGCTTCGGCGGACTCCGACTGGCCCAGCCGAGCCAGATGACTCCGCGCTATCTGTACCTGATCGCTCAGCGTCTCATGAGACTGGGTAATATGGCAATCCCAATCTTCAATAATGGCGGCTAAACGGCCATGCAGTTCACCGATGGTCTCCGGCATAGTTGCCCGCCTTCCTGGATAGGGTACAACGACTAAAGATACTCCATTGGCGATTATAGGAAGTGCGGAAAACTCCGTCAAGGGCAGCACTGTCAGATCAGATAATCTTATTTCGGGTTCATCCGGGTTAAGCGTACATCCGACCTGAACGCCCGCCCATTGCGCTCAAAGACTGAATGCTGGCGGCGTATTTCTGTTTGGCCTGAAAGGCCTCAACAGGTTAGCCCAGGGGGGTGTCGAGTAGGCGGAGGGCTTCCAATCTGTAGGACGAGGTTTGTTTTCTCTGTTTGCCGCCTGATTTCTCGGCGGTGCCACACTATTTCGTCCATGCTCGGTTGACCCTCCGCCCCTCCCAGAACCGTGCTTGCGCTATTTACGCACACGGCTCCTCACAGTGTCATTCACACGCTGTCATAACAGGTCGATTTGTACGGGTTGCCTGGGCCGCGCAAACAGCTTCACCCGGATGCGCGGTCGCGGTAGTGTAAATCGCTCGTCCATCAGGTTAAATTTCTCCCACGTCATGCTTTTTCGTTGACTTCGGCGGTTGAGCCACTTGTACAGCAGCTTTTTCACCTCGTTGTAGAATCGGCCTATTCCCTGGGAGTTGTCCGTGACCCCATAGTAGCCATAGTGACCGCGCAATTTTTCGCAGACTTTTTGCCATAGCTCCCGTGTGATCATTTTCGCCCGATTTTCCTTCAACCATTCTTTGAAGGCAGCAAGCTTGACGCGAAACTTCTTACGCGCCGTCACTCGCTTCATGCGAAATCGCTTCCCGTTTCGTGTTCGGCTGCAATAGTGGGTGAAGCCCAGAAAATCAAAGGTTTCCGGCTTCTTCTTCCCTAGGTTTCTCCTAGGTCTCTGTGGTGAATATTGGGTTGCGGGCAAAGCCCGATTTAATCTATTTACTCTGCGCGTTCGAGGAGATCGCACGCCGCCAAAGTCTTCGACGAAGGGTCGACTAGGAAACTCTTTATCTCGAATCTGTTTATCGCGACTTTCTGGCTAATGCCCAGCGAGGGAATGCTTACGTTGGTTGTGCGTGCCACGCCGGTGGGTTCAAAGAGGCGCAAGATATAGGCATCGCTCCCTTCGGAACGCTTAAACGCGGCCATTTGCACCACATCATCACTGAGTAACACGCCCGGCGAAGGCGCTTCGCCCGCGCCCGATGGGTAGAAGGAAAGAGCCATGGGCTTCTCGTTGTGGGCGAGGGCTTCCCGGTCGATTTTCTCCAAGCGCTCATCACGGTCACCCGCGTTGATCCAGAAAGTGTATTGCCGCTCTCCCTGATCGATCCGGGGTGTCATGCGATCCGGGGGTACGAGGGGTGAAGTCTCGTCAAGGGGCAATGCGGAATAGGCAGGGGAGCGAAGCAGGGTTGGACGGATTTCGCCCTCCACGAAGTCCGAACCGTAGATGCCGTCGTTGATAAGGGTCACGGCCTTCCTGTCGCTGTCGGAGATTGCAGCCGTCCATTTCTGGGCAATCACTTCGCGTTTTTCGCCCGGCAGGATATCGCATCCGTAAGCGACCTGCCCCCAATATTGGGGCTTATTTGCAGCAATCGGAATTGCCAGTTTCAGGAGCTTATTTTTCTCGTTCCAATAGACGCGCACATGCACTTCGACCTCGGTGCCTTGTTTAGGCAAGCGATAGATCAACACCAGAAAGGAATCACCATAGTGCAGGAGGGCTTCCACGACGGAACGCACCGGCCCGTCTTCAACAACACGAACTGAAGGCAGCTCCAGCGAGGCATCAAGGCCGGAAAATTTCGTGCCGTCTTCCGGCGACATGAGGGTAAAGTTCCCGGCAGGGTCGCGGAAGGACATGGTCCTCGTTTCCCAGGGGTCGACGCTGTCATTCATTACGATGGGTTGAAAAGCACCGGGGCGGAGGTACTCCACGCCCTTTACCAAGTATCGGTCTATCAGTCCTGTGGTTCCATTGATGAAGAGGGAGAGTTCCTCCGTTTCAAAGGTAATGGCTCCATCCTGGGCGGCGATCACCGGTGCTGGTTTGGCATCCAGGACCTCCAGCCGACAATCGATACGGTTCATTTGCGAGGGTTTAAGGCGGACTTGGAAGAGGCAACGTTTTCGCCAGTCAATCGACAGGTTGCTGATTTCCTGTTCCACTTGACACGGAATTTCCGTACCATCATAGCAAGCGTGTATCTGGGTGAAGGTGCCATCCAGACGGGCGTTGGGCAGGTTGAATTCACATTGGAAAATGCCTTCGAGCGGGTAGGGATGGGGGTTGTAGATGAATACGGGTATTGACGTTTCGCTTCCCTTTGCCTGTCCATCGGCCAGTGCAAAAAAGACCCGTGCCTTCAGGCGCGAGATAATTTCCAGGCCGTGCTCCAGGAGGCGAAGGCCCGCGTCTTCCACCGCAGGTACGGATGAGCCGGGCAGGATATCGTGAAACTCGGCCACCAGCAGATCGTGCAAGGCTTCTCTCAGTTCGTCCTGGGGGTAGTTCATTCGCCCCTGGAGCGCGGCAGTCGAGATCATCTTTTCGACCGCGTAAAGTTCATTCTCCAAGAGACGATGCTTTTGTTTGATCCGGATCTGCGAGGTGTAGCAGCCCACGGCCCAGGCGTTGATATCCCCTTCGTGACGGGGGCGTTTAACGTCGCGGTCCCGGCATTCTCCGAAGTAGGCCTCCGGAGTTGAATGTATGATGGGAAAATCGGGGTTTTTCTCAATAATGGCCGTAATATCTTTGAGATCGACCCGCGACGGGCCGCCGCCATGGTTGCCCACACCCCAGGTGAAGAGGCCGACCTCGCGTTCGGAATGCTCGTCCAGATACTTTTCCAACGTCCCTTTAATCATGCCCGTCCGGGGGGTGCCATACCAGGTCAACGTGCGATGGGCCGCGACTTCCGAACCATCATAGCCCACCCAGATATAGTCGGCGGCATCGGGCAGGGGGCAGTCCTTCTGGTCGGGACGACAATGGAGGTAAGAATCGAAGCCGGATTTGGCCAGTATCTGCACCAGGCCCCGCGTGTGCCCGAAGGGGTCAAAGTTGATGGCGGTGGTGGGTTCAACGCCAAACTTTTCCTTGAAATACAAACGCCCCATCAATATTTGTCGGACAAAAGACTCCCCGCTTGGCATGTTGCAGTCGGGCTGAAGATACCACCCGCCCATGATGTGCCACTTGCCCGCTGTAACCAGCCGTTGGATACGCGCAAAGAGGATGGGTTCGTATTCCTCGACCCACCGATAAAGAATTACTTCATTGTGATTAAAAACGAAGCCATCGTGTTCGTCGCAAAAGTCAGCCGCCGTCCGAAAGGTGGACAGGGCCTCTGCGGCCCCTTCTTCCCATTCCCAGAGCCAGTAGGGATCAAGGTGGGCATTACAGATAAGGTGAAGCTGTTTCATGGTGTAATTTTCCTTGGATGTTTTCGTCGTCCGCTTCGTGGAGCCTACAGGCAGCGGCAACAAGAAAGTGGCACAGCCGTCTCGGCTGTGAAAAACACAAGCGCGATACCTATGAAAAACACAGGCGGGACGCCTATGCTACATTCGTTTGAACGTGCTCCGCTTACTCAGAGCGTAATTCATGGCGCAACCAAACGAAATAGAGTCCGACAACCCCGACGATTAATAGGACCGCCGTTAGCGCTGCGGGGACGTAGGTTTTGATCAGGAGCTGCATGGGGAGCAGAAACAGACATACTTGCCAGAGCAGGGCAAAGGGTACCGCGAAAATCTCCCGACGATGCTCGGCACGCATGGTGGCCCGCTCTTTCGCAGAGAGTAAATCCGGAAGCGAACCCCACAGCCCAAAAGGACGGGTCGTCCGATAAAAGCGATGGAGCACCTCAGGATCGGTTGGCGCTGTCAGATAGGTGCCCACGATACTCCCAGCGAGGCCAATGGCGGACAGAATGAGGAACTGCCACCGTTCATCAAGGCCTGGAATAAGCAAACGCTGCCCAATCGCAGCCACAAGCCCACAGGCGAGTCCAAGGGCGAAGCCACCCCCGTTGAAACGCCACCAATACAGGCGCAGGAAGGTGGGTAGCAAGAGTCCGCCGCCCAGCCCCATGATGAGCCATCCCCAGATGTCATTAATGCTTTCGATGGAATAGGCAAACAGGAAGGAGACGCCGACAAGGGCGACAATAAAGACCCAACTCGAATAGATAAGCTCGCCCGTGGAAGCATGGGGTCGCAAATAGCGCTGATAGACGTTGCGCGTCCACAATCCTGCTGTCATGTTGACCTGTGAGTCGAAGGTGGACATGGACGCGGCGATCAGCGCGATAAGGAGCAGCCCACGAAATCCCTGGGGAATTTCATAGAGCAGCACGGCGGGAAGTATGCGCTCCGGGTTCACGGTCCCCTCGAAACTCAGGAGTTGCAGCTTTCGGGTCCAGTCTTCACCAAGCAGCCCCCGAAGTCCGTCGATTAATTCGGAAGAATAGGTGCCCGAACTGTGGATGATACTGGAGAGCAGGGCGGGCCAATCTGATTTCAGGGCATGGGGCACGTGGGTCTTAATCAACGCAGCACTGTCACGTAACACTTGCTGGTCTGGAAAGAGATCATGGGCCAGATAGATACCCAATACCGCAAAGCCCATCATCATCGGCCATCGGAACATCATGAGCCAAGTCCAGAGAAAGGCAAGCTTGCTACATTCGCTGTCACTGCGTGCGCCGAAGAACTTGGGATCATCGCCCACGCCCATGCCGGAGAAGACATTGCGCATGAGATAGAAGAAGGCGAACATGAACAGATCCTGATAGGCCTCGTAACCGGGGGGCATGGTGGTCTTCCAATGGGGAACGGAACTCATCCACTGTTCATTACCTGTTACGGCGATGGCGATTTCTGTCAGGCTCCCGGCATCCGTTACTTTCATGAATGCCAGAACCGAAATGAACACGACAGCGATGAGAATAATAGCGGACTGAAAGATATCGGTGAATACTACGCCATAGAATCCCGACACCATGGTGTAGAGGGAGGCCACTCCGACCATCACCAATGCACAGGCAAGGGGCGAGAAGGGCAGGAACATCGACAAAAACAGTCCGACGGCCTTAATGAGATAGGCCAGCATCCCCACGGTCATAACGATGCCCGCAACAACCCGTATGAATTCCGCAAAGCGTCCGCCGGGGCCATCCCCAAAGCGAAATATCATCCACTCCGCACTCGTGAGGCAATTAGAGCGCCGATGCCATTTTCCCGCCCACAGCATCATGAAGACCAGGACGAGCACCGCGCCCCCGCGAAATTCGACAAAGAGGCCTCGGGGTCCCAGCATAAAGAGGAAGGAGGTGATGATCATCGTGCCGGCGATGTCGAGAAAGGAGGCCATGCCCGACATGCCAATGGCCCACCACGGCAACTGTCTGCCGCCGACCAGATAATCCTCAAGGCTTGCGGAAGCGCGGCCCTTCAGGTAGAGTCCCAGGCCCACCAGGGCGCAGAAGTAGATGACGATGATGGCGTAGTCGAGTCCGCTCAGATATTCCATGGGTCGTTACCTCATCATGCATCGCATTGCAGATTGAATTGAAGCACGGGTGTTAAGGGGCTTACCAAGGGCCGGTGCCCTTGAACTCAAGGCGCAGCGGAATAGTGAATTTTCGATGGGCGGTCCGCACCGCATCCAGCGATTTGCTCGGTTTGAAGGTTAGCAGGGCCTCCTCCGTGCCAAAAAACGTGCCCGCTGCCACCGCCGTGTTCAGGTCCAGGAGTGAATTGGCCGTGCCCAGGGGGTATACCATGGGGCGCGACCAGTAGACGAAGCCCCAGCCGTATTGGCCCAGATAGGTGCAGGGCGCGGACTGGGGGGTGGGGCGGCCCAGATAATTCCCCGCAAACTGGTTCTTGCGCAAGGTCGCCAGCCCGAAGTGCTCATCCATGTTGTAGCCTGCCACCCAGGGTATGTCGCGATCCAGCACGGCCAGACCGCCGGGAACCTTGGCCTCAACGCTGGCCTGGCCCAGTTCATTGCGATAGGCGTTTATTTCCCGCTGGACCACGTTCCCGTCGCTATCGGGCCACCCGTAGTGCGTGAAGACTTCGGGACTCTCCTCTTGCTCGGGATCGGGGTTGGCGCTTGGCCGCCGCGAATGGCTTACCACGATTTCTCCCATCCGAATAGCGTGGGAGGAGCGGTCCTGCATAATCCGCATGGTGGACGATACATGCACATAGGGCACGTGGGCGTAAAAAGTATAGGTAATCGAAATTTCTACATCGCTGTAGCGTTGCATGGGACCCCAGCGGTGATAGCGCAGCGCCAGCGGCCCGCCCTCGACTTTCTGGTGCGGCGGCTTGGGCCAATCGTAGTCATGGTCCCAACTTTGACCCGGACTCCAGATATCGGTCCCGAAATGAATCGGGATTTTTTTGTAAAACATCTCCGTATCATTGCTTTGAAACGTCGTGCGAATGCGCCTGATCGCGCCCGATCCGGGGTCGAGCTCAATGTGATAGGCGTTGTTCTCGACGGTCAGCCCCGGCGCTTCACCGGTGATGCGAAGTCCGTCAACCAGGGCCGCCGAAGGCAGCGGAGCAGCCGCAGCGCTTTCGGGATTTCCCCAGAACAGACGGTACATCACTTCCCCCCTGGCGGGGCAATTCGCCAGGAAGATGATATTGATGCTGGTGGCCGGGTGCGGCGTATTTCCATCCGGCTGTTCCACGCCCCCCGCCCGGGTCTCGCCCATAACCTGGTGGGGAGTCAGAAAGCCATTGTCGCCGTCCGTCAACGCCACCACGCGAATGTGATCGCGCCACAGGTCCGGGGCATCACCCGCCATAGTCAGGGTGATTTCCACCGGCTCATTTTCTCGGGCCAGCCCTTCGGTTTCGCGGAGCACATAGTCGTACTCGTGGACGAAGCGGCCCGCCCAGTCAGCCGTTGCCAGGATATCCGGCGCGGCCATCGCGCCGGGTTTGACGGCGATGGCCGCGACAAAGAACAGTGTCATCAGCATACGGCTTATGACTACGCGGCAGGGCAAAGAAACAGCGTTCATGGTATTTCAAGACCTTTCAGGCGAAAGGAGCACCATGGCACCGAAACGTTTGGGGTCAGGCTCCCAGGACCCTTTTATACTTTCCAGGGAGCGCGGTAGTCACGGGTCAGCCATTCGGCTTTGCCGCCACGCCATGCAAACTTCATGCGTTTGGGCTTCCACTTGAGCGTCTCATGGTTGTAGTACGCCTGATTCAGCAAGTGGCAGCAGGTGGCGCTTCGACCACCGACGATTTCGTTGGTGATGGGTTTGTTGCGTGTCTCGATGCAGCTAAGGAAATCCTTGACGTGGTGGGTGCTCTTGTAGAGCTTGATCTTCGCGTTGTCCAGGTATTCTTTCTGCACGTGGAGAATGGCCTGGGTCAGGGAGCCGCCATCTTCGCGCTTGGAGAAACCGGCTATTTTCTTACCATCGCGCCAGAACTCGAAACGGCCCCGGTTTACTTTGACTTCGCCTTCGTCGCCAAAGAAATGCACACCAAAGCCGCCTTTGTGGATGACCTCAATGCCGTTCTTATAGCGCAAAACCCCACCCGACGTCGCGTTGGGATCTTCGGGCGGTGTGATTAATTTTGGCCCGCTGTTGTCCATCCCCAGGCCCCATTGGGCAATGTCGAGGTGGTGGGCGCCCCAGTCACAGACCATGCCGCCGCCGTACTCCTTGTAGGAACGCCAATCGGGGAAGTGGGTGTGAACACCGCGCGGACTCAGCACGGAGTTGTAGGGGCGCATGGGGCCGGGGCCGATCCACATGTCCCAGTCGAGGCCGGGTTCCATGGGTTCTTCCGGCAGATCACAGGGTCTTCCGGGAGGGCCGAAGCTGCATTCCACACGGCTGATTTTCCCGGCAGCGCCGTTTTGCACCAGTTCGCAGGCCACGCGGAACTCTTCCATAGAGCGCTGCATGGAGCCGGTCTGAAGGACGGCCTTATTCGCCTTTACCTCGCGGATGACCTCGACCGCCTCGTGAATATTGTGGGTCAGGGGTTTTTCGCAGTAGACATCTTTGCCCGCACGCAGTGCCGCGATGATAGGAATGGCATGCCAGTGGTCTGGCGTGGCGATACACACCGCGTCGATATCATCCCGCGCAATGATCTCCCGAAAGTCGGCATGGGCCGAGCACTCGGGCGTGCCAAGCTCTGGCTTTCCGGTATAAAACTCGTTTATCCGTTGTTGCGAGGCGGTTCTGCGGGTCGTGTCCACATCGCAGACGGCCACAACCGTACACACTTTCTGGCGCAGGAAGTTTTCGAGAAGATAGGTGTTTTGTTTGCCCATCCCGATGAAACCCATAACAATACGGTCGTTTGGCTTGCGCTCGGCGGCCCAAATTTTGGATGGGAGTATAAAGGGTGCGGCCGAAAGGGCAGTTGCGGCCTTGAGAAATGTGCGACGGCTGGTTTTCATAATCACCTCGTTGTTCACTTTCAAGTTCTGGTCAATTGGGTGCAGGATCCCACAAAGTACCGTCGGATCGCAAACGCTTAGACTTCACAGGCTCTGAGAGCTTCCCTATGGATCCGCCAGCGACTCTTCCTGGCGCGAACTACTATTCGTGACGCACAACCTGCGAATGTTCCTGTCTCCGTGCGCCTCCCCTTGCACCTGTACCCAATGGGAGTTACTATGAAAGGAATAGCCTGTTCACCTCTTTTTTTGCTCTTCATTTCTTCTCCGTGGCAGACAAAAATTCGAGTGTGGCCAACGGCTGCCTAAGTTGTCCGTGGTAGAAAACGAATACGTGCAGTTTTATGGAGTATACCCATGAAGAAGTTAATTCCAGCCCTTTTGTTCCTGCTGTGTGGCATCCATTCCTTTGCCGCCGACACCACCCCCCGCTTGCTGTGGCAGTATTCGGGACAATCGAATCTCTACGCGGCTCCCTTGGTCGGCGATATCCATCCATCGCCGGGCCTGGAATCGATTATCAGCGACAGCGAGGTGCGCCGCCTCCGCTGTGTCAGCGCACAGGGCGAGACGCTATGGACCTTCGATGGAAAGTGGGCAAAACGGCTCATCAGTTCGGCAGCGCTGAGTACGGCCAATCAAGCGGGAGAGCGCTTGCTGCTTATTGGCAATGGGGATGGCCGCCTGGTGTGTCTGGATGCGGCTTCGGGTGTTTTGCGCTGGGAAAAACCGGTGGGCGCGGTGGAATGGGGCGGCGTGCTCTGGGCGGATCTTGATGGGGACGGTGAGGAGGAGGCGGTCGTCGGCACCCTGGAACAGGGCATCGCCGCCTTGGATCGCACAGGCACCGTACGCTGGCAGGCATTCGACGAGGGCAAGTTTAGACTAAACGGTGCGCTGGCAGCGGGCGATGTGACGGGAGATTTGCGCGCTGAGATTTTTGGCGTGGGACCTTTGGGGCCTTTTTGCCTGAATGGAGATGGTTCCGTTCGCTGGGCCAGTTCCCTGGCGGATGGTTTCCTGAGTGCGCCGCTTCTCGCCGATGCCGATAAGGACGGTAAGGTTGAGCTATTTTGCACCTCGCGGGAGGACAACTTGCTGCGGTGTTTCGATGGAGACACGGGAACCTTGCGCTGGCAGCGGGTTCTATTGGGGCCTGTGGAGGTTTATGCGGGTTCCGGCGTGGCGGTCGGCGATATCACCGGAGACGGCTTGGCGGAAGTCGTCGTGCCGGATGCCGGGGGTCATGTGCAGGCCTTTGATTCTACCGGGGAATTGCGCTGGGTTTTTAAGACCAAAGGCGATACGCACTGTGCCGTGACCTTGGGCGATGTGGATGGCGACAGCCAGGTGGATGTGCTGGTGGCGAGTGGCGACCACACACTCTATTGCCTGGATAGTTCCGGCCAGCTTCAATGGAAATACGAGACGGGCCTCCGACTTATTTCCCCGGCCACCATTTGCGACGTGGATTCAGACGGCCTAACGGATATCCTGGTGTGCGGCAGCGATAAACAGCTTCGATGCCTGACCTTGGGTGGTGCCTATGATCCCGAATATATACCGTGGCCTTCCCGCCGCTTTAACGCGGCCCAGACGGGCTTCGCGGTGGTGTCCGGCGCGAAAAGCCCAGCCTCCCATTTTTTGGAACAGCGCGAGTTGCTGGTCAATGGCGGATTTGAAGCGTCCAAAATTCCGATAGACCCCCAGTCCTTTTCTCACCCTGAGGAAAACCAGATACTGCGTCGGAAACTGCCCCAGGCATGGACAGCGTCCCAACCAAGCGCTGCCTGGTCGCTCAGCCAGGACAAGGCGATAGTGGGGGAGTCGTCGCTCCACATCGCGGATGGGGCACAGGTATTGAGTGAGCCGGTGGCCCTCCCGGACGGCCTTACCGAGCTAAAGGCCCAGTGTATTGGCAATGGCGTCGTTCAGCCCCCGGTGCTTCGGTGGATTGGCTCCCAGGGCGTCCTTCAGGAAGATATTCTTGCGGTGCTGGGGAAAGAGTCCGACGGAACGCGGTACACACTGACGGTAGTGCCGCCCCACCATGCGCGCTGGGTGGTCTTGGTACTCAATGCCGGTTCAGATGGTGCCTATTGGGATGAAGCCTCCCTCCTGGCAACCGTCCGAACACCCCATGCCTGTGAGGTGCTTATCAACCAAGTGGGTTATGAACAGCATGGCCCTAAATCTTTTGTGGTCCAGAGTAATTTTGTAGCTTCGACGGCCACCTTCGCCCTGGTGGACGAGAACGACGAAGTCGTATACGAGGGAAGGCTCCAGCATCAGGGACGCATGGCGGGCTACTATGGAAAGGACTGGGGCCATGAATATTGGCGGGGTTCCTTTTCAGCATTCAGCAATCCGGGGGACTATCGTATTCGCGTGTCGCTGGATGGCTTGGACCGTGATTCCTATTCCTTTGCTGTCGCCAACGATGTTTTGTGGAAGCAAACGGCGGAACTTGCCTACCGGTTTTTCTACTACCAACGCTGTGGTATGGCAGTTCCCGGTTTTCATGAGATCTGCCACTTGGACGATGCCGTCAGCCCCGATGGCGCCGAGCAACTATCGCTCTGGGGCGGCTGGCATGACGCGGGCGATTACAACACCTACCACAACGCCCCCTATGTCTATGGACTCGTCCGCGCCTACGCCCAGGCCGCAGAGGATTTTTCCGCGTTTGACCGCGATGGGAATGGCCAGGCCGATTTTCTCGACGAGATCATTTGGGGCGGAGAACATGCCCGCCGCATGATTGCGCCCGATGGTTCGGCCTATGGAACGATCAGTTCGGGCTATGGATTCTGGGGCGGGCCGGGACTGGAAACGGACAACGAGCCGGGCACCGGAGATGAACGCTCTATCCATGGCAAGCTCATGGGGAATGACCCTGGCAGCCACCAGGCGGCCCTGGCCCGCATCGCCACGTTGGTGGCGGACAAGAACGACTGGGTGGCCGCCGCCCGGAAGAGCCTGGATTGGTCCCTGGCGCAGAAGAAGGGTGGCCCGGCCCAATGCTCAACCGCCTTGGACTTGTACGTGGCTACCGGCGAAGAGAAGTATGCCGACATAGCGAAATCCTTGCTTCCAAAGCCCCAGGCCTCCGTGGAAGTGGCGGATGTGCTTCGTCGTTTCGATGAGGTGTTTGGCACCGCACATGCCGAAGGGCTTCGCGCCCCCCTGGTTGCCCGTGCCGAAGCTATGCTGGCCCTGAGCGCCAACCCCTTTGGCGTCTATGCCCATGGCAGCGTGGACAAACCGAACTTTTTCAGCACCCCGGCGGACAAGGGCGGCTGGCATGTGGGCACCAACAGCCATCTCCTCGAAGCTGCGACCCTCATGGCCCTGGCCCATGCCTATGAGCCTGATCCCCGATACCTGGCCTTCATTTATGACCAGTTTAACTGGGTCCTGGGCATGAACCCCTTTGGTGTCAGCATGATGGAAGGGGCCGGGCATCGTTTTCTGCCCACCTACCACCACCGCTATACTTTTGGCGGGGTAAAGCGGGGCGCGGTGCCGGGCGGCGTGCCCAATGGCGTCACCTGGCGTGGTGTCGGGGACGACCGGCCCTACCTCGACCTGAGCGGTGTCGATATTCCCGCCTTTGAACCCAACGAGGTCTGGCTGCCCCACAACACCAACTATCTCAACGCCCTGGTGGGTCTACGGACTATTGAATCCACTCATTGATCTTCGTATCAACGTACAGTGGCCGGAGCATCTTTGTGTAACAAATAAAAAAGGATCGCACGCAAAGACGCGAAGGCGCAAAGAAACGAAACATTTCACCCGCCGTATATTTTTTGACATCCTTTGCTCCTCAGGGACGGACTCGCGCCCCTGGCATTGATCATTTGGGCGGGGCGCGTATTGTCGATTCGTATGCTG
>JAJRPE010000560.1 GCA_024280935.1 Candidatus Hydrogenedentota bacterium
CCAGAGAACATGTGAATAGCAGCAGTCCCTCGGGATCAATCGTATGGCGCAGCCTTACCCGCTCATGACCCGCCACCCCCAAGGCGGTCCATTCCCGCCACAGAAATCCCAAGAGCGTTTCGAAGTAGGCTTCTCTAAATTGTTTCAGCGACGTTTCCATATCCCAGTGACTCCAATAACTTCTTCAACAACATAAGAAACGCCGGTGACACATCATGGGTGAGGGTCCAGCGTGCGGCTTGTGTCAACTCTCCCTCGGTCGGTTGTAGCGCTTCAAGATCACTGATGTGGTAGCCACCGCGATCAACGGCCGCGTACAGTTTGAAATGAATCTGGTCGAGCCTGTCGATAAAATACACAGACAGATGGGTGCCGTATTCTTGGGCGTGGAGTCTCCCCTGGAACCCTTCCGGCAGTCCCATCTGGAACAATCCGCCTTCATCCCGGCTTGGGCCATTGTTCAGCCAATCTTCCGGCAGCTCCATCGTCCGTGCAACTTCGTGCGCCGCTTGCAGTAATGAGTCTGGAAGAGGCACAGGGGCCACCAGTTTTTGGGAAGCGTCCAGCATGGCGACGATGTCCACGTCCGTAGTCGTTCGCGGAAGAAGCTCCAACACAATCATGGCGGCACCACCACAAACCACGATGCCAACGGGTGGCGAACCATTTCGTTTCAGGCGACCTCCGAGGAGCCTGAACACCTCTTCTATCTGTTGTCCTGTTAGCACTTCCAGCATAGGATTTTCCTCTTGTAATAAGTGGAAGAAGTATACCATAGTTCGGCGTGTAATGCCTGTCGGCAAAGGATATAGGATCCCGCCTACATTTCCGAACCCGCAGGGAAAATGCAGAGCCGCACAAATCCGATACAAAGAGCATGCAAAGGCGTGCATTGGGGCTAGATTCGCGAGCAGCCATTTCGCTGCATAGGAACTAAACGAAAAGCCGTGGCTGCGGTATCCGGCGGCGTAGCCCATAGAAAACAAATAAGTTAACCAAGCAAAACGAAAAACCGTGTTGCGGGTTCGATTCCCGCCGCCTCCAGCATTTTCTCTTCCTTTCCAGAAAGGGAAACTGGGCGCTTACGTATAGGCGTCCCTGTTTTCTCCATGCAGTCGCCAACATTGGCCAGCTCTTCGCCCTTGATAGGAACAATGCGTGGAACTTGGCCGCCGACAGCGAGGAAAGTCGCATCGTAGCCCTGCTTTTTAAGGGCGGCCATGGACTTGACCGGCGATCCGGTTTTTATTTTTACGCCAAGGGCGGTAATATTTTTGATATCACGATCAAGAACATCGTGGGGCATTCGGTAAGCGGGCATGCCATGGCGCAACATGCCGCCCGCATGGTCGTTTTCTTCAAACACCGTCACCTGATATCGCAGCCGGGCGAGGTGAAACGCCGCCCTCAATCCGACAGGGCCGGAGCCGACATGGCGACTTTCTTGTCGCCCACGTTTTCCGGCACGCCATAGTCCGGCTCAGGATGGTCGGCGTAATAGCGATCTACCATGAAGCGTTCAATGGCGCGAATATTGACGGAACCTTCCAGTTCGGAACGGGTACAGGCACCTTCGCAAGGCGCATAACAGGCGCGGCTGAGGCTCCCCAATACCCCAATCCGAATCTGCACGGTCCCGTTTTTTGAAAAATAACAACAAATCCAACGCTCACAATCGCTAATGGCGGAATCGCTCTTAGCCTCGGGCAACAGGTGTATTTTGATCTATTTGCTGCTATACTGATGAAACTGAAAAACGCGGCACTCATGTAATGCGTTGTTTTTCAGTGTATAATGACAGAAAGTTGTGTCTGCGGGCATGTCGTGCCGTGTGGATCAATGACTCAACGGAATCAAGGGAGATGTGACAATGAGTGTGGCCCCAAAATCAGCGTTCAATATCGAGGTAGTCTTGGATGTAATCCTGCAATTTGTCGCGGTGATTAATGCTGTTCTCAATCTCTTCGGCATCAGCAGTCTGTAGACTCCTGAGCCGGGCGTGCCAGGTAGTGACCTGCATCGCAAGCACTACAATCTCAGGTGGTGCTCACTACCTCGGTTGCACAACGCTTCAAGACAAAAACCGTCCGGGTCGGTGCGCCGTATTCGCGGTACCGGCCCGGACGATGTAAAACGACCAAAACGTAATTACTAGCCTTCCCTGGCTTCAAGCCAGCGCGTGGCATCAATGGCGGCCATGCACCCGCTCCCTGCGGCGGTAATGGCTTGACGGTAGGTGTGATCTTGCACGTCGCCACAAGCAAACACGCCTTCAACATTCGTGTACGTGCTGTCTGGCTGCGTCTTCATGTAGCGGTTGTCGTGCAGGTCAATGATGCCGTCGAAAATATCGGTGTTCGGTTTGTGGCCGATGGCCGCGAAGTAGCCAACACAATCCACCTCCCGCGTCTCGCCCGTCTTCGCATTCTTCAGACGAACCCCCGTTACCCCATCGGTGTCGTTGCCCAAAACCTCGTCCACCACCGTATTCCATTCCACAACGGTCTTCTCGTGGTTGATCACCCGCTCCCCCATGATCTTGCTCGCACGGAATTTGTCGCGTCGATGCACCACGTGAACCTTGCTGGCGAATTTCGTCAGAAACAGGGCCTCTTCCATGGCCGTATCCCCGCCACCCACAACCACGAGGGGCTTGTCCCGATAACGGGGCAGCGCACCATCGCACGTGGCACAGGCGGAAACACCTCGGTTCTCAAAGGCCGCTTCCGAGGGCAAGCCCAGATACATCGCCGTGGCACCCGTCGCAATAATAACCGTCTTCGCTTCCCAGACTTCCTCGCCGGAATAGACCTTGAGCGGCTGGGCGGAAAAATCCACTTTGGTCACCGTCTTGTAGAGAAAGCGCGTGCCAAAACGTTCGGCCTGCTTCTTGAAGTCCACCATCATCTCGGGACCGGAAACCCCCTCGGGATAACCAGGGTAGTTTTCCACTTCCGTCGTGGTCATCAACTGACCGCCTGGAAGGATGGTCTTGCTCAGCTCCCCTTCAAGACAAAGGGGATTCAAATCAGCGCGGGCCGTGTACAACGCGGCGGTGTACCCCGCCGGACCGGAACCAATGACAATTACGTTTTCCATGGGTGCAAACTCCAAAACATCGTGAGGTAGAACAGGTCAAGCGACCATTGTACTAGATTCTGCGGGACGGGCTGTAGCGGCGCGGAAGAAAAACTTCCCAAGAGGACTACGCACCAGACGGAGTTATTTATATCATATCTAAATAAAGAAACACAAACCTGTTTCTGATTGGGCCGCCCAAAGCACTGTCCAGCCCTGTGAAAGCCAAACAAAACTTGCACTATCCCCCCGCCAGATCCTATACTCCTCACTCTATTCAGCGACCAGCGCCTTCGGTGCGCATAGGACGCTGAATAGGAAATACGATGCCTGGGTAGCTCAGTCGGTTAGAGCGCTGGAATGTGGATCCAGAGGTCAACAGTTCGATCCTGTTCCCGGGTACCATTGTAAATATTGGCGATTCTCACTTTTGAGGGTCGCCTTTTTTGTTGCCCAGACAGGCCATGGTAACACTATGGTAACGGCGTGCATGGGTTTCGCAGCGCCTCTCATGCCCCGTTTTTTATGACCATCGGATTATGAATCCGAGTGTCTGCGGTTTGAGTCCATGCACCGCTACCATTGCAAACATTGGCGATTCTGAGTTTTCAGGGTCGCTTTTTTTCTTTGAAAATTTCCTCGTAAGTCCTCAGTAAGTCCATCTGGCACGGATTGAAGCCTATATGGTGGTGAGGTCCAGGATGCCGTCCAGGTCCGCCATCTACCTCATTCAAGCACGCCCGTTTTTCATGACCACAAGATTCCTAAGGTGAGCTTCGCCCACAACCCAAAAACTTGCTTACAGTATTCGCACTCATGTCAATATCCGTAACCAACTGAAATACTGACTGTTACAGGAATTTCTCCTGGGACTCGCATAAACCTTCTCTTTTTTTATAGGCC
>JAJRPE010000561.1 GCA_024280935.1 Candidatus Hydrogenedentota bacterium
TCCATAACCGTATTATGCACATTCGATGGGCCTGTGTCCAGCAAAAATATGGCCCCGCGACAGCCACAGAAAAACGGCACGGGTTAAACGAATGTTTACACCCCACTTCGGGGGTTCCAGGGACTTTGGCAACCCATCTACCCAGGGTTTCGCTCGTACCTCGCTACACCCTGGGCTAAGTTACGTCGCCCCTCCGGGGCTATTCCCGCCGCACATGTACTTCACAATCAGCCATACCCTCAATCTGTACTGCTATCGGCGTTTCCTTTTTTGAGGGTTCATCCGGTTTGAGGGTACTTCTTGTTTCCTCACTGCCGCAGCCCGGTCGCGCACGCCCTGTTTACGAAGTCGGCTCAGGGCCTCGTTTCGCGCTGCCCGGTAGAGGTATCCCACCGGATTGCGGAGACCGAGCCATTTTTTCGATTGGGCCAGGGCGCGAAGGAAAACCTCGTGGACCACATCCTCGGTTTCTGCGGGACAGGCCAGGAAACTGTAGACATCCGTAGACACCGCCAGCGTGGGCGTCATAGAGCGTTGCGAGTATTTCTTTGTGGCCTGGGCCGCCGATGGCCTGTTTCCTTCATGGGTTCCATGGTGTTCTTCAGAACAACCTACTATGTGAAGGAATAACGCGTCAACGCCCCGGATTTGTCTACGGCGCCACATCAAGCGCACTTGCTGTGCTGTTTGAGATAGCCCGAAAGGACTTTTTCTAGCGCGTCGGAGCGTGATAGAGGATCTTTGTTGTCCAAATGGGAGGCTCGTTCAAGTACTTTCTCCAGAAGCCGTTGTTGACTTTTCGACAGCATGAAGCCCACATATCGACGACCGCCAGCGATGTTCCCCGTCCACAATCACGAAGCCACGCTTGGATCGCCTCACCAGAATTGCCCCGCAGAAACCCTCCTTGCGGATAGTTCTCTTGAGTGCGAGAAACTGGTGATCAGTCATCCGATTGGGATTGTACTTATGGGGTTTGAGCTGGTTAATACGAATATTCTCAAGACTGAGTTTCGAGCTTGAGTGCATAATACGCAACCGTCTTCTCCTTGTTAGCAAGCCACGCCCGACATTCGATATCAAGGTCGTGTTTCACCGCAATTCTCTTCCACCAAGGCCACACCAAGCGATCCATGTATGAGTCCAAGTCTCGTGCGCCTAAAAAGCGAATCGAAGACGTGTTCCTGCGCAATTGTTGCTGCACATGGCCCATGCGCTTAAACGCAAGCGGGCCTCCATCGCTCGCTACCACATAGAAGGGAGTTCGCCATGGTGCCTTCTCAAAGAAATGAGCAATGCCCGGATAGAGGTTCCCAAAAGCGTCGAAATCCGCAATCTGAAAGCGGCGGCGAAAAGGCCAATCCGTAAACGTACTGAAGTTAGCAACACGGGCATCTACATTTGGAAATTGAAATCGTAGTTCCTCAACCTTTCGCTTGTTTGTATCCAGGGCCAGCGTGTAGCGGGCTTTGTCACGCCATGCGTGACGAAACATCTGCCCAAATCCCGACCCTGCCAGGAAAATACTCGCATTCTCTACATCTCCACAGATCCGGCGGCGCAGTTCCGCCTTGCGAAAGAGGTCGCTGTTGTCCTTTTGCCCTGCCCGGCGATTCAGAGCGCACAATTGCACTTGGGATTCGCCGGGTCCAAACCTAGATCGCGCCATAATTCCTCCGTCTCCTTGCATAACGCCACGGAGGCATCCGCAGGAAGCTTTTCCTTAAACCAACCATAAACTTCGCGCCGAAGCGCGAAAGGAAGCCGGTAGCGCGTATCCGCACCCTCTTGCGAATTCGCCGGATCGTAGACCGTCTCATCGCGCCCCCTCGCTTTTGTGCATTCACGTAAACCAATATTGTGCCGGATGGTTCCCAAGGTGAAGCGAAGGCCTTGCGTATCCAATGTGCTGGCAATCCGATCCACGAGTGGTTGATACAGCGCTTTCCACCCTTTGACCGGCATGATGGGATCAATGCGGATTCGTATCTCGTAGCCCGCCCTCTGGCACCGTGCCGCAGCCCGCAGCCTCGCATGGGGATGGGCCGCGCCATGTTCGTAGCGCCTTGCGATTTCAGGGGCGTTCAGACTGAATGAGACGATGACATTCTTATGTTCTTTTATGC
The DNA here is from genome assembly GCA_024280935.1 of Candidatus Hydrogenedentota bacterium. Lineage (GTDB taxonomy): Bacteria > Hydrogenedentota > Hydrogenedentia > Hydrogenedentales > JAEUWI01 > JAEUWI01. The sequence continues at coordinate 2,127 of JAJRPE010000561.1, forward strand.
GCAACAACTGTTTTACATTGGCACTTTTCGTAACGAAGAGAAGCTTGTGTTTTTTCTCCTTCGGAAAAAGGTGGCCCTCATCCTGCCTGGAAAAGAGCGGGACCACCGCATCTGAAAACCGCGTAACGTGATCAAACGCCAACCCGTCGCTGGTTTCTCCGGCGCTAAGCAACTGCGCCTCGCCCTGATCCAAGAATTTATTCACGTCGCCGATGAGTTGTTCCGGTTGATCAAAAACTACGGGTTCGATAACATTCTTGAGAGGCAACTGCAAGCAACAGTAGTCGCATTGGTACGGGCATCCATTCGAATGTGAAAGCACCGAATAGGGTGGACAAACCACACTCCTCGGCTGCCGGATCATTTTGTGGATGAACGGTGTTTTTCTGCTGCGCGTCTCAAATGTTTTTTTCTCGCTCTGCATACTGAACAAACTATCAGTTGTGGTGCTTCCTGTCAATCTTTTTTTGAATGCGGATAAACTGTGTTCTTGACCCGGAACAGGCCCAATACCTTCGTTTTCAAATATTGTGCCGCATATTTATTGAGGGTTCCGTCAGGATAGATAAGCCGATTGCCCTGGAGTACCGCTAAATTCTTTTCTGCAAGTTCGCTTGATGTTCCACTAACCGTCGCCAGGTCCTCCATGGAAAAGGACACGTTTTCCCAAAGCCACTCCCAGTTTCTGTGGTCGCTCACGCCATCAGGAACGTCCGAGAATCGCCTTCTTCTACGCACGGGTATCTTTTCCCACGCCAAAAGGAGTCGGACCAATGGTTTGTCTTGAGCCAGCAACAAGACGACCTCGGCCTTCTCCTCACGTTTGCACAGCGCCAATTTTTCTTTAAATGCACTGCTTCGTGAAATGTTTTTCGCCATACTTTCTTTCCCCAAACGCTGCCGCTTCGTGTAAGCCTGTTCCAGAAAATCCACCTGCGCCCGCCCAATGCACCTGGAGTGGCAGGTCCTAGAGTATGGGTAGTCGCATATACCATTTTAGGGTATATCCTATTGCTTCTAAATAAGTTAGGAAGTCTTTGGCATGGCGTTAAATCGGGGAATGCGTGTGACCACCCCGGTAGCAGACCTTCAGCGGTCACACCACCTCAACCACGCCCTGTTCCCCATCAATATCCAGCACATCCCCCGTTTCCACCGCATCCACGATTCCGGGCACCCCTATCACCAGCGGAATTCCATATTCCCGGGCCACGATGGCCGCGTGGGACAGCAGCCCGCCCCGTTCGATGACCAGCCCCACCACGTGCTCCATAAACGCGGTACAGGCCGGGTCCAGACAGGGCAGAACCAGAATGGTGGCCTCTTTGATCGGCGCGGAGGCTTCGGCGGGCCGATGGAGGACCAGGGCCGTGCCCCGCGCCCGACCCGTGGATGCGCCAAGCCCCATAAATATCCGCGACTGATCCGTGTGGTCGCCATGCTTCGGCGCAGGTTCGCAGCGTTCTCCCGGTGTGTCCGGCGCAATATGGCTGGGACGGCAGGCGGGCAGGTAGACATGGTGCGCCCGCTCTCGCTGCCGAACTTGGCCGGGGTCGGGCACCACACCGTCGCGCAGCGCCGCACGGATCTCCTCCAGGGTCAGCCACCAGATGTCGTCGCGGCTCGGCAACATATTTTGCTCCGCCAAACGCTCTCCCGCGTGCAGCAGCATCCGCCGCTGGCGTGCCAGGATCATTTCCCAGACGAAGCGTTGCTCCTCCCGCAGTTCCAGTAGGCGGGGCAATACCCCTCGGCCAGCGGGCCGTTCCCCCAGCGCCTCGGTCGTTGGCAGTGCGGGCTTGTCCAGCCCAGCGAATTCCTCGCCCCAGGTGGGTGCGGCATAGTCCAATGAGACGGAACGATGACCAAAGCGTCGAACAAACCCGGCATCCACTATGCCTGATTCCGCCACGGTCCGCCGCGCTCGGTTGGCCTTGGCCGTCACGAGGTTAACTCGTGCCTGAAGACGCCGGCGCGAGGCATCACGGAGTCCAGGGGGAAGCCACCCGCTGAATTTGCGGAACAGCCCATAGCCGCCATCGGCCAGCATGATACTCCACCGGTGAATTCGCAAGAAAGACACCGTCAATTTATCCAAGTCTTCCCAGGCGGCGCACCACACCTCGGAGTCGCGGCCATCGGCATCCGGTATGGCCAACAACGAGGCTTCCAGGTCATCGCGAAATCTTTGCCACTCTCGTAGATTAAACAGTCCCTGGCGGCGTTCCCGCCAAATCAACGCGAGGGCCTCCGCCAGCAATCCAAAACGTGGCACCCAGCGCGGCGCGACCAAGCCATCGGGGTAGAGTTGCCGTAAGTCAGCGGTGAGCCACGCGGACGGCACGCCCGACAGAAGCCGGTGGTACGCTTCGGTGGCCACATAGAGTTGTCCCCCGTAATCGTGGAGCAGTGGCTCGGGCAAGGCCTTCCCGCGCATCTCCAGGGCCTCCTTTATGCCCGTTCGGATGATCAGGGGCAGAAGGGTGCTTCGCGTTATGGGACGAATCGGATCGGCAAAACGCTGATCGAAAAACCACGAGGTCGCTGGCACGGGAGGGCGCGGTCCGGGGTCGAGATAGAGGCGCGTGATGGGGCGGGCCTGCAAGAGCCACAAGCCCCGGTCATCCACGGCCCATTCGATATCCACGGCACAGGCAAAAGCCCGTTCGACACGCCGCAGCCACCCGCAAAGGTTTTGGGCAATATCCTCCGAAAAATCGGACGGCAGATCGGAGTCACCGTCCCCTACCACGGGTTTTCCCGAATCGAGATCAAGAAACACGCGGTGCGGCGCGGCCGTTCCGTCCACCAGGCCCACCGGTGTGCCCGACACGATTTCGGCATAGGCGCGGTCCAGCCGGGCGCGGCTCGGGTGGGCGGAAAAAAGCACCCCGGAAATAAGAGGCTCGATACGCTGTTGCAGGATCACGGCCATGCCGCTGCCCGCTTCCCCACTGTCCAGCACGGCCTTAATCGCATCGGGCAGCCCGTCCGCAGTGCCGCAGAACCGGGTTTCGTAGGCTCCCGCACGGGACGCTCCGCGCTGATCTTCATTGACTCCGGAGGAGCGCACCGCCAACCCTGCACCGCCATCGAGACTATGGAAGAGCGCTGACAGTGTGTCTGAAGCTTCGGTGTCGTCGAGGGGCGACCGGGCGGCACCAACGGGAAACACCCCCCAGGCTGGGACCGGCGCATCCAATCCATATAGCAATCGGAGTCCCTCGGCCTTGCCTCCGATGGGCATGTCCGCCATCAGGTCTTGCGGTGCCAGACAGGTATGCATCGAAACACCACTGGGACCCCGCACGTGCGAGGATGATGGTCTTGGTCGCGGCCCGGCGGCCTTAGCATTCTGCTGATTGGTCACTGGGTCTCTGCCACTATCCGTCCTACCAGAAAATAGTTGTAATGGGTGCCATGCGGTCCCTCTGCGCCGAGGACGTAGATCGTGTCGCCGATCACCACCACCCCAGGGTCATTGAAAACCGCGCCGGGAGGAAGTGCGCCGCCGACCTTCATCCACCGGTCCCTTTCCGTGTCATAGGCGAGCACGAGATCGGACCAGACAAGGCCTTCCCCGGACCCCGGTTCGGGGCGCACCGCACCGGCTACGTTGATGGCATAACGGTTCGCGTACAACGCGCCTTCCCAACCGGAGATGGGTACGGGAAGGGACGCGAGGGGCGTCCACGTGTCTGTGTTCGGATCATAGCGGAGAGTTTCGGGTGTCGGCGCGATAGCATTGTCGGCCCGCCACGTGATGCCGCCAAAAAGATAGAGCTGGCCCTGGGCAACCATGGATGCGCACCAGCCGCGCGGCGCACCGGAAATGGGCGATTTCACCTGCCACCCATGCGCCGGGTTTGCGGGATCGTAGACTTCCGTCGTGCCGCGAATGGTCGCGTGGCTATACCCTTTTTCCGCAGCGTCATATTCGTTGCCGCCCGCGATGACAAGTTTCCCGCCCGCATAACCGACGGACATATGGGTGCGCGGCACGTTGAGCGAATCAATCCGTGTCCACGTGCCTTTCGGGCCTGCTGCGGGATCGAAGACGGCGCATTCACCATGGACCCGGTAGGTCGGTTCCTGCCCCTTGTACTGGCACCCGCCACCCACGAGGTAGAGCTTGCCGCCCGCGGCGACGGCCCTCGTATATTCCCGCCGGATGGGCGCATCCGCCAATTGCGTCCACTGTTGTGTTTCCGGGTCATAGCACCAGGTCCAGCACGAAGTGCGATTGCTCGTGGCGTCGTCGGTACCATCGCTCCCTGGGATGAAGCCACCCACGACATATATTTTTCCATCGATTTTCACCATGCCCGCCCCGCTGATGCCCTCATAGGGGCCCTCGCCTACCCACGGCAATTGGGTCGTTTTCCAGGTAATCGTGCCGAAACTCGGCAGGGCCGTGATCTCCTCGGGAATGCTGGTGGAAAGTGTCGGCGCGAAGGTTTTCCCTTTCTTCGGCTGAGCCTTGGCAACCTCCGCATCGGCGGACGGGTGCGTAAGCGCCATGGGCAGCGCAACAAACAATAACGTGGCGACAGATCGCATATTTCTGAACTTCGATGATGATTCGGGCATTGAATAATTCTCCAATCACAAATGCGATACGGAACGGCTACAAGGTTTCGAGCCACCCGCCCTTCAACTTCGCGCCATAGGCCTGGGCATGCCCCTTGCCGTTGCGTAGCGCGCCAAAAATCAGCCACTTGTTGTCCGCCGTCATATAGGGATGCTCGTGCGCCCATTGCTTACCGTCGTATATGGTGCGACTGAAGCAAA
>JAJRPE010000562.1 GCA_024280935.1 Candidatus Hydrogenedentota bacterium
AACTGCGCCGCCCTTTCAGGGCTTCAAGATTTATTGACACCTGATCCCAGGGCGTTGCCCTGGGCTTTTCTGCGCTGGCCCTTCGGGCCGATAAAATAATAGATCTCAAGAAAAGCCCCAACATGCATAGGAAATCAGTCAAGAATGACGTTTCCGAAAAAGTACGCTTAAATCGGATGACCCATAATATTCGAGTGTTTGGAAAAACTTTCTCGGGGACTACAGTACAGGGCCGCGAAAGGCGCATAATCCTTGGGGGACCGTATTGCCCATCCGATTCATAGCTGTATTTTCCAGGTTGAGGAAAAAGATGATGCGAAGATATCTCCCGCTCTTGATCGTCCTTGTCTGCATCTTCCCGAACACCACCATCGCAGACGATGCGGAGCACCCCGATTCCTATTGGCCGGTGGAAAAACAGGCCCAATCCTTCACCGTTCCCGAGGGCTTCCAGGTCGAACTGGTTGCATCGGATCCCGACCTGATTAATCCATTGGGCATCGCCCTTGATGAGCAGGGGCGCATTTACGTGAGCGAAAGCCACACGTACCGCTACGAGAAGGAAACTTCTCCGGTAACGCCGCCGTCCAATCCAATCATTCGCCTTGACCCGGCACCGGATGGCTCTGGTTTTCAACGGGTGATTGTCGCCGAGGGATTCGAAGACCCGGTGATGAGCATCCTCATTCGCGACCAGCAACTCTGGTGTACGAACAATGACCGCCTGTTACGTTTTGATCTCAGCGATGACGGAAAAGCGACAAACAAGCAAACCCTGCTCCTCGACAAAAACAAGGCGTGGAACCCCTTCGGAATGTACACGCTGGAGTGGGGATACGATGGACTCCTCTATCTGAGCGTCAGCAACCACGACATTGACATTTCCGGGCCGACCAACAGCGTGTCCGGGCGCGGCAGCTCCGGGATTGTCGTCCGCATGAAGCCAGATGGCAGCGCTATCGAACGACTTATGCACGGAATCCGGGCGCCCTACCCCCATGAGCTCGACCCCTTTGGCCAGTTGTGGGTGATCTCCAATGGCGAAGGAAATCCCAACCGTTTCATACGGGTGATTGAAGGGGTCGATTATCATTGCTACAGCCGCCCCGCCGTCAACAACGATTGGCTGAAAGGGAATCATCCCCTCGCGCCACCCTGCTTTGAACGTCCCAGGGGATCCGCCACACAAATCCTCCGCTACTACGGGGCCAACTTTCCCCTTTCTTATCAGGGCGACCTGTTCATTTCAGACTGGGGCGCTCATGGCTTCTCCTCGCCCAATCACACCGTCTACCGCTATGTCCTTGACCCACAGGGAGCAATCCTCTCCAAAGAAGCCTGGCTGACCTCCGAAGATCCGCACTTTCGCCCTTCACAGATGGTGATGGCACCCGACGGCAGTCTCCTCCTCCTCGACTGGTATGGACGGGATGACGAAAGCGATCTGACGGGCCGCATCTGGAGAATCCGTTACACGGGCGACGACAAACCCATCATAGAGCACCGATTGGATGCCGAGGCCTGGGATGACCAATATGCCCTGGAGGCCCTTGCATCTCCCGATCATCAGGTACGCGAAAAAGCGATTCAGTGGCTGGCTGAAGGAGGTAATGACCGCGTTGCCAATCTCGGAAAACATGCGGCGGAGAGTGCGCAGGCGCTGGGCGCGGCGAATGCGCTTTGGGCATTGTTTCGTATTGGCACGGCGAATGCAGAGGCTGCCATTGCCCAGGGTGTCAACAATGACGATGCCCGTGTCCGTCGTCTGGCGCTGCGTCTGCTCCGTCGCGGCACGCACCCGGATACGCCAAACGTCGCAGCAAGCATGCTCGATGACCCAGACCCCGAAGTGCGCCTGGCTGCGACCATTGCGCTGGCAGATCCCGCTCAGATTCGCAGTGCGCTCCTTTCGGCCTTGCAGACCAATGTCGCCGATGACCGACACCTCCGTTACGAGGCTGCCTGGCATCTGGCGAAAAATGCCGATGAGGCTGCATTGCTGAAACTCTTGCGTTCTCCCCGGCCCAACGCGCGCCTGGCCGGACTAATTGCGGTTGATGTGGCCTGTTACGAGGACTTTGGCACGCGGCCTTTTGCGGAAGCGGCCCTGGCAAAGGCTATCTCGGATCCCGGCGCGCTTGAATTGTCAATGCTGCTCACCGTGGCCCGTATCAATCAGGTCAACGCGCTGCCATCGCTCACTGCACTCCTCGATTCACCAACGACATCGCCCGCCCTTGCCGTGCAGGCGATTCAAGTGCTTCTATCGGGGTCGGACGAGCAGGCACAGGCCGCAGCGGCATCGAGCAGGGCACGCTATCTTGACATCCTCCGAAACGAAGCCGACTCGGTAACAAAAGCCGATGAGGTGATGGCATACCTCTACCTCCTGGAATCTGACGCGCTGACCGAACGGGACGACCGACATGCCGAACAATGGATCGTACACCCGGAACGCGCCGTGCGAGAACGAGTCCATGCGTACCTGCGCCAACACGTATCGCAAGCATGTCGGCTCATTCCGGTGATCTGGCGGCATCTGCTCGATACGGACTCGAAGCTCAATGTCGAGCAGAAAATGCAACTCTCGGCAACACTCATGGCCATCGAAGAGAAGCCAAGTGCGGCAAGTTGGGGGCGCCTTCTGGCAAGGGCCGAGCCTTCCCTGTTGCGCGATATCATCCGTTCATGGAGGCAGTACGCCGACCATCCGGTGATGGTAAAATTGCTCGCCGATCAGGCCCCCCCCATGGCCGACCGCGTTCCCGCGTGTAACGACGATCTTTCGACCGTTCTGGAGTGGATTGCCATGGTCACGGGTGAACAGACCAACCCGCCCGTGGCGGAAGCAATGGAGCGGGAGGCCCTTTCCCGCGCCCTCGAAGCAACCGGGCTGGAACAGGCCAGTCCGCTGCTGGGCTATCGTGTATTCGAAAGAGTAGAATGTACCAAGTGCCACCTGTCGGATACGTCCACATCCCTTCTTGGCCCCTCCCTGGAGGGGGTTGGCAAGGACCGGGACATCGCCTATTTTGTTGAATCTGTTCTTTATCCATCAAAGGTTATCAAGACGGGATACGAAACGGAACTCATCGAAACAGTTGAGGGAGAAGTGCTGAGTGGCCGCGTGCAGGAAGAGGGGGACCAGTTGCGCGTCATCACGCCAAACCAGGAATTCATGATCGCGAAAAAGGACATTGAAAGTCGTGAATCGCAAAACATCTCCTTGATGCCCGAAGGCCTCGCGGAAGGCCTGAGCCAGGGCGAATTGCTCGACTTGATGGCCTATTTGGCTTCCCTTCAATAAGGGCACGCCAAGGGACGTACCACCGCACGGGTGCGACACAGTAACAGCATGCACGCCGTGGCCCGTGCCGGATGCCAGGAGTTGCGCGGCCCGCCACAACGCGGGGGCATGTCCCGGTGGGTCAGGATGTGCGGCTGACGGTCTAACGAAACGGCCCCTTCGCAAAGCCCGCCGGGACAGGCACGCGCATCGACGTACCCCCTGTTATGCACGGCACCCGGACAGCCAACACGCTCCCTCCCCAAAAAAACGAGGCCCCAAGCGCGAGTCCGTCCCTTGAGTCTGCCGGTGCTGACTCACCTACCGATTCTGAAAACTGGGGTTCACTGGTTTACCGCAGATCAACGCGGTAAAATAGCAGGCCCTCGGAAAACCTTGACTCATCCGCACACTTCTACTTTAAGCAGGTTCGCTTTATTGAAAATCATGCTCGGCGACTACCATGGTAGCGAATATCGAGACTTCGCCCCAAGCCTTGGACAGAAAACGTTGCGCAACTTTCGGCCATGGCCGTAGACGGTGTTTTATGTTTAGACCCCACCAACGGGTGTATCTCACGGCGTTCCTGCTGGATGCCGCCGTAATGGTTGTGTTCGCAACGACACCCTTTTTCGTCTTCAACCAGATCGGCGGCAATGAGGCGATGGCGGGCGTGGTGGGCGCGGTTCAGATGGGGGCCTATGCCCTGAGTTGCCTGGGCAGCGCTGGATTTGTGTCGCAGACGAAACATGGCCTTCGTTGGGCCTTGTTGGGCGTGGGCCTTTTTATCTTCTTCTCCAGCCTGATGCCCCTGTACCCGAATTTTATTTTTTGCGTCGTCGTCTCTTTTCTTTCGTTTGCTGCCCTCGGCCTCGTATGGCCCGCGCTGCATTCCTGGATCGGCGCGGAACCCGATGCGGCCCACCGTGCGCGGCACATGGCCTACTTCAATATCGCGGCGGGGTGCGGATTCGCGCTAAGTCCCCTGTTGGGAGGCCCCCTTTACGACTCCGACTTCCGCCTGCCCTTTGTCGCGCTGCTTTTCCTCGGCACCCTGATCGCCGCACTCATTGGGTCGTTGCCGCATGAAAAAGAATCCCCCGAAACGGTTGAGGAAGAATCAGCGGAGCAAGAGGCTGGGAGCACGGCCAAGCTCCTTGTCGCGTGGTGCGCGGTATTCGTGGCCAATGTACTTATCGGCGCAACCCGCTCCATCTATCCAAAGCGGGTCATGGGCCTTCTGGACACGGGAGAACTGCGGTTCCTTGCAGAGCAGGCCGCGCCATCCTTCCTGGGCGATGCGCCGGCAACAACCTTCTCGTGGTTGGTCTCGACCCTTTGGCTTGCTACGGCCTTGTGTTTCTTCATCATGGGCAGGAAGCACCACTGGCACCACAAGATGGCCCTTCTTCTGTGGCTTCAGGTGCTGGCGGGCCTTGCCATGTGGATTCTGGGATATACACAAAGCCTCGGTATGATGATCCTGTGTTTTGCCCTGATTGGGGTGAACTTTGGCGTATCATTTTTTGTTGCCATGTCCTACAGTCTGGCCGACCCCATGCAAAAACACCGTCGTGCGGCCACGACCGAAGGAACCCTTGGTGCCGGTGCTTTTGCCGGGAGCATCGCCTTTGGCTACCTTGCGGGCAGCTTCGGCGTGACCGCTCCATTCCTCTACGCCCCGGTATTTGTCGGCCTTGGCATAGCGCTTCAATTGTTGCTTCTGCGGCGCAGACAGCCCACTTGAGATAGATGACCG
>JAJRPE010000563.1 GCA_024280935.1 Candidatus Hydrogenedentota bacterium
CAATGTCTGGGGACTCCATGACATGCACGGAAACGTGGAAGAGTGGTGTGAAGACTGGTATGGTCCCTATGATGCGAGCACGCAGACGGATCCCGTGGGGCGTGCAGACGGCGATTTCCGCGTGACGCGGGGCGGAAGTCACGGTACCATTCCATACTATCTGCGTTCCGCCAACCGTGCGGGGAGCCTGCCCCAAGACAAAAGCTGGCTCATCGGATTCCGCGTGGCCATGGGACCCCGCCCTGCAACGAAAGCTCTCGCTCCCCCACCCCCACCGCGCCATCAGCAGGATGTCCGTCAGGCTATTCCCGAGAATTTAGCGGTGGGACCCGATCCTGCCATCCCTTACTTTCGGGCACCACGCCGTTACGTAAACATGCCCGAGGGCAATGATGGCCCCCTCTACGCCCAGCATAACCACGATCCCGCGCTGGTGGAATGTCCCAATGGGGATCTCCTGGCCATCTGGTACACAACCATCGCGGAGCCGGGCCGCGAACTCGCCCTTGCGGCAGCGCGACTGCGCTATGGCGCGGATGCGTGGGATGAGGCCGCTCCCTTCTGGGATGCCCCAGATCGCAATGATCATGGCCCCGCCGCTTGGAATGACGGGAAGGGAAACATTCATGTCTTTGTGGGGTTGTCCGCCGCCGCGACCTGGGGCAATCTTGCCGTGGTCACGATGCAATCAGCAGACAGCGGAGCCACCTGGAGCAAAGCCCGCATCATCATGCCCGAGCATGGCATACGCCACCTTCCGGTGGAATCTGTCTTTCGGATGAAAGATGGAAGCATCGTCTTGCCCTGTGATGCCAGTTCTCGCGGTCACGGCGGCACGGCGATCCACCTGAGCACGGACAATGGCCAGACCTGGACCGATCCTGGTGGAAAGCTGGCCGGTATTCATGGTGGAGTGGTGCAACTGGGCGATGGCCGCCTCTTTGGGTTCGGGCGGGGTGATGATGTGCCCGACAGCACCGGGGTGCTGCGTATGCCCCAAAGCATTTCGTCGGATCGAGGCAAGACCTGGACCACTACCGCCAGCATATTTTCCCCCATCAGCAGTGGCCGCCGCCTGGCCCTGATCCGCCTGAAGGAGGGTGCCCTCTTCCTGGCTTCCTTCGCGAGTCAGCCCATGGCGATGACCGATGCCCTCGGCAAGCCCAACGACTGTACGGGACTCTTCGCGGCCCTCTCCTACGATGACGGGGTCACCTGGCCGGCGATCCGCCTCATCAGCGACGGCTCAGGGAAGACCCTGGAGCGTATGGATGGACAGCCCTTCGTCATGGACGTGACCAGCGCCGAACCCAACGGCTATCTCAGTGTATGCCAGACACCGGACGGCGTGATTCAGCTACTCAGCAGCCGACAGCATTATGCCTTCAATTCCGCGTGGATAGGGGCGCAGGTACCTCGATAGCTCCATCCCCAAGAGGAATATGTCGGGTGCCACGGATAGGCCGCGAAAGCGGTTTACCCGTGTAATGTGCTCACCACACGGGTAAACCCTTCGGGCCTACCCGTAGCAGTCGTAGCAGTATTGTATAGAGGAAAATAGCTTGGATTTGAGTGCGGTCATTTGTTCTTTTTTCGTTCTGCACAGACCGCCGCATAGGAAAACGCAGGCGGGACGCTTATACTGCAACGCCGTGATCTGAAAACTTTTACGTCGAATAGAACTGCGTCGGCAACGGTATTGACAGCAGTTCGACGCGTTAAAAGACAAATATTCTCACGGTAGTTTACGCGGAAGCCAAGAAGGGAGGTCCAAGGTGACAGATGGCAATGAAGTGGTCGTTGGCACATTCCCGGAGGCAATGGCGGCCCACCTTGTTCGCATGCAGTTGGATGCCGAAGGGATCGATTCTTATCTCGCCGACGAGAATATTGTGTCCATCTACCCACTCTATTTCAGCGCGATTGGTGGCATCAAGCTCATGGTCCGGGAGGAAGATGCCCAAGCCGCATTCCGAATCATTGAGGGCGTTGAATCCGAGGCTTTCACCCGCTATAAATCCAAGCAGGCAGTCTGCCCGGTCTGTGGCTCTGAGCACGTCGGAGAAAAGCCCCTTGCGTATCTCAGAACCCTGGTGCTGACCATACTCACCATCGGATTATTCCTGCCCTTTTTCTACCGAAGCCGGAAATGCGAGGATTGCGGCCACACGTGGTGAATGGGACGAATGTTGTGCGATTCGCTACAAAGCACTTGACCGCCCAGGCGTTGTGCGGTACACTACCTGTGTGATCAAGAGCTTCGCAGAGAAAAAGACCGAGTTACTCTTCAGAGGGGTTCGGGTCAAAGGGCTTGACTCCGTCTTGCAAGAAAAGGCCCTTCGCCGTCTGCGCTATCTAAATGCTGCGGAGAAAATCGATGATCTGCGCGTTCCCCCCTCGAACAAACTGGAAAAGAAAACGGGAAATTTACACGCGTTTTATGCCATATGGGTAAACAAACAATGGCGCATTATTTTCAAGTGGCGAGACAATGCCGCCCATGAAGTGCAATTGATTGACTATCACTAGCAAGAAGAATTTCAGTCCTGTGTGCCGTAAGGCAAATGGATTTTCATGCTGCCTGTGATGGAAGATACACAAAAACAGGAACGATAACATGCGCACGGAATTCATCAAAATAGAACATCCTGGAATCATGCTGAAAGAAGATTTTCTGGACGATCTGGGAATTAAATCCGGTACGTTTGCCAAGGCAATAGCGGTGGACCGTTCGGCGATAAAAAATATTATCGACGGAAAGCGTGCGATTACCGCCGATATGGCCCTGCGCTTCGGTTTATTTTTCAATATGAGCGCGGGGTTCTGGCTTAACCTGCAAAAAGACTACGAGCTGCGTACCGCACAACGTGAACGCCTATCCGAATTCGAAAAGATCATTCAGCCTTTCGAGGGCACCCTTTCATAACTCCCAGCTATGCAAGGATTGCGGTCACACGTGGTGAGGCTGCGTGGTGAGGCAAGCGTGGGGAAAAAAGTGGGATGAGCGAATCAAAAAGGAGGAGTCATGGCGAATATACTGGCCGTTGGAGGACCAAACTCGAAGTATAGCCCGCCTGGTGCGAAACCAGCGGGATTCTGGGCCGGGCTTTGGCATGGGTTGATTGCGCCGATAACATTCATCATTGGCTTGATCACGTTGGATGTCAGGCTATACGAAGCGAAGAACAATGGCCGGTGGTATGATTTCGGCTTCGTCCTCGGGGTTAGCGCCTCACTTGGAAGTGGTACCGCTTCCCGATGAGCCAGACACCAGCGGGGTGATTCAATTGATCCGCAGCCGTCAGTGTTGTGCGTTGAACGCCGTGCGGATAGGGGCGGGGCGGGCACCACGGTGCGTAACCGTTCACGCTTCTATTTCACCCACTCCCGAATCCAAAAACCGGCGGGTCTGCGCGGGGAATTTCTTCACGAGCCACGCCAGCAACCCGAGTTGCGAGGCCCCGGTCGCCCGGCGGACTTGCGCCAGAAGTTTTAGATCCGAGGGCCTTTCCAGCGTGAGATTGGAAGCACCTTCGTTGCACACCGAACAAATGGCCCGAAGATTTTCCGCGCCGTCCGTGCCACCTTGGCTCTTATCGATGATATGGCCGAGGTGGAGGCGGGTCTTGCGCGATGGGTCATAGGGGTGGGCTTCGCCCGCAACAGCACCGCACATCTGGCAGGTGAAGCCGTTTCGGTCCAGCACGTAGGCCCGTGTTTCCTTGGAGATAGCCCGCTCGAAAGCAGGTTCCGGTTTGGCAGTCTCCAACAGGTACTGTCCCGGCTTGAGGTCGCTTCGGTCGTTGTGGGTCAGGATTTGGTAGCCTTCTTCTGAGCGCAGTTCGCGAACACGACGCGCCCACTCCGTAATTCCACCGGCTGCTTCCCGCAGCTCGTCGACATCCATCACGCAACCGATATTGTTCAGAAAGTGGCTCCGCAATTTTGCTCGTGCGCCTTGCCGTTTTGGCTTCTTGCCTTCCGTCACCTGTCGCTCCTTCAGTAATCACCCTTCGAACGTGTTGATAAGCAATGGTGCCCGTATAGTGCGTTTATGGATCAACCCGCAACCGCAAGCAAATTTTTCCTGGCCGTCAAACACACATGGACTTGCCGGGCGACGGCCTCAGCCACAGGCGGCGGAAAGGCATTTCCAATTTGGCGATAGGCGGGCGTTTTCTTGCCTGTGAACACCCAGGTGTCGGGAAAACCCTGAATGCGGGCGACCATTTCTGAGGTGAGTCGCGGCATGCCCACGAAATCCGGACCGGGCGCTTCGTTGCCGATGCTGATCCCGTTGACACCCAGACTGGCCCATGCCTTTCGCGCACGGGTGGGACCGAGGTCAGGGCCACCGTGTTTCTTGGATCCGCCCACGATGGTGGGGGCGATGTCGTTAGCACGCTTCGCCCAATCCTTCGCGCCGCGCCATCCCCGTGCGACCATGAGGTCAAAAAGGAGGTCGCCCACAGGCGGCGGGTTCACGCCCCTGGGCTGGGGCCACGAGAACTGCCGGGAAAGGTCTTTTCGAATCGCGACAATCACCACCCTGGGCCGCAACTGGGACACGCCATAGTCAGAGGCATTCAGCAAGCGCCAATCCGTCGTGTAGCCCAGCTTCTCCAACTGCTTCTTCAAGCGCATACGGTAGTCTTCAAAGACCGCATCCAGAAAGCCACGGACATTCTCCAGCATGACGGCCTTCGGACGGCACTCGTCCACCAGGCGCAGCGCTTGCGGAAACAAATCCCGCTCGTCATTCTTGCCAAGCTGTTTGCCCGCCTTGGAGAAGGGCGGACAGGGCACGCCCCCCGCCAGGAGGTCAATTCCACGATAGGGCGTAGCATCAAAGTCACACACATCGCTCTCCACCACATTCCAGTTGGGACGGTTATAGCGCAAGGTATTGCAGCAATGGGCATCGATTTCTACGAGGGCCTCGGCTTCAAACCCGGCCCTCTCCAGGCCCAAGGCTTGCCCACCGGCACCCGCACAAATTTCGATGGAGGATAGTGTTGGCATTGGGTTTTCTCTCGTGATTTTTATGGACTGAACAAATAACCAGTCTTTTGGATTGGTGGCATTATAATCATAGTCAGGTCGGATTGCCAGCCTTTTTTTGAGAGAATCGCGGAGATTCTAGCAAGCGGCTATAGCGCCGCCACCTTCTTGTCGCTTTGGTTATCCACTTCAACCTGGAATCCTGCGGGCATCTCCAACGTATAGCGGATTTCGTTGGCATCCTGCGTCCACTTCAGCGTAATCACCTCGTCGCCCACAGGGATGGTCCCTTCGCACCTGGGCAGCTTGATATCGGTAAAGCGAAGCACAATTTTTTTCTTTACCGTATCCACGGAATACACACCGAGCACGTTGCGGAAGAGGGTGTGGCAAATATGGGAAGCAAAGCCGTGGTTCATGCTGGCGTTGTCATGGACATTTTCCCAAAGGGTTCCGTTGGTTTCGGCCATATAAAGCAGGTACCCAATGGATTCGTCCAGGATTTGCTGGGAATTACCCTGTTGCGAGAGCAGTTCAAAGCGCAGCATATTCCCGATGAAGGAGTTTGCCATATGCACTTCTTCGTGGGCTTTGGTTTCTTTGCGACCCGGACCGAAATCGTCGCGCAGCATTTTCCATAATTTCGGGTGGGTTTCCGGTGTGGCCACGTCGAAAAACAAGGCGAAGTACTGACAGACTTCGGAGCGATTCTCCGTCACCACCAGCTTCCCCTCTTCCCGCACAGCGTTGTCCACGAAGAAGGTTCCATTCCAGGATTGTTTGCGGATGGTTTCCCGAATGGCCTCGGCTTTTTTATTCAACACCGGTTTATCGTATAGCGCCGCGACCACATCCAAAGCCCCCGCATAAAGCATGTTGCTGGGGTAGTTCACATCCTGGACAAACTTGTTGGCTTCGGACCATTCCACAAAAACCCAGCCCTCCAGCTTTTCCAGGAGGCCATCCTCATTCTCAAAGGGCTTGAAGTAGTCCAGCAGCGCCATAACGCGGGGCTCCAAGGCATCAACCAAGGCCCGGTCGCCGCTCCGCTGCTGATATTCGGCCAATTGAATCACAAACCACAAGGCCCAATTGGGGATAAATACGCCATCGTAATGGTCGGCCGGGTAACACATGGGCAACATGCCCTTGGGCAGATGTTTGAACTCCTTCGGCAGCAGGAAATTCTCAAGGAAGGCATGCTCAACGCTGGTGTCCCCGGAAAGGGACAAGGCCGTGCGCGCCGTGAAAAAGGAGTCGCACAGCCATCCAGCGCGCTCACGGTGGGGGCAGTCCATGAAGACATCCACCGCATTTTGCACATAGGTCGCGCGGCCCGCCTCAAAGAGTTGATTGAGCCGTTTGTCCGGCGCGTTGAAGCGGGCGCGGGTGGCATCGGGATTTTCGTACCGACGCATTCCAACGTCACGGATGGCGCAGTCGCCGTCCAGGGCAACAAACTTGATGTAGCGACCGGTGTAGGGTTCAAAGGCTTCCAGGTCGTAGGTGCCCGGTTGCAGATCATAGTAGACCGCGTTCACACAGCCGAGGCGCCGCCAGTCCACATCCCCATCGCGCAGCACCTCGTCAAAGGTAACGAGGAGCCGCATCGCTTTCCTGGCAGTAACGCGGACTCTGGGGAATCCCGAAAGTTTCTGACCCAAATCGAAGATATAGAAATCCTTCGGTGCCAGCGCATAGGCGGTGCCCGGCGGAATCTCTTGGTCTAGCTTGGTTTCTTCCCTGCGCACAATCTCGCCCAGTTTATCCGAGACAACGATGTCGAGCTTGTCCATGGGAAAGCCGCCCAGCTTGGGGCTGATATTGGTGAGGCAGCGATCCCGATAGGGATGCTCGTTGGGGACATCCGGGTCCACCGTACCGCGAGAAACAGCCTTAACGGCGGGCTGGACATCGAGACGGGGATAGCCCACCCGACGCGGCACCAGGGCTTTGGCTTCGGTTTCGACGCAAAGGGCCGTCTTCAGGGCCAGGCTGCTGTCATTCCGCCAGGCATCGGAATCCGGTGATTGACGGTATACCTCGATGAAGGGGCGCTGAAAACTGTAGCGCTGAACTTTCTGCACGCGATGGGTGAGAAGATGGGCCTCGAAACCGACCTCTTGCCCGGTGGCCGCCAGGACCGTATTTCTTGTCACAATTTCCGCTTGCAGGAAGGACGGCTGGTCGAGGTGGTAATAGCTGTTTACGTTGTAGCCCGCGACTTCGATGGCGACCACATTTTTGCCCGGTCCCAGCAAGGGCGTCAGGAGCCATTCATCGACACGGTAATAGCCATGCCCCGCACGGGCCGGGCCATAGCCCGCAACCGCGCCATTGACAAAGACCCGATAGACCGTCGAGCCGGTCATCCTCAAAACGACCTCCCCGTCAGGCTTATCAATCACCGCACGAAATCCGACGAAGAGATTCTTCTCCGTCTCAAGGCCCTGTGGCCACACGGGGCGTGCGTCGGTGAAAGCGGGAATTTCGTCGGCGCTGATAGCAGAAGCGAGAGCGATCAGGCAAAATGCGGCAGTCATCATTGGATTTGTTCCTCCCGTTAAGTAGATGGAGCCATCATACTCGTGTACGCAGGGAGGTGCAACGGGGTGTCCAGCAACGCCCCGGAAAACCCGACAAAAGGTTGTGGGATTGACGGCAGTATACCCGCCTCGCAAGTTAAGGACGGATGGAGCCTGTGTAGAACAAAAAAAAACGAACCAATGACCTCAATCAAATCCAAGCTCTCCCCCTCCATAAAATACCGCTACGGGTGCCACGGGTAGGCCCGGCAGGGTTTACCCGTGCTGAACCATGATGCTTCCCCAACCCCGACAGGGAGAACGCCATGTCCAATTCTGATCACCGCACGGGTAAGCCCTGAGAGGCCTACCCGTGGCACCCGACGTGTTTCTTTTTAGGAAAAAAGGAACGACCTTTTGGTCGCCGCGTGGTTGGACCGTCGCGTATTTTCGGCCCGTGGCACTACGCGATTTCACGCTCCGATAGCGCTATCTCATGTTGAGCTAATGGTCGTGGTCTTGATGGGGCGTGGAATCACCCCCATCCACATGGTAGCCTGCGGGCAGAGTGGACGAGGTGCCGGGCGCGGCCGGGTGATGGATGAGATCTTCAATGGCCAGAATGCCCTTGTCGAAGCGTGAGATGAGTTCGCGGATCTTGGCAGCATTACCGTCGTGGGCCTCCTGATCAATGCGTTCTGCGGCCTCGGTGGCATCCTTCAGCCAAACGTCGTAAAGAGCGTGGTCCACCTTGAAGTCAGCCACCATGCCCCGAAGCGTCACCAAATCCTGGTGGATTTCGGAGACAGGGTGGTGCGCTTCGAGCACTTCGGCATCTGTTTTCGCCGATTTGATGCTCTTGCGCGTTTCAAAAATCCGGTCGATGACAGCATCGTAGGGCTGTGCCGCGCCGTGGGCCTCGTGGGGGGTGGCTGCTGCGGGGCCATGGGCCGCGTGGGGGGTGCCGCCGGGCGAGTCCACATGGAGACCGGCGGGGATGGCCGCAACTGGACCATGGGCCGCGTGGGGCGTGCCGCCGGGCGTGTCAACATGGAGACCGGCGGGGATGGCCGCAACTGGGCCATGGGCTGCGTGGGGTGTGCCACCGGGCGAATCCACATGGAGACCGGCGGGAACTAAAGTGCCGACATCCGCCATGCGGAGGTCTTCATGGGCATCCATGTGTTTCGCGAGGTTGCCGACGGCCATGGGGTCGCCTTGGTGCGAATACCCATGCAACTGCATGAGCAGCAGGAGTCCGCCGACGATAATGAGGCCGGTATTGGCCGCCATACTGAAGCGCTGGAACGACGCGGTGTGGCGCCACGCGGCCAACAGACCAAGCATGACGACGAGCGCGGCAACCTGTCCTACCTCCACGCCCACGTTGAAGGCGACAACCTTGCCCAAGAGGTCGAAGCCTTCGCCAATGGTCAAAGTCTGGAGGCGTGTGGAAAGGCCGAAGCCGTGGATCAGGCCAAAAAGGAAGACCATGCCAATAAGATTCGGAGACTTCATACCGAGGTATTTCTTAAAGCCGCCTACGTTGTCAAAACCCTTGTAGCACACGGTGAGGGCAATGACGGCATCCACCAGGAAGTAGTTCGCCTGAATGCCCAGGAAGGTGGCCCCGATGAGGGTGATGGAGTGC
Source organism: Candidatus Hydrogenedentota bacterium (assembly GCA_024280935.1). Taxonomy (GTDB): domain Bacteria; phylum Hydrogenedentota; class Hydrogenedentia; order Hydrogenedentales; family JAEUWI01; genus JAEUWI01. Next base: position 9,178 of record JAJRPE010000563.1, read on the forward strand.
CCCAGGGTGAAGGCCGTGACGAACTTCACGATGTCCTTAAATTTACAGAGAAAGAAAACGACGCCAAAAAGGAAAAGGAGATGGTCATAGCCGGTGACCATATGCACGGCGCCCTGCCGCAGGAATTCGACGATACCACCCCCCTGGGCGCGAATCTGGTCTGCCTCGGACATACCATGGCCGAAAGCCGGCCCCGCAAGGACAAGCCCCACAAAGAGTGTCGCTATCACTTTTCGCATGTAATCAATCCTTCTTACAAATACTTTGTGATTTCCTGGAATTCTTCCAGGTGTTTCTTTCGGTTTTCCCGAGACTCAAAGAGGCTTTCATCCAGGCATTCTTCAATATGATTCTGAACAAAGGCCCGCTTCGCGTTTTCGAGCGCGTGGGACACGGCATGGAGCTGCTGAGCCACCTTAAGGCAGGGCTGCTCCTCCTCGATCATTTGGATGACCTTGGCCAAGTGCCCATTTGCCCGACGAAGCCGGTTTATAATTTCGGGGTGTTGGGCGTGTTTATGTTTTTCAGTCATCGTCCTATCCTATCCCCCAGGAGGGGATAATGTCCAGTCGGGGAATTGGCCAAGGGTGTTAAAACTCGGGTTCTTCGTCGATTTACGGAAATCGCCTCATGGTTCTAGAGAAAAATTGGACGACATCTTTTAGCCCGCGAAGCGGGTAACGGCGTAGAGCCTGGGGTGGAGCGAAGTCGAAGACGCGCCGTAGGCGGGTACGAGCGAAGTCCCAGGAAATCATTATCTTCTGTGGAATAAGCCCGCGAAGCGGGTGACGGCGGAATAGCTGACGGGCCTTGCCGTCGCCCACTTCGCGGGCTTTAGTGCCTTACACTTTAATAAGGCCTATAAAAAAAGAGAAGGTTTATGCGAGTCCCAGGAGAAATTCCTGTAACAGTCAGTATTTCAG
>JAJRPE010000564.1 GCA_024280935.1 Candidatus Hydrogenedentota bacterium
CTATGACCCACACTTGGATAAAACTCAGCGAAGTTACCCCGAAACAAGTCACGCCCATGGTCCGTCAGTTTATGGAGGCGAAGGCGCAGGTGCCGGATTCCTTGCTCTTTTTCCGCATGGGCGATTTTTATGAACTTTTCTTTGAGGACGCCGTGGAAGCGGCGGAATTGTTGGGCCTTTCCCTGACCTCACGCGATGGGGCGGACAAAGAGCGGCGCGTCCCCATGGCGGGGGTGCCGGTGCGTGCGGTGGATGCCTATATCGCCAAGGCCATCAAACTGGGCAGGACCATAAGCATTTGCGAGCAGATGGAGAATCCCAAGGACGTTAAGGGCATCGTAAAGCGGGAGATCGTCCGCACGGTGACACCGGGCACCATCATGGAACCGGAACTCCTCGACGAATCGGCGAACAACTACCTGGGGGCGATCACGGCCAGCCACGGGGTAGGCGGCCTCGCCTTCATCGATGTCTCCACGGGTGAATTCCTCGTGGCGGAGGTCCAGGGTGAATCGGGCGCGTTGGCGGTGGGGCTGGAGCGCGTCCTGGTGGATGAGCTGGTGCGTATTGCACCGGTGGAGGTCCTCGTGCCGGGGGCGATGGATCCCGGCCTGCTGGAAAAGCTGAAGTACCAGTTCCCCGAGGTCGCCTTTACCCAGCGGCTGGATGAAGACTTTGAAACGACCTATTGCCGCGAACAGATCACGGAGCTCTTCGGGCTGAGCAGCCTCAAGGGCGTGGGCCTCGAAAAGGCCCCGGCGGCCACGGCGTGCGCGGGGGCCATCCTGACCTACGTGAAGGAGACGCAGCGGGATCAGGTGCCGCACATCCAGTTGCCGCGCCGCTACAACCCCTCGGGCTTTGTGGTCCTCGATGGCAACACCCAGCGCAACCTGGAACTCATCACGTCGCTGGCGGAGAAATCCAAGCGGGGCACCCTCCTCGGCGTGCTCGACAAGACCCTGACGAGCATGGGTGGCCGCAAGCTCCGCCACTGGATCCTTCACCCGCTGCTTTCGGTGGAGGCCATCCAGGCACGCCTCAATGCAGTGGAGGAGTGTTTTGACAACACCCAGCTGCGCATGGAATTGCGGGAGGCTCTCAAGGGCGTGGCGGATTTGGAGCGTCTCCTGGGACGGCTCACTGCCCAATCGGGCAACGCCCGCGACCTGAAACACCTAGGCCGGTCACTAATGCGCCTCCCCGAGGTGTTGGCGGGTCTGGCCGCGTGCGAATCCGACTTGCTCCGGGAACTCCAGCAACAGTTGGACCCCCTGACCGACGTAGCATCGTGGATCGAAAGCGCCATCGTCGAGGAGCCGCCCCTCGGCATCATGGAGGGCGATATTTTCAAGGATGGCCACGACGCGGAGCTCGACCGCCTCCATGGACTGGTGCGCGGGGGCCGCGACTGGATTGCCACGCTCCAGGCCGATGAACGGGAACGGACGGGCATCCCCAAGCTCAAGGTGGGCTACAACAAGGTCTTTGGGTATTACCTGGAAGTCAGCAAGGGCAGCGTCCATCTGGTGCCCGAGGATTTTGAGCGCAAGCAGACCCTGGTCAATGCCGAGCGCTATATCACGGTGAAGCTCAAGGAGCGGGAGGAGGAAATCCTCACGGCCCAGGAGAAGATGCAGACGCTGGAGCACAAACTCTTCGTGGAACTGCGCCAGAAGGTCGCGGCGGAATCCAAGCGCATTCAGCAGACCGCCAATGCGCTCGCGACCCTGGATATCCTGCTGGCCCTCGCCGAGGTGGCTGTCACCAAGAATTACAACAAGCCCCAGGTTTCCGAAGACGGCGACATCGACATTGTGGATGGCCGCCACCCGGTTGTGGAAGACCTCATGTCGCGGGGCGACTTCGTGCCCAACGACACGCGGCTGGAACGCACGGGTGCCTCGCTGCAAATCGTGACCGGGCCGAATATGGCGGGCAAATCCACCTACCTCCGCCAGGTGGCCCTCATCACCCTCATGGCGCAGATGGGCAGCTTCGTGCCCGCCGCCCGTGCGAATATCGGCGTGGTGGACCGCATCTTCACCCGCGTCGGCGCGTCGGACAACCTCGTGCGCGGCGAGAGTACCTTCATGGTGGAGATGACCGAGACGGCGAACATCCTCAACTCTGCCACCGAGAAGAGTCTGCTGGTGCTGGATGAAATTGGCCGGGGGACGAGCACCTTCGACGGCATCAGCATCGCCTGGTCTGTCGCCGAATTCATCCACGACCGCACAAAGGCCAAGGCCCTCTTCGCCACCCACTACCACGAACTCACCGACCTCGGTAACAAACTCGAACACGCCAAGAATGTGAACGTAGCCGTCCGCGAACTCGGTGACAAGGTGATTTTTCTCTACCGCATCGTAGACGGCGGCGCGGACCACAGCTACGGCATCCAGGTGGCGAAACTCGCGGGCCTCCCCCCCAGCCTCCTCGCCCGCGCCAGGGAAATCCTCGAAGGCCTCGAATCCGGCAACACCGCCGACGTGGGCCTACCGGAGCAGACCTACCTCTTCGGCCCCAGCCAAGCCGGCGAACCCAGCAAGGTGGAGCTGGAACTCGAAACGATAGACCCAGACGCGCTGTCGCCAAGAGAGGCGCATGATATGCTCTACCGCCTCAAGCACCTGCTGAATAAGCCGAGGGAGTGATGTTAAAGGAGGTCGGAGATTCCTGTCCGACACAAGCGGCCCCTTGCAGTTGGGGCAAGTCTTGACGCGGTGGGTCTCGCGTCGGTCGATGCGGTCAGGTGCCGCGCGGCGGTTACGGGGATGGCCCTTCTTGTGTCTCGGTTTCTTGCCGCGCCTCTACGGCGAAGGTTTCTGGTAGACTGGCTTCATGCCCGATGGCGTCGACGGCGTTTGATGAGAGGTGGCTTCCGATGTGGTCTGCTGCTCGACAAGCAACATGACCATAGCCGTCAACGCGAAGACCACGGCCGCTGAGCCTTGGGCATAGATTTCGCGGACCGCCGCCGAGAGGGCGGCATCCAATAGAATGTCAAGAGCTGTTGTTGTCATGACAATTCAATCTAGAACCACGACATATTGCGCTACAAGCACACACACACCCTACTCATAGTCACTTCAGTTGACTAAGATATTACGTTTTTCATACATTGCCCATCGCATTCCCCGCCGTTCCCCTGCTATTATCGACGGATCAGAAGGAGAGCCTCTTATGACCAAGCTGCGCTACTGTTTGCCCCTTATCGCCCTTGTCCTGATCGTGACCAGCGGTGCCCAATCCGCCGAACCCTCGTCGGCCTACTTTCGGGACTGGCTCCTTTGCGGCCCCATCGCCCTGGACGGTCCCGATCCGATTGCGGGCGCCACCCAGCACCTTCGGGGTTTTGACCGTAATTACCTGGAAGCGCAGGGGAAGGAGGGCGCGGTACGTCCCCAAGCAGGACAGAAGGTCGTTTTTCCGGGCGGAGAAGCGGCGTGGAAATCCTGGCAGTCCCCGACCGATGCCATCGATCTTGACGAAGCCGTAAGTACCGTAGACGGCGCGTTGGCCTATGCGTTCACGGAGTTTGAGGTGGATGCGGCCCAGGCCGCTGTGCTTGCGCTGGGCAGCAACGATGGCTGCCGCGTGTGGCTCAATGGCGAGGAAGTTTTCGATTACCCCCATGGCCGTGGATTGGTGCTGGATTCCGATCTGATTCCCGTCTTGCTGCGGCAAGGTAGCAACCGCCTGTTGGTCAAAGTGGAAGATAAGGGCCACGCCTGGGGCCTTTCCTGTCGGCTCCTGCCCCTTGATCAAAACGAACGCTGGAAACGCCTCAATCTCTTCGGGGTCAGTTCGCCGAAGGGAAAGGAGACCACCCTCGATTTTATCGCCGCGCCGTCCCTGCTGAATACACTGATAACCGAAGCCACCGTTTCGATTCGGGACGATGATGGTGATGTGCTCTGGAGCGGCCCTTGGGTAAGGCAGGAACATATGGTTTTACCGGTTGACACGGCAAACTTCGGCAACTACGTTCTGGTGGCAGAGGCTACCTTTGCCGGGGGGCTGTCGGCTACCTTTCGCCAACCTTTCACCGTGGGAACGCCCATCGATTACACCCTCTTCGCCGACGGAAAAAGCGACTATGTGATCGCACTGGCGGAGTCTGCATCGGAGTCCGAACAATGGGCCGTCTCGGAACTCATTCACCAAATTACGGCGATTGGTGGTGTGGCATTGCCTCTCGCCGACTTGGCATCCGTGGGTGACCGGCCCGCCATTGTGGTGGGGTGGAATGACCTGGCCCAAAAACTCGTTGGGCCGGGAACGACAGCCCCCGCCTCCGACGATGAGTCCTTCGTCTATCGCAATGTGGGAAAAGACATCGTTATTTATGGCGGCAGCCAGCGTGGAACCATGTATGGCGTCATGGCCTTTTTGGAAAATGAACTGGGTGTGCGTTTCTACACCCCGGCTGTCACCGTCGCGCCCAAGCGGAATAGCCTCACCTTTCGGCTCCTTCGCCACGGGGATCAACCCGGAATCCGCGTGCGCAACGATTTTTACAAAGAGGCCTTCGACCCCACCTGGGCCGCACACAACCGTGTGAATGGTGCCATGGGCACGCGGGAACAGATTGGCGGGGTGGAAGGCTACTGGGGCGTACACACCTTCTACCCGCTCCTTTCCCCGGCGGAGTTTTTTGAGTCCCACCCGGAGTATTTCAGCCTTATCAACGGTGAGCGTATCCACGAGCGCGCCCAGCTCTGCCTCACGAATCCCGACGTGCTGGATATCATCACGGAGCGCCTGAAACAGCGCATGCGCGACAACCCCGGCAACCTTATTTATTCGCTTTCGCAGAATGACTGGCACAACGCCTGCGAGTGCAACAACTGCCAAGCCATCGCGGAAAAAGAAGAGAGTGAATCCGGCCCCGTGTTGTGGTTTGTCAACGCGGTGGCCGAGCGGGTTGAGAAGGAGTTTCCCGACAAGTTCGTCGGCACGCTGGCCTACCAATATACCCGCAAGCCCCCCAAATACATTCGTCCCCGCGAGAACGTCGTAATCCGGTTTTGCACCATTGAGTGCTGCTTTGCCCACGACTTCACGACCTGCCCACAGAACGTGTCTTTCATGGCCGACCTCAAGGGCTGGGCGGCTATCGCGCCCCGTATTTACGTCTGGGACTACGTGGTGAGTTTCAGCAATTACATCGTGCCTTTCCCCAACTTCAGCGTACTCCAGGCCAATATCCAGACCCTCCGTGACCATCATGCGATTGGCATCATGGAGCAAGCCGCCTACCAGAGCCGGGGCGGCGAGTTCTCCGAACTCAAGGCCTATCTGATTTCCAAACTGCTTTGGAACCCCGAGGCCGAGGTGGAACCCATCATCGACGATTTCATGTATGGCTACTACGGCCGCGCCGGACAGCACGTGCGGGCGTATTTTGACCTGGTGCAGAATCTCGTCACGCCCGACACGCACTTTACAATCTGGATTCACCCCGACGACCCGCTTTATTCCGACGACTTCATACGTCAGGGGGAGCGGATTCTCGATGAAGCCGAACGGGTAGCGGACACGCCCGAGATCCGGGCCCGTGTGGAGATGGCAAGGCTACCCTTGCTCTTTCTCAAGTGTAAGCGCATGCCCCGACAGGCGATGAGGGACGGCTCCTATGACCGCCTGGTCGCGATCAAGGAGCGCGAAGGCGTAACCCATTTCGCCGAAGAGGGAAAGCCCCACTGGCAACGCTTCGCAGACGAGATGGAAAGTCTGCGGGAAGAATAAAAAGGGGACTGACGCAAGCGGAGCGAGGTACGAGCGCAGACGGGTCTGTCCCTTTTTTGCGGCCCTATCCCTTTGCCGCATGGGCATTTGCACGAGATTTCTTGTAAATGCGCTCAACTGTAAATCAAACCACGTAACTGTTCAGGGCACGTTGTTGTTGGCGGAGCCAACGCCTTTTGTTCCCCTCCTTGGAGGGGTTAGGGGTGGGTTGGAGTGCGTGGGTGAGAATCAACCCACCCCCAGCCCCTCCGAGGAGGGGAGCCTTGTTGGCCCTGTGAACGGTTACCAAACCCCTACTTCGTAATAAGTGCGACACAAACATGCTCAATCGCCAGCGCCAACGAAGCGATGATCGGCCCGAGTACAATTGGAATAATCGGCATGGGCTTCGGCGGCGTGCCGGATACCTCCGAATCTTGCAGCAATTCAACCTTTTTGTGCGCGGCGTAGGCCAGTAGCGCAGCGGAGGCGATCCAGATGACATGGCCGACGTTGGGAAAGTACGTGTCGCTACCGAGCACCAGCGGAATGTTCACGGAGAGCATGAAGCCCGTGGCCGACAAGGCCACAATCTTGCACGTCCTGTAGGCCAGCCCTCGTTGGAAATGCTGTCTCAGTGCCAGGGCCAGGTAGGAGAACGCGAATAGCAGGTTCCCCAGCGCTCCCACCACACACGCGGACCATTGGCCCGTACCAAGGACAACGATATCGTCCAGGCCGGGCACCATCAGCCATCCGATAAGGGACAGGTAGAGTGCCGCGACACCGACCATATGGCCGTCGCCCAGGTAGATGGCGGGCAAGAACAGGGAAACCACAAAGAGAAACATTCCCCCATGGATAGCGCCCGTCCATTCTCTGGGTGCGGGGCGCGGGGTTTTAGTGTTTTGGCCGTCTGCCATTTTCCTTCTTTCTTAACATGCGTTCTACCACCAAAGGCGAACACGGTTTTCAATTGTACTTGGCGGCTTCATCTTCTGGTGTTTCACCCCGGTTGTCGGGACAGGTGTTACAGGCCCCCGCATCAATCAAGATGGCCGCTAGATCCCTCAAGCCCTTGCGCTGAGCCATATGCAGGGCGGTTTCGCCAGAGGTGTTTTTGAGGTCCGGGTCTACGCCGTTCTCCAACAGAAACCGGACCAAGGCCTCGTTCTTGTTGACCACGGCATCGTGCAGGACAGTGAATGCTACCTGCTGGCCGTACGCAGCGGAAGTAGCCTCCTTGAGAAGGGCGTGAAGGAGCGTTTCGCCAGTATCGGAGACTGTGCCCCCGGAAGTTGTCGGATGGCCGTCCTTCGTGTCATCTGCCGATCGGGCATGATCCAGAATCAGGGTGATGAACCTTCATTGTTTATGCGAATGGCAAATCGCAGCGAGGCGGCCAGGCTCTGCACGGCGCTGTCGTCCTTTGCTGCGTATTCCAGGAGTCGTGCCACCATGGCCGCGTTCTCATCGTTGACAGCCCGGTAGAGCACTGTCTTGTTTGGGGGACTGGCAGGGCGCATGGCAAGTTCATGCACACGTGCGCCCGCGTCAAGGAGAATGGTCACCATCTCCAATGTGTCTGTCGCGGTTGATTGTCCCGAAACCGGCGAGCGCTGTTGTGCCTCGTTGGCCTTCATTTTGACGTGTACCATCGCTTCACGGAGGAGCGTTAAACGTTCACGAGTGCCCGCAGTGACGGCAATGCTCAGCAGCGGCGGATTATGCTTGGGTACGTTTGAAGCTCCGGGATCCGCCTTGGGAAAGACCAGGCATGCCATTTCCACATCATTGCGCCATACGATTTGGCATCGCAGGCAATAATGGGGACTTGCACCCGACCAGGCATCGGGAGTCGCCCCCTTTTTCAGTAGTTTCAGGGTTGCGGCGCGATCATGGGACTCAAGGGCCTCAACCAGTTTCTCGCCCAGCATCGCGCCGCGCCATGTGCGCAGTTGCGGCCACGCGATAACGAGCAGCACGACAAGGACACAAAGCACCACCATCAGTTCGATGGCGGTGAGTCCCCGCACATTTGCTTGTTGCTTCCGCTGGCATCTACTTCTCGTAGTAGGCCCGTGCATGTTCCAACACATCCTCCCGCCCCTCCCAGGGCTTTACGATGAGGCGGGCTTTCATGCCGTAGGTCTTGCCGACTTCGGGGTTGGGCACAATCAACTGCACGTCCCACGCCGGGTTGGTATCATCGCCCGTCGGCGTCGAACCGCCGCCCGATGGGGATTGGGTGAGACGAATCCGCCCGCCCTCATCGGCCTCATAAAGAAAAATCAGGACATGGTCCCGAAAACGTCCGTAGTAGAAGGGCAGGGCATAGCGCAGGGGCGAAACGCTGGCAAAAAGATTGGTCGTGGATTCTCCGCCCTCCGAGAAGGGCGCGTCATCGGGGCCAAGCACCGTGCTGTTCAGGCCGTGCCGTTGGGTGCAGTATTGGAGCCAACGGGGCTTATCCAGCGACGACCCCGCTTGAAGGAAATAGATGCTCTTGTTGATGGGGGCGTTGATATAGGAGGCCCAGAAGATGCCCATGAAGCCACCGACCCAGTGGTCCTTGTGGGGCGTGCAGGTGAAGTCCATATCGATATGTCCCTCGGGCGACACCGTAAACCGTGTCGTGCTCTCCACGCCCCAATAGGGCGTCACGGGCTGATAGAGTTCGCTCGTGTAGGCGTCGATTTGCTTGAAGGCCATGGGTTCATTGCGGGGTTCAAAGAAGGTGTGGCCGTCCTTGTTGATATCTGGCCGGAGGTCGAAATAATGCTCCAGATTCAGCCCGGCATAGGAGGGGACAAAGGGCGAATCTTTCAGCCCTGGCGTGGTGAGTGAATAGACGCCGTTGTAGCGGTTGCGATGCTGCCCCAGCGCCGCGTTGTCGCCGATGACACAGGTGATGGCCGGGGTGTCATAGCGGTGATAGTTGGCGCCCTCCACACCATCGGCGTTGAGCAAGGTCAAGGCGGCGGCGGTCAGCAGGGCGGCGTACATGGCGTTTTTCCTTTGTTCGTTTTTCGGAAGCGGCTTGTGACGCAGGTGTGGTTGCCGACCTGTCCTGGATCTTAGTGGACACCGTGGACATCGTGGACAAAGTGGACTGAATCAATTTGTCCATATCGTCCACTAAGTCCACCACGTCCACAAATGACACATCCATCTCAAAACATCGGGTGGTGCCAAGAATCAGGCGAACTACGCCTTCCAGACCTGGTCCACGGCTTTTTGCCAGTTGGCCAGGCCAATCTTCATGTCGGGTCCGGGATTCTCCGGGCTGTTTTCGTACTCGACCATCAGCGGCCCGGCGAACTTGAGCTTTTTCAATACCTTGGCAACAGCTACGAGGTCTATATCACCTTCGCCAAGAATCTCCTCCTCAGCGCCGTGAATCCAATCCTTGAGGTGCATAGAATGAACCCGGTCACCCAGCGCGGCAATCACTTCGTGGGGCTTTTCATTGGAGCGGATGACATGCCCCGTATCAACGCAGGCACCAATCATGGGGCTGTGATCCTTGATGGCATCCAAGGTGTCCTGAACCGTGTTGTACTGGGCCTTGGGGCCGTGGTTGTGGATGGCGATCTTTACCCCGTACTCCTCTGTCAGCTTGTCGAGGTTGTCGAAAGACTCCGGCTTGGGATGGGCGGTCAGGATCTTGATGCCCATGGACTTGGCAAACTCAAACTTCTTCCGGTTCGCGGCTTCATCAGCGCCAAAGCTCTCAACGCCATAACACGGCACCTGGATGCCTGTTTTCTTGATGAGTTCCTTGACCTTGCCGAGGTCCGGGTCATTCGCATCGCAGGGAAAATGAACGCCGCAGAATTCGATGCTGTTCAGGCCCAGCTTCTGCACGCCGTTGATGGCACCGATGGTGTCAAACTTGCGGAAGCTGTAACTCTGTGAACCCATGACCCAGGCGGGTCCGGGCGCGGCAACGGCTTTGCCAGCGAAGGCGACCGCCACGGGAATGGCTGCCAGTTGGCCGATAAATTGTCGTCGGGTGGATTTCATAGTAGGTCTCCCTGTTGGATTGGTTCCTGCGGTAACCGAAGCTACGCATTCCGGTATAGTTTGCGCCTTATTCTCGGAGAAGGCCTGAATACAAAAATGAGGCACGTCATTCCCACACACGTGGGAATCCAGAACGCGGCATTATTACCTCATGTCATCACGGGTTCCCCGCGTTCGCGGGGATGACGATCTTGGGTGTGGGCAACGTCCACGCTAGTTGAGTTCCTTAATGCGCACATTACGGAAAGCAACAAAATGGTTGTGATCCTGCAAGCCGATAAAGCCTTCTTTCAGACGATACTTCAGTTCCTCATATGCATTCAAATCAAAGTCATGGACAACCCGTCCATTTAACGTGGCTTTCATATGACTGCCATCGAGCATGATTTCCACTTGGTTCCACGTCAGACACGGGTTGCTCGCATTCTCTTTGGGAGCCTTCACCTTATAGATGGCACCCGTGCAGTCATCGTCTGGAGCCACGCCATAGTCGCCATGGATTTGAAACTCCATGCCAATCTTGGACTGGCGCGCATCTCTGGGTGCCCGCAGGAAGATGCCGCTGTTGCCGCCTTCTTCGATCATGAAGTCAAGCCGCAGAATAAAGTCACTGTAACGATTGCGCGTCAAGATGGCCTTGCCGCCTGCTTCTTTGAACTCAAACTCGCCCCGTTCGTTCACGATGAAGCTGTTCATGTCTTTGAGCTGCCACCAACCTGAAAAGTCTTTCTTGTTCATCAGCGAGATGAAGCCATCCTTCCGCTCCGCTTCCGAGAGCACCGAGTTTTCAGGTGTCCACGGCTGTTTCTGGACCTCGTTGGTCAGCACCGCTTCCAGCGCGTCGTAGTCGGTTTGTTCGCTGCCCAAGAGGAAATGGGTATTCAAATCGTAGTGGGAATGGGCCTTGCCAACGACCAGAGTCGGATTGGCGGCAGGAGCTTCCGGCGTTTCCGTGACCACTATTACATGGCCCACTTCCGGGGCGACCACCACGAGCTTGGGGGCCAATTCTCGGAATTGGGTGGCCCACTTCACCGCGTCGGGTCCGTCGAAGTAGTACACGACGCGGCGCTCGTTTTGGAGCGCTTCGGCGACCGTCTTCACCGCGTTGGCACAGAAAGCGGGATCGGTGTTGCTGCCCAGCACCCGCACCAGAATGGCCATGCGCTGTTCTTTGGCGCGATGGCCCAATTTGCCAATGGTCGCCACATCTTCCGGGTTGATATAGGTGCCGTCTGCGTTAAAGCCCGCCAAGTCCGTGCAGGCCGCATTTCCACCCACGTAGGCGATTTTTGCCAGCAGGGGGGATGTCTTCTCCAATTCATCCCGGCCCGCGCCCAATTCGGGAACCATAATGGCCTTCAACGTGAAGTCATGCTTTCCCCGGTTTAACTGGCCATTCTGAATGTGCAGATCGTCGTCTCCGATGCCAGAGGACAACGTCATGCAGCCAGCCAGCAGCGTTGCGGTCATACACAAGGCAAGGGAGATTCGGTAACTCATGGGCGGATCCTTCCAGCAGAGAATTCAAAGAAAACACTACTCTAGCAGAAACAACCAGGGGTCACAAGAGCTGGGAGCGCCGACGTCCCGCCGGCTGTGTTGTTGGGAATGCCTGAAGTTGATAAACCTGCTCAGGCGAGCGCGATGGCATTCCAACAACGGGTGCCGCTCTTTCAACTTCTGCTGATTCAGTCAAACGTTTTTGAGTCGCTTGCTGACTGAGAAACCTCGTTGTACTGAGCGCGTTCGGGTGATTGGGACTGCTACGAGCCTCAGTCGTGCCGCGCGATCCCCAAAAGGCGAGTTTCAACGAGTCCTGACGGGTTCGTGCGCTGCCGCAGAGCAAGTTGCCAGAGAGCGAGAAAAACGGGGTTGCGCCGCTCGCGTAAGGTCCTTCGGGAGTATCGCGGTGCTGTTACTCCAAGCGCACGAACCCTCGTACCTCGGGATCGCGCGGCACAACTGCGGTTCACGCACGAATTTACGGAGCTTTGGTATAGGCAGGTGGAAATACCCGCCATCTGTCGATTAGGCTACGTCTATGAGTGAAACCCCATTTCATACCCGTTCCGTCGTGCCGCCTGTGGCACTTCTCCTTCCGGTTGCGTTTGTTGTAGCGGCCTTCACCATCGGCGCAGTCTACCTTCAGCAGACCCACGCGCTCCTGTCGACTACCCCATTCCTGGCAACAATAGCGGGCATCGGCATCGCGTCGGCGCTGCTCTTCGCACCGTCGCGGCTTATACTCACCATCGTCTTTGCCTATGCGCTTCTGGACCACCAATTCCGCTCCCTCGTCATCCTTCCCTTTGGCGGCGTGGAATGGCACCCCCGCGAGTTGTTGCTGCTCCTTCTTTTCGCACACGGCGCCATCAAGGTCTGGCAACGCCGCTTTACGCTCCATTGGACGCCCCTCCACCTGTGCATGTTGCTCTACACCGCCTTTTTCGCCTACGCCGCGTGGCGCGGCCTCTGGCTGGGCAACGCGCCTCGGTCCATCATCGCCGAACTGCGTGCTCCTCTGTTTCTTGGTGCATTCTGGGTCTTCGCGGGGGCCATTCGTTCCCGGCGGGACCTCTACTACTACGGGAACCTCGCGCTCTGCATCGTAACCTTGCTGGCGCTGGCGACCTTGGCGTTTTTCTTCTATGCCGCGCTCACTGGCCCCTGGCCTAACACGCAGAATGCACTCGGTGAATTCGTGCCCGCCACCTTCCTGGGAACGACATTTCTGTCCGTGCGTCCCAGTGGTCATGCCTGGCTTGAAGCGGGCTTGGTCCTCTGTACGGGTATGCTGATGTGTCCCCGCGAGCCGTGGTTTCGACGAATAATCTGCGTCGGACTCGGCACGATTTTTACCGCCGCCGTCGCGGTGGGTATGATGCGCACCGCTTTTGTCTCAGTGGTCGTCAGTCTGATGGTGCTTGGTTGGCTGAACCTGCCCCGCGCTGGCAAGGGGCTGACCGTCGGCCTGCTGGCGGGCGTCGTCGCTGTCGTGGTCGGCGGACTCTTTGCCAGCGGCACCATCGCGACCTTCCTGGCGGGGGATGCCTCCCTCTCCGCGCGTTTCGTCGAAAGCGCGGGCGCGGTGGAAGCCATGAAGGAACATCCCTTCTTTGGCGCGGGGCTGGGCGCTTCTTTTGAAGCCTTGGGCCTGGTGGCGAAGGCCAGTGGCGGCAGCGCTATCCCGGTGGACTACGACAGCCTTCACAACGTCTGGCTCTACCTGGCCTGGAAAGGCGGTCTCGTGGGCCTGGCCCTCGTGGTGCTCGCCCTCGGTGGCTTGCTCCTGTACAGCAATCGCATCACCAAGCGCCTTTCGACCATGAACCAACGCTGCTTCGCCCGTGCGCTTCAAGCCATTTTCATCGGACAACTGGTCGCCTCCTGCGCCATGCCCCGCCTGACCTACGCCAACGGGGCGCTCTTTCTCGTGATATGGACCATGGCCTTCGTGCTGCTGGAGCGTAATGCGGCATCGAACAAATTTCCCTGTGTGGCATCCGATGAATTGGATAACGACGAGAATGACTTGGATGATGATTATGGTCATGATGACGAGGAGCAACCTGTGATCGAGACAGCACCTCCGCGCCCGGTCTCACCCATACTGGAAAAGCTGTAAGGGAGCCCCAGGGACGTACCCCCGCAACGGGGCGTTGTCAAAGCAGTATTACGGCGCGGCCAGCAAATACGACCCAAAATAATGTAGACCACGATAACGCGGGGGCATGTCCCGGTGACTCCGCAAGAAAGGCGTCTCGCCAGCCAGGAAGATGCCGCCCCAAAGCCCGCCGGGACAGGCCTCGCGCACCTGCGGCTATTTCCCTACCCACATCGTTCTGTTCGCCCGTGAGTGTTCCTTTGCTGGAGCAAGGTGCGCGAGCGCGGGTCCGTCCCCGTCTCAGGGACGTACCCCCGCAACGGAACGTTGCTAAATCGGCACTGCGGTGGGACGAGCAAATACGACCCCAAAAGTAATGCAGACACGATAACGCGGGGGCATGTCCCGGTGACTTCGGAGGAACCCCTACACTGCCCCAAAGGCCCGCCGGAAGTCAGGAGGGCGGGTTTTCCTACCCGCCATAAAGCGAGCCTTCGCGCAAGCGGATGAGCGTGGATCAGGGAAGAGCACGGCGTGCCTCAGGTGTGAGCTACTAAGCCTACGGCATCGTGTCTGAAGGCACAATTTCACAGCCGAGACGGCTGTGCCACCCTGTTTCCGCAGACTTGCGAGAGGTGCGCGCCACAGGGTGGCACGGGCGTCTCGCCTGTGATGGTCACGCAGTGACCAACACATATGTACCACGGTGAATGCTTACGCCGTCCCAAAGCCCACCGGGACAGGCCTCGCGCACCTCCGGCGGATTTTCCCCTACCCATATCGTTCTGTTCATCAGCGAGCGTTCTTTTGCTCGGTCGATGTTGTTGGCGCGGGTCCGTCCCTGATATTTTTCCGTAGTTCCCGCGCCGCTTACCGGATATATACCCGCCGCCCCTCGACGCGGACGCGGCCTTCGGCGATCATCTGGATGGCCTTGGGGTAGAGTTTGCGTTCCAGGCATTGAATCCGTTCGGCCAGCGAGTCGGCCGTGTCGTCATCTTGCACCGGGGTAGACTCCTGCATGATGATGGGGCCATGGTCGTAGGCCTCGTCCACAAAATGGACGGTGGCCCCACTTATTTTTGCGCCGTAGTTGACCACGGCCTCATGGACGTGGCTGCCATACATGCCGTAGCCGGAGAAGGCCGGGATGAGGGCCGGATGGACGTTGATGATGCGGTTGGCGAAGTCTTCGGGAACCTTGATGAGCGACATGTAGCCCGCGAGCACCACGAGGTCCACGTTGTGTTCGCGGATGAAGGTCCAGATAGCATCGTTTCGATCCGACAGGTCCGGGTAGGCCTTGGCGGTGATGGTCTGTGTGGGAATCTTATGTTTGGCGGCCCGCTCCAGACCATAGGCGGTGCTTCGCGATGAGACAACACAGACCACCTCGGCATCCAGGGTTTCCGCTTCGCCGTGATCGATAATATTTTGCAGGGTGGTGCCACTACCGGACAACAGGACGGCCAGCCGCAACTTCATGTTCAACTCCTATGCGCCACGAAGGGGGCGCCGCGATGGTGGGCGTTGCTGGAAATTGCCGACAGGGTGAGAGTCTGCCCGCTATTCACGAGGGGTCATTGTAGCAAATCGGTGGGGCCGTCTTCTTTGCGTTCGTACTTGAATCCAGCGGGAAGCTATGGGTGCCACGGGTGGGCCCGGTGGGGTTTACCCGTGCGATATTCTGTACAGACTTCATGCTCCCCAAAAGACGGTAGCGTTAAGAGAAGTGTGGTGGACGGGTGGACAGTCCACTCGATCCGCCGCGTCCACAACGTCCACATGGTTATCTGCGTTTGCCACGCATCGTCAGCGCCCCCAAAGATCCGTGAGTCCTCAAGGCAGAAACCCTGTTAAAGATCAACGTGATACCGCGTACTCCGCCCGTCGCCGTCCACGGTAAAGGCTCCTTTTTCCACCAGGTCCTGTAAATCACGAGTGGCCGTTGCTTTAGAGCTGCGCGTAATAGCGATGTATTTCTTGGCGCTCATACCGCCCTTGAAGCCAGAAGGCCCCTCCCTCAGCATCCGCTCAATCACGCGCAGTTGCCGCTTATTGAGCTTGCCATTGAATCGATCAAATAACTTGGTTTTCTTGAGCGTGAAAACAATTTGGTCCTCAGCCTCGATCTGCGCCTTCAAGCACAGGGCCACAAAAAATTCGATCCAAGGCGTGATCTCATTGGAGCGCTGTGCGGCTTTGAGGGCATCGTAGTAGTCGCTCTTCTTGGCTTCAATGGTCTTAGAAAGACTGAGCATGATGGGCCGTCCTGCACCTTGGGACAGGGCTTTTTCTGAAATTGCCCGGCCTATTCGCCCATTGCCATCCTCAAAGGGATGGATGGTCTCAAAATACAGGTGCGCAATGGCCGAGCGGACGGGCGACGCGTTTATTGCTCCCGGGCCTCCCGGTGCGGTTTTGTTAAACCAGGCGACAAAGGCCTTCATCTCCAAGGGGACCGCTTTTGAAAGCGGGGCTTCGAAATGCACCTTTTCTTTTCCAATGGGCCCCGAAACTACCTGTATGGACTCCTTATGGGTCCGCCATGCCCCGGACTTTACCCACCTGTTTCCAATCATTAGTACCCTATGCCAGCCGAGGAGCATCTCTTCCGAGAGTGGGTCCTTATATTGACTACGGACAGCGAGCATCAGTTCGGCAGCGCCTTCCGCCCGTTTATCGTGGACCGGTTCGGGTGTTTTTGTGAGGCCGATGTTGTTTCGAATGGAGGAAAGCACATCCTTTCGGCTTAGATACTCGCCCTCAATCTCGGAGGTCTTAATGGCCTCGGAGACCATCATATCGATAATCGCCTCGGTCTTAGTGTCTTCAGGAAGGCCTTCCAGCAAGCCGCTTACACGTCCCGCCTTTTGCACAAAGACGAAGAGCGCGTCTTCCATGCCCTCCAGATGATACGCAAATTCCGGCCAGTCTTTTTGTTGCCAATTGTAGGTCATGAGCCGATTATACTCGTTATTCGGCTCAAAATATAGATAAAATTGAGCCGATTAGTTTTTTTGTGACCGGCAAGGAACTCTTATCTGAAGTTTGGGCATATCAACTATCACCAAATGGTGTATACTTTTATGCACAACGGGAGATAAAAATCATGCGAACCACGATAAACTTAGATGACCATATTCTTAGCGAGGCCCAGCGGCTGACCGGACTTACGGGGCGGACGGCCGTGATACATGCTGGCCTTCGCGCTTTAATCGAACGGGAAAGCGGACGGCGACTCGCACGTCTTGGCGGCTCTGAACCCGAGATAAAGCTGCCCTCGCGGCGACGCTCTCCCTCCCCATGATCCTGGTCGATACTTCGATTTGGATAGACCATCTCCGCAAGGGCACTTCCGAATTGGTGACGCTGCTTGAGAATGGTGAGGTGCTGGCGCATGCCTTTGTGCTTGGAGAGCTGGCGTGCGGAAACATCAAGAACCGAGAGGAATTCTTGTCGCTCATGGCGGAATTGCCTCGGGCCATTGAGGCAACGGATAAGGAAACGCTGTCCCTGATTGAACGACACCATCTCATGGGGCGCGGCTTGGGCTACATAGACATGCATCTTCTGGCCGCCACACGGCTTACGGAAGATACTCAACTCTGGACGCGGGACCGAAGGTTGGCCACCATCGCAAAGGATTTGGGCATTGGGTACAATAAATAATCCACCCTCGTAAAATTGTAGCGCTCGCCGGACTCTGTGCAGGGGGGGGCTCGCAAGTGCCAGGATTGCCTGTGTTGGGCTGGAAAGACCAACCTCCTTTCCTGCCGACGAGACGCCAGCGCTCCCAATCTACAGCGACAGGCTCGGGTTGGGCGTGGTGGAAAAGTCCCCGGTGAGTCCGTGTTCGAGGCGGCTGTGGCCTGCGGCCGCGATCATGGCGCCGTTATCGATGCAATATTTGAAAGGCGGGAGGAAGACATCCACGTCCAATTCTGTGGTGATCCGGTCTCGCAGTAGTTGGTTTGCGGCCACGCCGCCCGCAACAACCAGGCGCTGCGCCGAAGTCTGGTGAATTGCCTGCTTGATCTTGATGAGCAGAATATCAATGGCCGCCGCCTGAAAGCTTGCCGCCACATCCGCCACGTCTTTTTCGCCTTCCTGGAGGGTATAGAGCACCGCTGTCTTCAGGCCGCTATAGCTGAACTCCAGATTACCCTTGTGGCGCATGGCCCGGGGGAAGTCAAAGGCCCTTGGGTCGCCGTCCACCGCTGCTTTCTGAATGCTTGGGCCACCGGGGTAGGGGAGGTCGAGGAGGCGCGCCACCTTGTCGAAAGACTCGCCCACGGCGTCGTCCCGCGTGGTGCCGAGTATCCGATAATGGTGGGCCTGGTCGCATTGAATAATCTGGGTATGGCCGCCGCTCACGATAAGGGCGAGAAAGGGGAACTCAGGCACCTTTTCCCCGAGAAAGGCCGAAAACAAATGGCCCTCAATGTGATGAACCGGCACGAAAGGCAACTTCCAGCTATAGGCCAGGGCCTTGGCAAAACTCAGCCCAACCATCAGCGCGCCCATGAGTCCCGGACCCTGGGTCGCGGCAATGGCGTCGATGGGTTCGTCCACCGATTTCAGGACTTGGTCCACCAACTGGGAAATAATTTTGGTGTGCTGGCGGGAGGCAATTTCGGGCACCACGCCTCCGAAGACCTTGTGTATATCGATTTGCGAGGCGATTTCGTTGGCCAGGACCTCGGTTCCATTTTTCACGATGGCGATGCCGGTTTCATCGCAGGATGATTCGATGCCTAAGACGACACTCACTGTAGCAACTCCGAGACGTGGACCAATTCAATACCCGCATTTTTCAGTTTTGGAATCTCTTTCGCGAGCACTTTGGCGGTGTTGGGTTTTTGAAAATGGCCGATGCCGATTGCGCTGCCCTTTTCGATGGCCGTTTTCACGAGCACATCAAACTGGGCGAGAATACTCGCCTCGTCCTCGTCGTTGTCGAGAAACACATCGCGTCGCGCCGTCGGAAGCCCCGCCTTCCGGGCTGTTTCCAGGGCAACCGAAGTGTTTTTCGTATAGCTGTCGATAAAAAATAGGTCGCGTTGCTCCAGTACTTCAAAAACGTAGCCCAGCTTCTTCGCATTTTCAGTGAACTTTGACCCTGTATGGTTGTTGATGCCCACCACGGCGGGGTATTGGTCCAGGGCGTTATTGGTCAGCTTCTGAATTTCCTTTTTTCCCATGGCTGTGTATACCGTTCCCTCCACGGCCTGCTCCGTCGCGCTGTGGGTTTCCATGGGCATATGAAGCATGATCTCAAAGCCCAAATCCGAGCCTTCCTGGGCCGTGGCTTTGCCATGGGGGGTGTTGGGCAGGATGGCCAGTGTCAGGCGGGGATCCAGCTTGAGGACCCGGTCCGTATCGGCTCGGACATAGCCTCCGTCGTCGATGATAATGGCAAGGCGCGTTTTCTTGCTCACCGATCCTTGCTGCTCTGGCGGTGTTACGGCTGGCACCGACACAGGCGCTGGGGCGATGATGGCGGCGTTTTCGTCGGGCATGGCCGGTGCATCCGATGTTTCAACCAGCTCCATGCTTTCCTCGGGTTCACTTCCCAGAATGCCGCCCTCCATTGCGGTATCCAGATTGACGGGTTCCGGGCGTGCGGGGGGCGCGGCGGGTGTCACCGAACAGGCCAGGCCGACGCATGTTCTCCCGCCCACCGTAAGCTGCAGATTCACATCGCCCTGCAATC
>JAJRPE010000565.1 GCA_024280935.1 Candidatus Hydrogenedentota bacterium
CACGTGCCACCCGTGGCTTCGGGCGACCGCTACCCACGAATCGGGATTGTAGTTGTACATATCCGTGCTCCAGGAATGGAGCAGGACCAACAGCGGCTGGGGGCCACGCTCCGGGGAGAGGTAGAAACGTGCGGGCTGTTCGGTGTTGTCGTGGGTGCTGTTGAAGGTAATCGTTTCATACTCGATTTTTCCCGCGTTGCCTGCTGCCAGAATTACGAGCGGAAGAAGCAAATTAAGCATTGTTTGAACTCCTGAATAGAAACACAAGACACCATGCCATGGTAGAGGGTCGGCCCCGGCGAGATCCAGTGTTTGCATCGCTCCCATGAAGCACCGTACACTCGCGGGACTCAACCCCATACAGGAGACCTCCGAAATGCACCGTTTTTTTGCTGTGATCGCCCTTGCCACCACGGCCTCAATTCTACTCGCTCCCGGCGCTCTGGCTGCTGAAACAGCGCTCACGGAGATAGAGGTGCTTGATCCCAATTTCGCCGTCGTCGAACCTGGCGAGGATCTACAGTGGTTTGACGCACTTACGATTGGTATAGAAGGCCAGGGTTGGGACGAGATGGCCGCGCCCTACCACCGGATGCCCGCCAAGGCGGAGGGGAAGGTCCCGCCGGCCGTCTGGCACCTGTCCAGCCATTCCGCAGGGATGGCCGTGCGCTTCCTTAGCGACTCCTCTGAAATATCCGCCCGCTGGTCGGTGACCAATAAAAATCTTGCGATGATACACATGCCCGCAACAGGGGTGAGTGGACTGGACCTTTATGCAAAGGATGGTGATCGCTGGCGGTGGGTGGCCCAGGGACGACCGAGTCAGCAGAACAACAACCGCGCTAAACTCGTGGGAAAAGCGCCGGGAGGGATGATTGAATACATGATTTTCTTGCCGCTTTACAATGGGACGACAAAACTCGAAATTGGGGTAAAGGCGGGCAGCACGCTGGCGAAGGGGCCTGAGCGCGTCGACCCGCGCCCCATTGTGTTTTACGGCACGTCGATTACCCATGGTGGCTGCGCCTCTCGACCTGGCATGGCCTACCCCGCCATCCTGGGCCAGCGACTTGATCGGGAGACCATCAATCTGGGATTCTCTGGCAACGGAAAAATGGAGCCGGAGATGGGTACGCTCATTGCCGAAATCGATGCGAGCGTCTTTGTTCTCGACTGTCTTCCCAACATGAATCCCGCCATGGTTACGGAGCGCGTGGCACCCGTGGTCCTGAGTTTGCGCAAGGCACACCCGGATACGCCCATCGTGTTGGTGGAGAACATCATTTACCAGAACAGTTGGTTTTACGGTGGAGGTGGACACGAACCCAAAAACGAGGCGCTCAAAGAGGTCTACGCCCAGCTCCTGAAGGACGGCGTGACGGGACTTTCCTACGTGCCGTGCGATGACCTTTTGGGCGATGATGGCTTGGGCACGGTCGATGGAACGCATCCGACAGACTTGGGCTTTTTTCGCCAGGCTGACGCTATGGAACCTACGCTGCGTGAAGCGTTGAAATAGACTTTTCGAATCCAGTGTTTGCCGATCGCAGCACGCATGACATCAAGGGAAATTCCATGTCCGGTTCTGATCACATACTCGTTACCCGCGCTGACTATGTCATGACGCTTCAAATAAATCGTCCCGAAAAGAAAAACGCCCTCACAGTCGCCATGTATCAGACCTTGGCCGACAGCTTGCTGGCTGCGGAAGCCGATCCATCGATTCGCGCCGTGGTCATACGGGGAACAGACGATGTCTTCACCAGCGGTAATGATCTCATGGATTTTATGCAGAATCCACCCACTGGTGATGATTCTTCGGTCGGGCAGTTTCTCAAAGCAATTGTTACTATGAAAAAGCCCCTGGTCGGTATTGTAGAAGGTATGGCGATTGGTATTGGCACGACCATGCTGCTTCATTGTGATCTGGTCTACGTGGGCTCCAACGCCCGCCTGAAACTCCCCTTTGTCACCTTGGGCCTCTGCCCGGAGGGCGCGTCAAGTTTGCTCCTTCCCCGGCTCGTGGGTGCGGCGAAGGCATCGGAGTTATTGCTCCTCGGCGAGGCGTTCGATGGGGCTGAGGCCGTCTCCATGGGGCTGGCCAACGCCCAGTTCCCTTCGGAAGATCTGGTCACTCGCGCCATGGCGGAGGTGGCCAAGGTGGTTGCCCAGCCGCCGGAAGCGGTGCGCGTCAGCAAGGAATTGATTCGGGGCCGCGACCGGGAGGCCATTGGCACCGTGATGAAAACGGAGTTCGAGCAATTTATGGGACGGCTTACGTCCCCCGAGGCGGCGGAGGCTTTTCAGGCCTTCGCGGAAAAACGCGTGCCCGATTTTTCAAAGTTCAGTTAGGCCAATAAAAAGAGAAAGTGCTACGTCATTCCCACGCACGTGGGAATCCAGAACGCGGTAGAGCCATAGTGATACACCACTGGATCCCCGCGTTCGCGGGGATGACGGTCTTGGGTTGTGGGCGAAGCTCGTGTTAGCGTTTCGGGGGCGAAAAGGCTCCCCTCCTCGGAGGGGCTGGGGGTGGGTTATTTTCAGGTATCAAGGCTCTAACCCACCCCTAACCCCTCCAAGGAGGGGAACACAGGGCGTTGGATCCGCCAACAAATAAGTATTATGAAGGTCAATTTCTGTTTTTTAAGGAGTCTAAAAAATGAAGAAGATGTCACGTGGTGGTTTTACACTTATTGAGTTGTTGGTGGTTATCGCCATCATTGGCATACTGGCGGCGATTTTGTTGCCCGCCCTGGCCCGTGCGCGGGAAGCGGCGCGGCGGGCTTCCTGTGCGAACAACCTCAAGCAGATGGGGCTCTCGCTCCACATGTTCGCCTCGGAAGACAGCGGGCGCTATCCGTCGCGGCAGTTGGTCAATATTTTCGGTGCCCTCAGCGTGGAAATGATGTTTAACGGCCCGGCCATGATTCCAGAATACATTTCGGACTACGACGTGATCTGGTGTCCTTCTTGGGCAGCCACCAAGGACAACGTGGAACGTTATGACGCGGGCAAGGGCGACGGCGATGGAATTATCGAACCAGAAGAAATCGGACAGGAACCCTACCACTACACGGGTTGGCTAATCATGGAAGACGTGAACATTTTGGGACCGCTCGTGGGCACGGTGGGCACGGGTATCAATGGCCGGCATGAGGAACTAGAGTTCCTGGGCATGCCCTGGGGTGAATTGGCCTTAGCCAACGTGGCGACGGCTGGTGGGGCGAGCAAGGCGGACTTTGAGGTGTCGGCGCTCTATGCGGGAACCCAAGCGGGGGGCGGTGATGTGCTCTTTCGCTTGCGAGAAGGCATTGAGCGATTTCTTATTACGGATATCAATAACCCGGCTGCCAGCGCGCAATCGAGCAGCACGATTCCGCTCATGTGGGATCATGCCACGACCAAGGTTATTGATTTTTCCCACATCCCAGGCGGGGGCAACGTGCTCTACCTCGATGGGCATGTGGAATACCTGCGCTATCCCGCCGACCGTTTCCCCATGTCGCTAGACAGCGCACGAACTTTGGGGCGTTACGGGAAACCCTTTGACGGGATTTGAGGCCGAATCCTCAGCGTCCGGCGGTGACCGTGAGATGCTTGCGCGCTGCTACCCGTGCAAGGCCCACGAGGCGCGGGCTGACGCTGGTGCAGTCGATGCCGAGCTCGATGAGGCGGGGCAGGTATTGGGGTTGTCCGCCGATTTCGCCGCAGAGAGAGAGAGGCTTGCCTGCGTCGCGTGCGGCATCGGCGAGATCCTGGAGCAGCCGCCAGAAAACCGGCTTGTCGGGATCGTAGTCCGCAGCGATGCGCTCATTGTTTCGGTCAATGGCGAAAAGATATTGAATGAGGTCGTTGGATCCGATGGAGCCGAAGTCGGCCACCTCAAAAAGTTCGCGGGCCATGAGGCAGGCCGAAGGCACTTCAAACATGATGCCATGGCGGAGATCGTGACCGGGTATATCCTGTATGGCTTGGCGTATGCGTTCGCGGAGGATCAGGAATTGGTCCAAGTCGACGATCATGGGGTAGATGAGGTGGATGCGTCCATGACACGAAGCGCGGGCCATGGCACGAACCTGGGGAATAAGCAGGTCGGGCCGTCCCAATAGCAGGCGGGCGCCGCGAAATCCAAGGCCGGGGTTCTCCTCTTTGGGGAGGTCGAGGTAAGGGGCTTCCTTGTCGCCGCCCACATCCAGCAGACGCGCGTAGAAGGGTTGGCCCTCCAAGGCCTCTACGATTCTTCGGTAGCGGCTGTACTGGGCCTCTTCGTCCAGGACTTTGCCCGCTGCCAGGAACTCAAACTCGGTGCGATAGAGTCCAATGCCTTCCGCAGCAACGTCCTTGACAAGCTCGACTTCACTACTCAATCCGATGTTGGCCCGGACGGTGAAACCCGCTACGGGGTCTACACGTCGTGCGGCGTGGTGGGTCGTGCGGCGTGCACCAGGATAGAGGGAAAGGGTCTCCTCCGTGGGGTGGAGGATGACGTCGCCCGTGTCGCCGTTGAGGAGAACGGGATCTCCCGTCTGGAGCATCTCCGCAATTTTCGGGATGCCGCTTACCGAGGGTATGCCCATGGCTCGGGCCAGAATGGCCGCATGCGAGGCCGTGCCGCCGTGTTCGGTAATAAAGCCGACCGTGTTGTCGGCGTTGAGCTGGACCGTTTCGTTCGCGCCCAAGTCTGTCGCCACGATGATATGAGGTTCTGCTGTCAGGTGCGCGTGAGCATCGAAGGCCGATTGCGTCATGGATTCCGACAGCAGTTCGTGGACGCGCCGCCGGAGCTCCCCGATGTCCGAAGCCCGTTCGCTCAGGTACTCGTTGTCCACTTCCTGAAGGAGCTTCTCGTAGCCGTCGAATGTTTTTTCCAGGGCTGCCTCGGCGTTCAGGCGTTCATCGGTAATCGCCTGGACGATCTCTGAACGCAAGACCGTGTCTTCCACCATCATTTTCTGGGCGATAAAGATATTGGCTTGGGCCGCGCCGATGCGGGTGGTGACTTCTTCAATGAGGGCTGTAATCTGGGTGGCCGCACCCGCGAGGGCACTGTCCAGCCGGGTCACTTCGCGGTCGATGTTATCCGGCTCAATGCGATAGCACGGGATTGCATCCTGATTTCTGGGAGAGAGAACGATGGCCGTCGCAACAACGACGCCATCACTTACCGCCAGACCGGTATAGGGCAATTCCCTGTGTGCTTGCATAGCTGCCATGTATTCTCCGGAAGGTTGCCTGTATTTCCGTTTCGGTGGCTCGCCAGAGGTCACCTTTGTGTTACTGCTGATAGCAAGGATAG
This sequence comes from Candidatus Hydrogenedentota bacterium, assembly GCA_024280935.1. Classification (GTDB taxonomy): domain Bacteria; phylum Hydrogenedentota; class Hydrogenedentia; order Hydrogenedentales; family JAEUWI01; genus JAEUWI01. Next base: position 5,300 of record JAJRPE010000565.1, read on the forward strand.
CATGTATTTATTCGCCGATGTCAATCGAATCTTGGACAATATTCCGTGGGGCGTCGAGGCTGGGGTATACTGCGGGGACGAGAGCAGAGGTTACATGAACCTGTGGCAGGAGCGGCGGAATGAAAAAAATCATCGGTTGGGGCTTCGCCAGTGTGGTGGCGCTCTTGGCATTGGGCTTCATTGCTTTGGAGTTTGTCACGGATTCGATGGCTGCGAAAGGTGATTTCGCCATCGCGGCGGTCCGCTCGCATGTGGAGGAGAGCGTGGACCGCTCTTTTCCATCCGCCGATGCGGGTGAAATGCGTTCTGCCCGTAGGCAACCTTCAAGCGGGGATTGCGAGGACCAGTTGGATCGCTGGCTGGCAATGCAATCTGGCAAGCCCTTTAATTTAGATTTGCGCCCTACAGAATTAGAGCGTCGGGCAGTACAGTGCGCCATTTTTCTTAAAGGGCACGGTGGTGATCCAGCGAAAGTGCCTGAGGAAGATTGGGCGGCCATGCGGGTGTATGTGGACTCGCGTGGGGAGTATCTTGCGGCACTCAAGGCGTTTGCACGTACCTACGAGCCGACATGCGATTTTCCAACGGCATCAGAGATGGTGAAAATGGAGTATATCTGGCTTGTGCTTCCAATGGAGTTGGCTCTCGGGGTGTCCAGGAAAGACTATGCCCTGGCTGTGGAAGACCTGATTTGTATGATGGCCCTCCGCTGTACATCATGCTTTCCCGTGCCTCCCTACCTGATTGTGCCCCAGTATGCCGCGCTGATAGTTGATGCGCTTCGTGCCGGGGTGGTGGAGGATGAAAGCTGGGCGCACATGCTTCGACTCGTCCATGAGCGTCGTGGGCAAGATTTCATGGAAAAGTATGTTGCGAGATATCCGCATGTTCGTACAGCGACAGTTTTGCAAGAGGCCCATTTCATCAAAGAAGGCATCAGAAGCATGGTTCGAAAGGTGCGGCAGCCTACGCTCAACAATGACGCGGCTCGCTTTGCGCCCCTCATGACGACGCTGACGGAGTTGTCTTCGGAACCCTATTACAAGGTGGAGTCGACGCTTCGGCGTCTGACGGATGACTATGATTTGACGTATTACGATCCCGAAGGCTATCGGTCCCAATCGGCAGCACACGCGAGCGTCATCGACATTGTCCATCATGTATTTCCTGAAAATGCCATGGCCCAACTTCAATTGGACGTGATATCCCTGGCGATTGCCCTTGGCCGACACCGTGTTCGATACGGGCGCTATCCAGAAAGCCTGGACGAAGCTGCCGAGTTGTTTGGTGAGGATATTCCCGTCAATCCCCTGACGGGAAGCCCCTATGACTATGCGTCGTTGGATGGAGGCTATCGGCTTGGCGTTGAGTTTCACGAGCCGACCTTCTTATTGATGTTGAACCGAGTGAGCGATGGACTATGGATCGGGCCGGATGGGTTTGAGTGAGCACGAAGAGGAAGAATTTTGGACGACCTTCAAACAACATGGGACGAGGCCTCGTAGCATAGGCGTCCCGCCTGTGTTTTGTTTCCATGACTTCTTTTGTGCTGGATCGAGCAACGCGCCTCTTGTGTCGGGCAAGATGCCCAACCTCCTTTTCGCAAAACTCCCGTGGGCTGTGGCGTTTGCGATATACTACCCGCACGAGCAGGCCGGACGGTCGCGGTATCCCTTCGGGGATATGGAGGAAAGTCCGGGCTCCATAGGGCGAGGTGCTTCGTAACGCGAAGGCGGGGCGATCCGACGGAAAGTGGAACAGAAAACACACCGCCTACGTCTTCTTCGGAAGGCCGGTAAGGTTGAAAAGGTGCGGTAAGAGCGCACCAGCGTCGTGGCGACACGGCGGCTTGTCAAACCCCACCTGGAGCAATTCCAAATAGGGGAGCTACAGGCGTGGCCCGCGCTGCTCCCGGGTAGGAAGCTTGAGGCGCATGGCGACATGCGTCCCAGATGAATGGCCGTCTCGGGGGCTTCGGCCCCTAGACAGAACCCGGCTTACAGGCCTGCTCGTACTTTTTCTTTTTGGGGACGTTGGGGTGGATCTCGTTACGTTGTGGACTTGGTGGACGGGGTGGACCAAGTGGACGGTGTAGCGTGGCACAGGGTCTCGCCTGTGATTTACAGCCGGGGCGGCTGTGCCACCCTTCTGCACTCACCCCCTGTAGCGTTTGCAAAAGGCCCTATACAGCTCGTCCAAGTCATCCGGCGCGATCTTGCCGAGCACCTGAATCGCCAGCCCCTCAGGCTTCACGGCATCGCACAGCTCCAAGACTTCCTCGGGCGGGCAAAACACGAGCAGCGAACGTCCCTTGTCTTGAATCTTGCTAAACATATCGACCCACGCAAGGGCCGAGGGCGTGCCTTCGCCGGGGGTGAACTGGATCCCCTGGATATCGGGCACTTCGAGGAGGGCGTCGATGTGTTTCGTGGCCTGGGGGCCGTCCAGGTGGAAGACACCCCGCCCGATGGTCGCCGCTTGTCGTGCGATGTCCGGCAGACAGAGACAGTTGAAATCGTCCTGGCCGATGAGGTAGTTGAAGTCGCAGGCGGGCACCATGTAGGGCGCGCTCGACCACAGGCCAATCCAATGGCTCATCCCCGCGCCGTGTCCGAGGGCGATACGGTAGAGTTCCGTGAAGGCCTCGAACCACGCCGGGTAGAGGGCCGTGATGGCCGCGCTGATGCGGTCGGGCTGGGTGAGCACATCCATGCACAGGTTCGACGCGCCCCGCAGGTTCAACAGCACATCCGCCGAGCCGCCGAGGTCCGGCGTACACACGAGGTAGCGGCCCGCCGCGTCTTGCGCGATGCGGTCGGTCAATTCACGCAACATCCGCCACCACGGATTGTCCTCGCGCAGCACCCAATCCGGTTCGTTCGACCACGTGTCATCGATGAAGGCATGGGTCCACCCCGTATCCTCACCGAATTCGAGCCGCCCGCCCATCATGCCCCCCAGGAGCACCGGTCCGAAATCGGCGCGAATGTGGGGGAGCATATCACCCACGCACCGGGTTTGTTTCATGTCTTGAAGTTTCGCCTCGAACCAGGCAGCGGCATCTTCGAGTAAATCGAGACGGCGGGTGATGGGCCGTGCGGGATTCGTGTTCGCGCTCGCCATGAAGATAGGGCGGTCGACGATATCCTGATGCCACCACGCTTCGTAGCGCTTGGCGATGGCGGGGAAGTCCTCGCAGAATTCGAGGGGCTCCACGGCGATCTGTTTTAACTGCTGTGCCCAAGCGTCCTTTTCAGGGAGGGGCGTGACGGGCGGATGGGTGATAGAAGGAGGCATAGTGTGATTTTCCGGAATAGAAATTAACAACAGAGACTCGCCCGGTGACGGCAAGTTACCGCCACGGAGATCAGTGCGATTATATAGGCATCAAAGCATGACGGCAAGAGCGGCGCGTTGTGGACTTGGTGGACGCGCTGGACCAGGTGGACAGCGTTAAACCCCGACACGCTCTTTCTTGATATGTCCACTGCGTCCACCAAGTCCACAGTGTCCACCCATGGTGTCTTCGACGACAGCCCATCCCTTGCGCGGGGCGCTTGCAGGTGATAGCATGTTATCACATGAGATAACAGGAGATAACAGGAGCAGCCGGACCATGTCCCCCCTCACATCACACGCCGTTTACGAGAATTTGCTGAAGAAGCTTAGCTCGGGAGAATACCCTCCGGGAATGCGTCTGGTAAACCGTACCTTGGCGGAGGAGATGGAGGTAAGTGTCATGCCCATCCGGGAGGCCCTGACGCGCCTGACCAGCGAAGGCCTGGTGGAGCATATTCCGGGCGCGGGCGCTTTTGTGCGCGAATTCAGCATCAAGGACATGATCAAGCTCTACGCCTTTCGCGAACAACTGGAGTGCTTCGCCGTGCGTGAAGCGGCGGACAACATCCAGTCGTACCAGCAGCGCCGTTTGGAGAAAATAGGCGACCGGGCGGCGGAGATTTGGGCGGCTATCGGGTCCGATACGTCGGAGCTGCGGGACAAGAAGCTTCTCTGGGAATGGGTGGCGCAGGACGCGGCCTTCCACGAGACCATTATCGAGGCGGCGGACAACGACTGGCTGGCCCGTGCGGCGAGCAGCGTGCGGATGTTGTCCCACGTGAACCGCAGCAAGCCGAGGGATTCTTCGCCGGTAAAGGGCGAGCAGACGCTGGAGGAGCACCGCGCCATCATGGAGGCCATCGGAAACGGCGACGGCGAGGAAGGGGCGGAAATTATGCGGCGGCACATCCTTAATGCGATGGACCAACAAATACAATACATGGAGGGGGAGCACGGGTGAGAATTAACCTGAGGTGGCAGGGCCACAACCCTACATTTACAAAAACGACCTACAAGGGTGCCACCCTCACGTGGAGGAGCGAAGCGGGGGAGCTTGCGGGTGCGAGCCATCAGAATAGACTCAATACCGAAGGCATTCCCAAGCCAAGTGAAAGTGTTCGCGAACCCGCACCCGCAAACTTAGCCGGGAACCGGCTGCGTGTGAGGGTGGCACCCTTGAAGCTTCCTTCGCAGGCCTTGAGCACGGTCAAGAGGCCCAGAGTTGGCCACGATATTGGATGCGTGCTTACCCGTGTAGTTCCTATCAGCGAGAGAGATGAGCCAAATTCCGAAATGGTGGTTCTCACGGGTAAACCCTACCGGGCCTATCCGTGGCACCCGCAGTCTATTATCGTTGCCCGTGAGGGTCACATAGAAAGTAGTCCCCAATGAAAAAATTATCAGGCCTGATTGCCGCCACCTTTACCCCCATGCACGCCGATGGCAGCTTGAACCTCGACCTCGTGCCGAGGATTGTGGACCGGCTCGTGGCCCACAAAATCGGCGGCCTCTACGTTTGCGGCAGCACGGGCGAAGGCCCCCTCCTCACGACGGAAGAGCGCAAGCTCGTTGCGGAGGTCCATGTGAAGGCGGCTGCGGGGCGCATCCCCGTGGTGGTGCAGGTGGGCCATGCGAGCAACTACGAAGCCCGTGGCTTGGCGGAGCACGCTGCCGCGATTGGCGCCGACGCCCTGAGCGCCCTGCCGCCCACCTACTTCAAGCCGGATAGCCTGGACATGCTGCTCGCGTGTCTGAAAGAAGTTACCGCAGGTGCGCCGGACTTGCCATTTTACTACTACCACATCCCCACGCTGACGGATGTGGCCTTTAATACGGGTGACTTTATTCGCGCCGCGCCCGCCGTGATACCCTCCTTCGCGGGCCTGAAATTCAGCAGCCACTTCCTTCAGGAATTCCAGGCTTCTATCGACCAGGTCCAAGGCAAGTACCAACTTTTTTTTGGTGTGGACGACATGTGCATCAGCGGCTACGCCGTGGGTTCCGATGGGGCGGTGGGGAGTACCTACAATTTTATGGCGCCCATCTACCAGAAGGCCATAGCCGCCTTCGACGCGGGTGATAACAAGGAAGCCTTTGCTCTCCAAGTAGAGGCGGGCCGCATCGTAGCACTCATGTTGTCTCATCAGAAGATGGCGGGTGTAAAGGCCACCATGAAGTTCATTGGACTCGATTGCGGCCCGTCGCGCTTGCCGCTCAAGAGCCTGGATGACGCCGGGTACAACGCGTTGGTGGCGGAGTTGGATGAAATCGGATTCGACAAATGGGCCATGAAAGGATAGGAGGTTGGGCATCCCTGCCCGACACAAAGCGCATGTTGCTCAAACAGACGCGCTTGGGTGATTGAATTTCACTTCTCTGACATTCGGCGTAAGAATTGGCGGTCTGAGCCTTTACGAAATTTTGCACGCCGACTTGGTTGGCGTGAAGTGCCTTTCGATACCGTAGCGGGGCTTGTGTCGGGCAAGATGCCCAACCTCCTGTTACCGACGCACACATCGCGTGCCGACAAACAAACGACAAACCAGGAAAGACCAGCACCGTGAGTGAAACCCTAGCCCAAACATTCAAGGCCGCTTTTGAGGCCGTTGACGGCCATGCCTACGTAGTCCGAAGCGAAGACGAAGTCACCGACCTTATCGCTAAAATTGCCCAGGACATGGGCGCAACCCGCGTTGCTTTTTCCGAATTGTCCGACGGCCTTATTGATGGTGCGGCCGCCAAATGCGCGTCGGCGGGCATGGAAGTGCTGCGTCCGCCCTATGCCTCCGAGACGGCGGTTTCCGAACTCGACCAGGTGCAGGTGGGCGTTACGGGCGCGCGTTTTGGTATCGCGGAAACGGGCACCCTGGCCGAGGTGGTCTTCGATGACGCCAGCCGCTTGGTCTCCTCGCTTCCCCGTACCCACATTGGCGTGGTCTACGCCAAGGACCTCGTGGACACCTTGCGGGGCTCGGCGGATCGCATGACCCAGCTCTATAAGGAGCACCCGGAGAACATCATGATCAGCTATATCTCGGGACCGAGCCGGACGGGTGATATTGAGATGATTCTGACGCTGGGCGTACATGGCCCGGAACATGCCCACGCGATCATTATCCTGGGAGACGACGCATGAGCACGCCACGCCAGCAACGCCTGAACGAAGCTATCACCACGGCCATCGAAGAACCAAAGCAGCGCACGGCCCTCTACAACTGCATGAAGCGGGGCCGCGATAAGCGGACGGAGCGCCTCCTGACCTTGCCGGGCGGCACGGCCTTTCGCGATGAGGTCCGGGCCATCAAAGACCGCTGCATTGACGATCAGGAGATGCTTTTGGAGCGCTTCGTCAAGGCGTCGGAGGCCCGGGGCTGTTTCGTCCACGTGGCGAAGGACGGCCCTGATGCGATTGCTTATTGTCTGGAGGTCGCCCGGAAACATGAGGCAAAAACCGTCTCTAAGTCCAAGTCGCTTACGACCGAAGAGATCGAGATTAATGACGACTTGAAAGCAGCGGGCCTGAGCGTGGTGGAGACAGATCTCGGCGAGTTGATTATCCAGTTGGTGGATGAAAAACCCTTCCACCTGGTCTTTCCGTCGGTCCATAAAATGCGCGATGATGTGGCGAAGATTTTCGCCAAGGCAACCGGCAAGCCCGTCGAGGCCACCATCGAATCCATCATGCCCGTGGTGCGCAGTTATCTGCGGCCTATCTTTCTCAATACCGATATCGGCATGACGGGGGCCAATGTGGGTGTTGCCGATACGGGGGCCATTTGCATCGAGACCAACGAAGGTAATGGCCGTCTCGTCTCTGCGCTGGGTAAGGTCCACATCTGCGTCATGGGCCTGGAGAAAATCGTGGAGACCATGGACGACGCCATGGCCATGGTCCTCGCCCACCCCGTGAGCGCGTCGGGCCAGTTGCCCACGACCTACGTCACCTGGATGGCCGGGCGCAATCCCATGGGTGCCGATGGCGAGGCACGTGAGTCCCATATTGTCATCCTCGACAACGGACGGCGAAAAATGCGTGAGGACCCCTTGATGCGGGAGAACCTCCGCTGCATCCGCTGTGGTGCCTGCATGAATGTGTGTCCCACCTACGGCGTTGTGGGTGGCCATGTCTTTGGGCATATTTATCCGGGCCCCATGGGCATTACGTGGACCGCCGAAGTCCATGGCCTCGACAAGGCGGCGGAGTTTGCCGACCTCTGCGTGTC
>JAJRPE010000566.1 GCA_024280935.1 Candidatus Hydrogenedentota bacterium
AGGAAGACATTCTCATCAACAACATCGCCTGGGCGCTCCGCCGCTTTCCCGTGTTTGGCGTTTTCGGTGATGGAAGCTACAAGCTGCAACCGATCCACGTGGAGGACCTGGCCGAACTTGCCAGCGACGCGGGAGAATCGCGCGAAAACCAGACGGTTAACGCTATTGGCCCCGAGACCTTCACCTATCGCGAGCTTGTCGAGGCCATCGGGACGCGCATCGGAATGCGTCGTCCCATCGTCTCCCTTCCGCCCGTGGTGGCCTATGGTGCCTGCGCGCTCATGGGAACGTGGGTTGGCGATGTCATCATCACCCGCGAAGAAATTCAGGGGCTCATGGACAACCTGCTCCATGTCGACACAGCGCCGAGCAATACCACCCGCCTGACCAAATGGATAGACGCCCACGCCGACACCCTCGGCTACCGCTACACCAGCGAACTCGCCCGCCGCACGGATCGGCGCGAAGCCTACGGGAGCAATTGACACACGACCGGCACATGCTTCATAGTGAAGAGCACTCGTTGCTTCGTTAGTATTTTCAGGCTCAGGGGCACGCGCCAATGCACCTTCCAAGCACCAACACCTCCAATTTACGGCTGTACCTTCTGTGCATCGTCGCCCCGCCCACCGTGTTCCTCACCGCCAACACGCTGTTTCTCCTTCTCTTCTACTACATCCACTTCGACACCATGCTTCGCATCACCTATAACTTCAATACCCTCGCCATGCCCCTCTGCCTCGCCTTCTTCGCGGTTATTGCCTATCGCCGCCGCCCCCTCCCAAAATACAACATCCCCCGAATGACCGCGCTATGGCTCATTTCCGCAGCCGCCCTATTCGGATTGCGCGTCTACGCCACCCATATCGAGCCTCACATGCTCCAGATTCGCGAAATCACCATCGCCACCGACAAAGTGAGTCGTCCGATCACCGTCCTCCACATCTCCGATATCCAGTCGGGTGGCATTAGCGACTATGAGGAAAAAGTCTTCGCAACGATCAACGAACTGAACCCCGATCTCATACTCCACACTGGCGACTTCCTCCAACCTACCGGCAAGCTTACCCACGCGAGCGAGCTGCCAAAACTTGCCCGACTCTTTGCCACACTGACCCCGCCTCTGGGCATGTACACCGTGGAAGGCGAAAGCGACACGCCCATTCTCAAGGCGACGCCCAACGAACTCGGCGGCATCCGCTTTCTTCCTACCGAGGCGGTGGAAATACGCACCGAGGACCTCCACATCCGCCTTCTGGGCCTTTCGCTGTCCCACACGCGCACGCGAGACGTCACCCCCGTCCCCCTCATTGAAAACTGGCTCAATGACAGCCCAGCCGATGCCCTCAACATCGTGATGGGGCACCGTCCCGACTACATCACGCGGCTCCTGGACCTGCCCATTGATTTATGTCTCGCGGGCCACACCCACGGGGGACAAGTGCGCATCCCCTTCTACGGCGCGATTGTAACCTCCAGCGGCGCACCGCAGAAATGGGCACGGGGTTACCGTGAACTCGGCGCTACCCGCCTGAACGTTTCGGCTGGGATCGGGGCGGGGCACAACAAAGGCCTGCCCTCCATACGCATCAATTGCCCGCCGGAAATGACCCTGATACAGTTTGTTCCCGTCAACCAAATCGTCGGACAAGAATCATGAATCCTCTCCGCTATCTTTCCACCGCCGTTATGGTCACCCTCTTCGTCTTCTCAGCCCTCGCGGAAGAACCGTTCAGCAAGACGGATGTATTCGTGGGCGGTGAAGACGGCTACCATACCTACCGCATCCCAGCGCTCGTCGTCACCAACAATGGGACCGTCCTCGCCTTCTGCGAAGCGCGCAAGAATAGTGACCGCGACCAGGGCGATATCGACCTGGCATTAAAGCGCAGCGTCGATGGCGGCAAGACTTGGGGTGCCCTGCAGCTGGTCCACGAAGACGGCGGCAACGCCCCCATCACCATCGGCAACCCCTGCCCCATTATCATTCATGACAGCGATACCATCCATCTCCTCTTCACCCGCAACAACAAGCGCCTGTTCTATACCCGAAGCACCGACGAGGGCCGCCACTGGGCCGCACCGGAGGAACGCACCCCGGTCTTAAAAGGCGTGAATTTCCCCTGGCTGCGTATCGGAGCGGGACCGGGCCATGGCATTCAACTGCGCAACGAACGCCTGATCGTGCCCCTTTGGTACTGCGATGCTGAGCCGCGCGCCAAGGAAAAGCGATACCGCGCCGGCATTGTCTATTCGGACGACGAGGGCACGACATGGCAACCGGGCGGTCTCGTGCCGGAAACGATACCGCGCCTGAACGAGTGTACCGTGATCGAGCGGTCGGACGGCTCCCTGCTGCTCAACATGCGCGCCTATAAGGCCGGGTACCGCGCCACCGCCGAGAGCAACGATGGCGGCGAAACATGGTCCGAGCCGACGCTCGACCCGCACCTCCCCGACCCCACGTGCCAAGGCAGCATCCTGCGCCTCAGGAACGGCAACGTGCTCTTTACCAATATTCCAGGTGCTGAACGTGCCGGGCTTTCCGTGCGCCTGAGCGAGGACGAAGGGAAAAGCTGGAAGCACACCCGCCTGCTGGAAGCTGGACCGAGCGCCTATTCCGATCTGGCGCAGCGGGCGGACGGTCGCATACTTTGCCTCTTTGAGTGGGGCACAACACGCTACAACGAGCAAATCTCCCTCGCAACCTTTCCACAGTCGTGGGTACAAGACACGAAATAGACTTCCTGACCCCGCTGGAATTGGGTTTGGCACTTTTAACGTCGGGTGCCACGGGTAGGCCTCTCAGGGCTTTACCCGTGAAGTACCTGCCGACAAAAAGAGGACACTACCCGTCCCGGAAGACCCCGGGATTACACGGGTAAACCCTGCGGGCCTACCCGTGGCACCCACCTTCGACACGTCTTCGCCCCGCAGTGACGAGAAAAAACTTTCCAAATCATAAAAAGTGTCAAGTCCATTTCCTGAAAACACCCCAAAAACTGACGGCACAAGGAAGTCTGGACGCAGGGTGACTTATCTCAATTCACCGAAAAGGCGCTCTGGCGGTGAAATTTCAACGTTCGGCATAGACTCAAACAACGTTGGCGCATATTGAATATCTATGGGGCCCTCACGCTTACCGTTATACCACTCTGCGAGCAATTCCAAGCCTTCTGCGGCCGATTCACGCACCGGCAAAAACAGGTGTGCGGTGGCTTCAGGCAAAACAGCCCGCTCGTTGCTATAGGTCCACACGACCACCTCAAAATCCTGCCCGGGCACCCGGCCCGCCCGCCACGCTCCCTCGCGAAGACTGGCCGCGTCTTCCGTGGCACTGCAATCCACCAGCGCGGTAACCTCGGTGTCCACCAAGAGGCGGTGGACAATATTAGCGTTATTCGTGGTCGTGAAATTGACGGACTGAATCAACCGCTCATCCGGTTCAATGCCCGCCTCGGCCAGCGCACGCGAGTAACCCCGCCTGCGATCCAAGCTTGGCTGAAAGCCGGAAAACGCTTTCAGCATGGCAATCGAGGTATGCCCCCGATCAATCAGGTACTTTGTGCTCTGGTAAGCGCCTAATTCATAGTCCACTGTGGCGCAGCTGCACTCGGGCAATGTGTCCACGCGGCCCAGGGATAAATACGGAATCCCTGACCGATGTATTTGGTGAATGGTGGTGTCATCGGTGGCCAAGGGACTGATAATCACACAGGCCGAAAACAGCTTGTCCCAAATGCTGCGGGCATAGTCCGTGTCCGACGCGTTTGCATAGGGGTTCATGTCAAAACAGATGCGCTCCCCGTGTCTGCCGAATACCCGGTAGAGTTCGGTAAACATCCACATCACAAAAGGATTACTTATCGGCACATCTTCGGAGCGGGCGGATATGATCACCCCGATGCAGCCCGCCCGTGTACCGCGCAAGGCCCGTGCGCCAATATGCGGGTGGTACCCGATTTCACGAACGATGTCTGCAATACGATCACGGGTCTTTTCTCCCACGCCGGACTTTCCGTTGATCGCACGACTGACCGTATTCGCAGAGACACCAGCCTTCTTGGCCACATCGTATATAGTCGGCTTGTTCCGATTCACGTCTTGAAATACTCCTCGTGAAAGACAAGGGATTATAAAGGTAGAAGCGTTAAGCGTCTGCGTTTATCGTGCTACCTTGGGCGTGTCCCTGAATGCATCCATTGAGATAGTTTACATTATCGATAATGTTCGGTCAAGTAAAACATTTTCCGAGCCACTTCAAGCAATATGGTGCGCAGGTTGAATGACCTAAACCACATTTATATATAGCTTTACGATGTTTTTTTATAGAAGACACCCCTCCCAGCGAACCAGTTAAATTACCTGTTGACAAATTAGAGACTAGCTGATATCCTGCTTGTAGGTTATCGGTCATGCGTGAAGAAAGCGGGAACTTAGCCCAAGCAGTGTGCCAAGGCGAGTTTCAAAGGTCGGGCTTATGGACACATGTGATCAATCTGGACTTCATACCCATTTTCAATTTAACGACATCCATTTTCACAAGGAGAATACCCATGAAAAAAAAAGGCTTTACACTTATTGAACTATTGGTGGTAATCGCCATCATCGGCATACTCGCCGCCATCTTGCTTCCCGCCCTCGCACGGGCACGCGAATCCGCCCGCCGGTCGAGTTGCCAAAACAATCTCAAGCAGATGGGCGTCGTCTTCAAGATGTATGCCAACGAATCAAAGGGAGAAAAGTATCCGCGCATGTCGACGGTTTCTGATCGCTCAGCCGTCCCCACACTTATTAACCCAGCACCCGTAGCGGGCGATGGTATCTGCGATGGGGGCGATGCCGCTGGCTTCTTCTTCGAGGGCGACCAAGTTTACCCTGAATATCTGACGGACGTGAATGTAATGATCTGTCCATCGGATTCCGAAGGCGAAGCCGGAGAGGAAGCATGGCACATTAATGGCGACCCGACGCTCCCCATTCTGCCCTGCAATTTCGACAACGAGTCCTATACCTATCTCGGCTGGCTCATCAACGATGCGTACATTCTCAATGGTCAAAGCCCCGACACGTTGAACAACGGCGCGTTCTCGACCACCGTCGATGCGGCCACCCTCGTAGGTGCGATGCTCGGCCTCGGCATGGATCCCGGCCCGATGGGTGCGCTGTTTGGTCTTCAGCTTGCTGTAAATGGAGGTGATGGTGCCATCATTGGTGCCGGCCTTGCAGGCAGTGCCGTAGACTTGGTAGAGAATGACCTCAATATTGATCCGTTGGCTACTCTCCTCGGCGTCCCCGTTCTTGTACCGGGCAATAAGTTCTTGCGCCTTCGCGAAGGTATCGAGCGTTTCTTGATCACGGACATCAACAACGCTGCCGGAAGCGCCAAAGCCCAGAGTGGAATCTACATTCTGAATGACCGCACGGCCAAATCGGTTGAAAATTTCAGCCACATTCCTGGTGGTTCCAACGTGCTCTATATGGATGGTCACGTCAGCTTCATCAAGTTCCCTGGAATTAATCCCGTAACCAGGGCATTTGCCAACTTGGACAATTAATCCGTCCAGCAAACTGACATCACTAACATCGCGGCGAATCGCAGGTACTGCACTTGCGGTTCGCCGCTTTTTTATGCCACCGTAGCAGGATCGCGTAAAAGGCATGCTGCCCGAAAGACACCACCATGCACCTGTTTACACCACGCACCGCGAAATGCGCACGGTGCATCGGCTTCTTGATCCTCCTCACCTTCTTCGCCACAGCCGCCACAGCTGACTACCAGCTCCCTGCGGATATTGCCTTTACCGCAACGGTAGACGGCACCGAACAACACTATACCCCAACGTTGCATAAATTTGGTACCGAAACGCGGGACTGAATTCTAAGCGGCGTCCATTATTCGTTCAAGAAGGTGGCACAGGTCTTTTTGAACTGCTTTGTTGGCACTCATGCTGAGTGTAAGGGTACCTTGC
>JAJRPE010000567.1 GCA_024280935.1 Candidatus Hydrogenedentota bacterium
ACGTGTCCGCTGAAGACCATTTGAACGTTCTTGTTCTTGGAAACCAGCTTCTGCCACAACTGTTCTCCGTCGTTGACGTTTTCGGTGCCGTCGTGGGGGGCGCTGAAGGCGTAGGATTTACAGTGGGGGTTGTAGTCTTGATTCGTCCCCTTGACTTTCCAGTCGTAGCGCGTGCCATCGCTGTAGGTATAAACGTGGGTGACGATAATCGCTGTCCGATCAGGGTATTTGGAAAGGATGGTGTTGGCCCAGGCGATGACTTCATCACGTGGCCCCCATTCCAAGGCCATTGCGATGTAGTCGTTGCCCCCGGCGCTGAATAGATGATAGTTGCTCTCTGTTTTGTTTGGCTCAAAGGTGCCGCCGAAAGTGGCCATCTGTTGGTAGCGCGAAGGGGGGAAATACTGGTTCAACAAGGTCTCTCGGCTCGGCGCATTTTGGTGGGCCGGTTCCCATTGGTCGTAATCGTGGTTGCCGGTTGCCAGGCTATAGGGGATACCGGCCTTGTCCAACGTGGCCATTGCCTCCGAAGCAACCTGCCACGTGGAAGGCAGGTTGCCGCCCGTGATGTCCCCTTCGTGCAGAACAAACTGGATATTTCGCATCTGCTTGTTGTCGGCGATCCACTGTGTGATCGTTGGAAAAATTTTCAGACCGGGATCGGTTTCTTCTACCGTGTAGCGCTGCGTATCGGGCAGCACGACCAAGGTCCAGGAGCCGGGTACGAAGGGGGCTGTCTGTTGTGCTTCGGCGTGACACGCCCACCCCATCAGTGAAATAAGCAATGCGAAAATAGTAATCACCGGTTTGCGTGTCGTCGTTATGTTCATGCTTTCTGCTCCCGTTTAAGATACGTTCTTGTTTATCCGTGCTTTCCGTGTCATCCGTGGTAAAAATATTGGTACGTGTTCACGGCATATAGATTTTTTCCGCTCGCGTAGACTCGATAGACAACGGGCATAAGAAAGTGGCACAGCCGTCCCGGCTGTGAAAAACACAGGCGGGACGCCTATGCTACATTCTCTTACACGTGCTGTGAACGCTTACAAATATTGGTTGTGAGCGTGCTACGTTACTTTATGTGCGCCCGCACCGCAAGAACGGTCAGGACTTCACCATCGTTACGTAGCACCAGGCGATTCCGGCCACTCCGCAACATATCCGAGGTACTGGAAAAATGAATGGCTCGGATTGGGCTATCTGAGGAGACTCCTTCGATCTGCTTAATCTCACTCGCGCTGCCCACGGGAAACTCATTGATGTGGAGACGGAGCTGATTCAGGTCGGAAACGGCCTCTTTTGCTTTCACGACGATTTCAACATCCACGGGTAGCCCCGAAGGCTCTGACCCCATAAGCAGACAGAAGGCCTTCTGATGACGTGTTTCCAGTATCTGTGGCACTTGTATCGGGCCATCGGATTCTCCCAGATAAAGCTGGTGGCCTCCCGTCATGATGGCGTAGGTCTTTGGCTTTCCCGCCATGCCAGCGGGGTCTCGAAGCTGGCGGATCGACGAAAACAACGGTTCTTGACCGGTCCACACGCCACCAACGAAGAAATTAAATAGATACACGCCGTCCGCCCCCCCAGCCCGATGGGCGGCAGCAAAACCGAGCAGCATGCGCTCATCCGTCCCCATTACCCCTTTCCCCGGTCCCTTTCTATTCGGATGGAGCAAGCCTTCCACGGAATAGGCGGCGGAGTCCGTGCCCGCGTAAAGCGCGATCCTATCACCGATCAAGCGCCGCCATTCGCCCATGTCGATGTCCCAAGCCGTGTTGAAATGGGCACTGACAGCGATGCCTTCAATTAGGCCTTCTTTTGCCCATGTTCCTACGTCCAATCCATAGTCATACGCGGCGGCTGGGGTAACCGGCATGCGCACGAAGAGGGCGATGTGTCCATCCAGCATGTCATGCACTTCGCGGACAAAGGCTGTCATAATAGCGACATTCTGTGCGCCTTCTCCCGGCGGAAAATATAGCGGAAAGCGCATGAAATCGAGTTCCAGCACCTCGGGCTTGTACTCCATCGCCAGCTCGCGCAAGAGCGCAAAGAAATATGCGCGAACTTCCGGCTGGCGGTAGTCGAGGGCGGAGACGGTGGCATAGGGACCTGTGGATCGGTATTTGGCCTGTATTTGCCACTCGGGATGTTGCCGGAAGAAATCGCCGAGAACCGGTTTGTCGGGCCAGGGCGTATCGTGGGTGTCATTCATACGCACCGAAATGCCGGGCGCGATGCCAGTCTGTCGACAACGGGCAAGCGCCCGCGCCAGATAGTCGCATCCGCTATCGGCAAGCCGTTTCATCTCCGGCTGTCCATCATAGCCATCCCAGTAGGTCTGCCATACCCGGCTCGGGTAATTGACGCGGCCCTGGTGTCCATTGGGGTTGATGAGCATCAGGTCTGCCCCGCCTTGGGCGACCTCATCGACCATCCGATCAACCTGTGCCGGTGTGATGGGATCGCCTTTTAAGAAGTCCTTCGTAAAGGCATGGGTCGCATCCTGGTTGTAGATGACGCGGTAGGGCATAGTTCGCTGGGGGGGCGGCCCTTCCGCCGTTACGGACAAGCACGCGGTTAATCCGATACATAAGAGAGCCATTTCCGCACAGAGAAAAAATTTGCAAAAGTAACGGCATGTATTGGTCATTGTTTTCCATTTCAGTTTCACAATCATCCCGCTGGGCTTTGGAAAGCAGACCTATTGATACACTATCTTTTTCTTGCAAACCCATAGCGGCACAGCCGCAAGGAGCAGGGCATGGGCACAATCGACCCATGTGGACTACAGTGCCTCAGTCTGGGAGAAGCGCTATAAAAAACAAGAAAATTCTCAGGCGGCGCGTGGCAAGGACCATAAATCTTGGTTGTGACCCAGCCACTTTAGCACATGTCACTTTAGCACATTGAAACAGATCTCCGAGCACATTTCTGACCGCCTTGTCGCGAAGTTGGCCCGGGCATGCCTCCATGGGATGATCCCAAATGGTCGCTCGTGGCACGTCAGAGCGTGTATTCCGCCTTGATGACGCGGAGTGGAAAGGCCACGGGGGAGGCGTTGGAGTAGATCTTGGAGGATTCGATAGACCGTATCGTGAGTCCAGCGGCCCGAACCTCCTCTACCGTCTTGCGATTCCAGTTGCAGCCCATTTTGTTGATACGGAGCCAGAAGGGGTTGAGCAGATCCAAAAGCGGGCCCGCCAGCCAGTCTTCGCTGCGGACATGCTCCACGAGGTGAACCTTGCCGCCGGGACGGAGCACGCGTTTGAATTCGGCCAGGGTCTTTGATGGGGAGGCGACACTGCAAAGGACGGTGCATACGCTGACGGCATCGAAAGTGGCATTGGCGAAAGGAAGATGTTCACCGGTTGCGGGCACGACCTGAATGTTGGCGTTGGCATTCTTGGCTGTCTCCAGGGCAGCCTCCTGAAAAGCGCGGCTTGGCTCGATGGCGGTGACGCGGGCAGCGTTTTCATAGTAGGGGAATGTGGCCCCCGTTCCCGCGCCGATCTCCAGAATATGGCCTTCAAGACCATCCACCAGACTCGCTCGCAGTTCGCCGAAGCCATCGGCATCCACGCGCTTCGTGAAGTCCTTGAAAAACTCCACGGGTCCCAGGGCTTTCTGCCGCTTCATGACACCTGGAGCGCGTCGGAGAAAGTGATAGGTTTCTTTAATCATGGCTTGTGCCTTTTACTGTTGCCCTGTCGTCGCGCCTTACGGCGTGCCAACACAGCCGAGACGGCCGTTCCACCCTGTTTTTTGGCGACTGAGGCATGACGTTGCAGACCTCAGGGTGGCACGGGCGTCCCGCCTGTGTTGGTCACATAGTGACCGCAAAACCTGTAGGGTCAAGGAATCTGGAATTACTTCTCTACCCACACCGGGGAAGACCACGCCATGGCGATGCGTTTGTGGATGAGTTTACGTTGCCGCAAGCGCGTGTAGTATATCGCATCGGGCTTGCTTTCGGCGTCTTCCCACATGGTTTCAAAATCCAGCGTCTTTGGCTCCCACCGTTGCACGACCGAAAACGTTGCGTCGCCGGGTTGGTATCGGAGCAGCTCCACAAACTCGATGGTGTCCGTGCCGTGGGCGCGGATGTTCACGTGCGTCGTCTCTTGATGGGGCGCGGTTTGGCCCATGGGCGTGCCGTTTACGTCGAAGTGGAGGATGATCTTCGCGCCGGTCGTGGCGTAGGTGTGGCGGTCGTAGAGACCTTGGAATATTTCATTGCGCGTGAGCTTCTTCGCGCGAATCGCTGCCAGGCCATACATGGCGATGCCGGGGTGGGCGCGGTGATCATCGGATGCAGCAATGGCGGAAAGGTGGAGGCCCATGCGCCAGGCATCCTGAATATGGGACGGGGAGTCAAGGCTTTTTGCGTCGGAGGTGAACTTGCTGAATTCAAAGGCCAGCGGGTGGCTGGGGTCGTAGACTTCGCTCAGGCCGTGGCCGGAGTACATCTCAAAGTTACGGCGCAGTTCGGCGTTGTGAACGGTGAGGTCCACGCCTTTTGGAAACTTCCCGGTGTGGTGGGGGATGGTCAGGGCATCCCCGGTCTGGAGGACTGCCCACAGTTCGGGGAGTGTTACGTTTTGCGGGTAGAGCAGCGGGCCGGGCTCGCCGCGAAAATAGACGTTATGATGGCCGTAGGGGGTGCCAAAGCTGCACTCGTAGGCATGGAGTGTCACAAATTTACCCGGCAGGTTATAGACACGGGTGAGGGTGTTGTATTCCGCCCAGTATTTTTCCGAGAGGCCCCGCGTCCAACCCGGCTGGGGCGCGATGGCATGGTCGGTCATGGCGTAGAAATCGAGGCCCGAAACGTTGCGTGCGTAGGAGAAGGCATCCCGTCCGACACCATCCCAACTGTAGTTGGTGTGGGAGTGGAGGTCCCCCCAGTAGAGGGCGCGTTCGGGTAAGGTTGCCGCCACTTCGGTGGGATTGCCCAAGAGTTTTCGGTTGGCTTCTGTCCAGTGCGCGTTGATGCGCACGACGCCATCCGCGCTGGGCGTAACGGCAAATTCCGACCAGGAATGGTCGCGATAGATGGTGGTGGATTCAGGGCCGGTCACGCCTTTGGGGTAGGAAAGCGTAAAATTTGCCGGGCCAGCGGCGGGGTTGAATTCCTTGTCGAGGATGAC
>JAJRPE010000568.1 GCA_024280935.1 Candidatus Hydrogenedentota bacterium
CGCAAGAGTCCACGTACCATCCCCATTGTTGGTTGCCCCGTATAACATCCCCTGGATATTAACGTCTACCGTGAGGGCGTTGGCCTTTGCCGGGCTTCCGTCATCCATGGTACCCGTGAGCTTGGGTGACGTGCTGGTCGTGTTCAAGCTGTCTACCGTTATGGTCGGAACCGTCGTGTCCACGGTCAAGCCGCTGGCAAGGCTGGGCGAGGCGTTATTGCCCGCTTGGTCCGTGGCGCTGATGGCGATAGTATAGTCGCCTTCAGCAAGCACGACGGGTACCGCCGCCGACCAAGTGCTGGTGGCAACCGTGGCCGCGAAGGTCTGCCCGCCCACCATTACCATCAAAGTAACATTCGTGGCATCCGTCACCGTACCCGTGAGAGTCGGCATCGTATTCGAGGTGCGTAAATCGTTGATAACGACGGTCGGGGCCACGGTATCCACCGTAAGCGCACCCACATCCGTGGCCGTGTTGGTATTCCCTACGGGATCGCTGAAGGTCAGGGTTACGTCATAGACGCCGTCGGCCAAGGCCGGACTGACAACGTTGTCGGCCAGCGTCCACGTGCCGTTGAGTACCGAAGTCGACAGATTGCTCTGCCCGCCCACGGCCACCAGTACCGTAGCACCGTTATCATCCACCGCACCCGACAAGGGCGGGCTACTGTCATTGGTGATGACAAAGGGTGTCGTGTTTCCGCTCGGGGCTGTGAGGTCAATCGTAATGGCGTTGCTGGTCGTGCTTTGTTGGATACCGTCGGATGCGGTGACATTTACCGTATAGGTGCCCCCGGCAAGGGCGGGACTAATGGTGTTGTCTGCCAAGGTCCACGTACCATCCCCGTTGTTGGTAGCGGTGTACACGGTGCTCTCGACCGTAACACTCAGCGTGGCGGTCGTATCATCTACGGTGCCCGACAGAGGCGGGGTCGTGTCGTTCGTCGTAAGGGTAGCCAGCGTAACCACCGGAGCCACCGCATCAAAAGTGACCGAGCCATCCGACGTGTTGTTGGTGGATGGCCCCGCACTGGCATTGCCTGCGAGATCCGAAGCGGCACCCGCCGGAAGTACTGGAATCACCGTACCGTCTACGGTGACTGTCGCGCTTACGGTGAAATTCTTAGCATCGCCGCTGTCGGTAACGGAAAAGGTCGCGGTTGCGGTGCCATTATTGATGATGCCGCTTGGCGTTGCCGCCAATGCTTCATCAGAAACGAGATCAAAGCCAACAGGATTACTGTTGGTGGGATCCAGTTGATCGGGGTTTACATCCAGGGTCAAGGTTGGATTGATCTGACCCACTTCGTTCGCTGTGCTGACAAGACCAAAGGTAGAGGTGTTTCCACTGGTATCTGTTCTAGTCGCGGTGATGAACTGGCCATCATAGGGAGCCAGGTTAACCGGAATACTAAAAGTCGTGAGCGTAGCTGTAGCTTCGCCCAGAAAAGTCTTTCCCTCGTCCACACTGTCAGAAAAAATCTGAACCACGTCACCCACGGCCACACCATCACCTTGCACCGAATAGGGAAGAACCTTCGTCAATGCAATGTTCGTCGGAGCCGCGATGCCACCATTCGGGCTACTGGAAAATCCGATGCCGCCGCTGGTGTTGTTGTAAATGGAATTGTAGGTAATCGTGGTGTTGAGTACATTGCCTGTTTGTCGCGTAAGCTGAACGCCGAAGCCACCACTATTCGCAATTACATTTGCCCCGGCTGTGCTGCCGCCGATCTTGTTCCCTGTGGCACCAAAGGCTGAGCCGATGACCTCTATCCCGTGGAAACCGTTGCCCAACGCCGTGGTGCCATCGGTCTGGGTACCAATCCAATTGCCCGCCACGATGTTGTTGTTACTGTCGGAAATGAAAATTCCGCGGCCATTGTTGCCCGAAATCAAGTTACCCCTGATGCCACTGTCGTCTCCCACCAACGTGTTCTTGACACCGTTGGTCATTTTTATACCGATGCCCGCATCAACAAAAATAGCCACCGTACCGGTGCTGTCTGTACCGATGTAGTTGTTATAGATCTTCGTGTTGTTCAAGGTGGAACCATTGAGAACAATGTTGCCACTGTTGTTGCCGGACACAACATTTCGTGCGTTGTCTCCTGCAGCACCAATTTGTGTGAGATTGATGGAATCGGGATCTGCTGAACTCGCGTTAATATCGATACCGGTACCATTGGCAATCGTTGTGGTACCGTCGAAACCAAGCCCGATATAGTTGCCATAGATTGCGTTGTTACTGGCAACGTCCCCCGTGCCCCCGGTCTGTATTTTTATGCCCGCGCCCGTGTTGCCAGAGATAACATTCTTCTCCGCAGCTGTCATATCGCCAATCGTATTTCCCGAGGACTGATCGAGCAAAATTCCGTGACTGCCATTACCCAGCACAAGAGACGTACCATCGGTGCCGATCAGACACCGGCGAATGATATGGTTGCCGCTGCCCCCCCCCATGAATCCGACGATCTTAATGCCCTCGTTCGTCGAGCCGATGATCGTACAGTCCAGGATGGAAAAACCGGTCGCCGAACTCGACAAGCTGATGCCTTGGGCACCGGAATCCTTGAGTGTCAGGCCCTGAATGGTGACGGCGCTACCCGCCGTATAATCCAACAGGGCGGAAAACATATTGCTGAAGTTTGCGGCGATGGTTACCGTGCCGCCGCCGTCTATACTGAGAGACGACGTAATGACGGGCAGGGCACCCGTAAGCGTGATCAGGGTCACTGCGGGATCAAAGGTAACACCGCCACTCCCGTCGGCGTTCGCCGCTACGATGACTTCATCCAGTCCAATACCGTTGGTGCCAGGCGTCGTCACGAGATTGGCCAGCGAAGACACGTCACCGCCATCGCCCGAAGTTGCGCCGCCCGCATAGTCGAGGGCAGTCGTGTTTACCGTAATCGCGGCAACATCGAGGGTCGCCACCAAACAAAAAGCAAGCAGCGCACACCGCGCCCAATGCATAGATTTCAACATCTCAACTCCTCGCCCCTGTCTTCCCTGCACCAATCGAAAAGCAATAGGCTTTCACCGTATATCGGTAAATCAAGACACTAGCCTTAGTGCCTTGGACGTGCCAACGAAACCCTCGACTTACAAAGCAACTGCACCGCATTCCCGCGAACGCGGCAGGGATACACACCGAGTAGCCATTGGCTCCCTGCGGTCGCGGGGATAATGGCCTTCGATCTTGACTATGGCCCTGCCACCTCAGCCCGTTGCCTCCTGCATTGTGGCCGCAAACAACACGCCAAAGACTGTTTCAGGGCAATGTGTTCATCCCGTCGCCCCGACGGGCAGCAGACCGGTCAGGGCATACATAGCAGTCCAAGTAGCACAGCCTTCACGCAGATCACAGTTTCCTCAACCCAAGTTAATCAAACACCGAAACAATGGTACCATATGCGGGGATAAGTGTGCAGGAATTCGCCTCGCCAAATGGGGGCAACTTATGCGCCCAATCGGCCCAATCCACGCGATCTGCCCTGGCGCATTCTTGCAATAACGGAAGGCGCTTGCGTATGCTCCCCGTCGCCCTGAAATCAGAAAAAGGAGTACCCTATGGCCTGTGAAGCCACCGCCTATGCCCGTGCCGGACTCATCGGCAACCCCTCGGACGGCTATTATGGAAAAACGATCAGCTTTGTATTCCGCGAGTTTGCGGCCAAGGTGAGTTTGTACGAGAGCCGTGAAATTGAAATTATCCCCAGTCTTCAGGATCGTTCTAAGTACCGTTCTGCCAATGAGTTGTATGAGGACGTAAAAAACAACGGGTACTATGGCGGCATTCGCTTGATGAAGGCCACGATCTGTCGCTTCATCGAATATTGTCGCGAACAGGGAATCGCACTGGAAGATAAGAATTTCTCCATTCGCTATCGTTCCAGTATTCCCCGTCGTCTGGGCCTGGCCGGTTCCAGCGCCCTGATTACAGCCACCTTGCGCTGCCTTATGGAGTTCTACGACGTAAATATCCCCCGCACCATTCAGGCCAACGTGATTCTCAGCGTAGAATCAAAGAAGCTGGGCATCGCCGCCGGACTTCAGGACCGGGTCATCCAGGTCTATGAAGGCTGTGTCTTCATGGATTTTGACAAGGTCCGCATGGACAGAGATGGCTATGGGCACTATGAGTCCCTGGATCCAACGAAGCTGCCGAAACTATTTATTGCCTATCGCCAGGATCTGGGTGAAGGCTCCGAAACCTTTCACAACAACATCAAGGACCGATGGGAATCCGGCGACACGGAAGTTGTGCAGGCAATGAAAGATTTTGCATCCTATACCCAAGAGGCACGCGACCTGATCGCAACCGATCGGGGCGGGGAAATTGGCCCGCTTCTGGACAAGAATTTTGACCGCAGACGAGATCTCTACACCCTGGATCCCCGAAACATCGATATGGTGGACCGAGCGCGATCTGTTGGAGCCCATGCCAAGTTCTCCGGGTCGGGTGGTGCCATTGTGGGCGTTTATAAGGATGAATCCATGTATAATGCGCTGCTGGAGAAGATGGACGAAGGCAATATCGCCTTGTTTAAGCCCACCATTCTCGCGACGCACTGAGAGGCTAATAAATGGGTACGCTTTACGTCGTTGCCACCCCCATTGGCAACCTGGAAGACATTACGCTCCGTGCGATTCGCATATTGGGCGAGGTGGACGCCCTCGCCTGTGAAGATACGCGCATGACCCGCCGTATCTTTGATCGGCACGAAATCAAGCGGCCCCGGACCCTCTTCAGCTATCACGAGCACAATGAAAAAAATGCGGGGGCCCGGATTCTGGGTTTGCTCAACGAGGGCCTTAGTGTGGCCCTGTGCTCCGATGGTGGCTGCCCCGGCGTAAGCGATCCAGGGTACCGCATAATACGGGATAGTCAGGCGGCGGGCCATCTGGTGGATATCCTCCCTGGAGCGACGGCCGTGACTACGGCGCTCTTGGCATCTGGATTGTCGACCGCAAGCTTTAGCTTCAAAGGCTTCCCTCCCCGCAAGTCTGGCCCAAGAAAGCGCTTCCTCGAAGCCGACGGGGCATCCCCCCATACACAAATCATCTATGAATCACCCTTTCGCATTGGGAAACTGCTCGCGGATGCCTTTGAAGTCCTCGGTGATCGGCAAGCGGCGGTGTGTATAGAGCTGACGAAGAAATTCGAGCGGGTGGAGCGCGGCTACCTGGGGGATCTCGCTCGTGACTTCGCGGATCGCAAGGTAAAAGGAGAGGTTTGCCTCGTGATTGCGGGCAACAACCCCAAATTTTGCCGGGAAGCGTAAGGGGTATGAGGGAAATACACATTAATTAGGTTGAAGTCAGGAGGGGTGATGTAGTAAACTGGACTAGCGATCCGAGTGCCACTGTTTGAATTCGGGTACGCAATGCTCCGATGAATGGGCAGTGCCCGCATCGGAGCAAGAGTTCGTTTGAGTGCGGCGCACCGTTGTGTGGCGCGCCGTGGGGGTTGTCTATTGTGTTCGGCCTTTCACGGCCGCTGTTTTTCAGCAGCGGAAGCTGTTGGGCCGATTAGCCACGAAGAGGAGTAATTTAATGGCTAAGGATGATGTAAAATTCAGTATTAATCTTGACAGCCCGATTGCCGTATACGTTCAGATCGAGAACCTGGTGCAATTCGCCATGGCTTCCGGCAAACTTGCTCCGGGGGATACCTTGCCCTCCGTCCGCGATATGTCCGCCATGTTGGAGATCAATCCCAACACGGTAACCAAGGCCTATCGGGACTTGGAGCTCATGCAATTGGTCCACACACGCCGCGGCGTGGGGGTGACCGTTTCCAAGGCTGCGCCCGGCCTATGCAAAAAACGTATTCACACCATGGTCAAAGCCCACCTGCGTGATGCCGTCGCCGAGTGTGTCGCCAGCGGGATCTCCGCTGCGGACATTAAAAAAGGCGCGAAAGAAGCCATCGATTCCAAGGCGTCCCCGTACGAAGTGTAAGCAACGCCTGTAATACCCTAGAAATTACTCAGGGGGCGGGTTCAGCCACTACGGCAACCTGTGCCAGCCATCCTCCCCCACCAGGGGAACGAAGATGCAGTTGGTATGGGTTGTCGTGATGAACTCGCCCCCTTGCTTTACGATGCGCAACAGCGTCTGTTTCTTTCTGTCACCCACCGGACACACCAGACGCCCCCCTTCCGCAAGTTGTTTCGGCAACGCAGGGGGCACGCGGGGGCTTCCGGCAGCAACCAGGATCGCATCGTAGGGTGCCTTCGCCTCGAAGCCCACACTGCCGTCGCCGCAACGGAGCGTGACGTTTCGGATATGCAGTTGGCCAAGACAGGCCCGGGCACGCTCCCCCAAACCCCGATTGCGTTCTATGGACACCACCTCGTGGCACAGCCCCGCAAGCACCGCCGTGTGGTACCCGGACCCCGTCCCAATTTCCAGCACACGATCCGTATCGCGTAGATCCAACAACGCCGTCATACAGGCCACCATGTAGGGCTGGGATATGGTCTGGCCCTCCCCGATGGGAAGCGGGCTGTCCTCATACGCCTGATCAACGTACTCGCGAGGCACAAAGCAATGGCGCGGTACGGACTCCAAGCGGGCAAGCACGCGCTCATCCACTATACCGCGCGCGCGCATCTGGCTCGCCACCATGGCACGACGCCGTTCTTGTTGCTCACATTCGCGCATGGGCCACTTCCAACCTTCGTGTTGGCGCGGAAGATGCTCCTGTCAACAGCCTCCGTGCCTTACGCTCCAGAAA
>JAJRPE010000569.1 GCA_024280935.1 Candidatus Hydrogenedentota bacterium
AACAGGACCCTGTTCGCCAAGACGGTGCGATCGCCAAGTCAAGGCTCTGTGCGCGAGTCCGTCCCTCAGGGACGTACCCCCGCTAGTTTCGTCGCAGAAGCGATGCAAGATTCCTAGCCCGTGTTATAACCTCCAGGTATGTGCAGCCCCCTCCAACGCGGGGGCATGTCCCGGTGGCAGATGTGAAGACAACCCGGAGCAATGGAGGGGTCTTCCTCAAAACCCGCCGGGACACCCGCATCTACGGTTACTCCACTACCGAAGGCACTTCTGCTCGCCAAAACAAGGCCCGCGTGCTACGGGGTTTCTGTGCGCGAGTCCGTCCCTGGCGAGTCCGTCCCTTGTGCGGCTTCGATAAAGGGCAGTATCCGCTCGATGGCCTTTTGTGCGCTGCGCTGTCGGCCGAGGGAGTGGAGGGGGGCCTCCGAAGTGGCGGTATAGAGGATGGTCTTGCAGGTGGGACCGAGGAAGAGATTGCCTGATAATATAAGCCCCACGATACCGACACCTATGACGGGGAAGGCGATGAGCGGTGTTGGCGCGTCCGCCACGATCAGGTAGGCTATCAGCGCGGCCAGCAGGGCCAGCAGTGATCCTATCACGATGTTAGCTCTGCGCCAGCTCCGAGTGGGGCCGGAGATGATGGCTTGGATATCCCCATGGTAGTAACGATTCACTTTTTCCCCGAAAGGAGACAATTCCCGGTAGAGCAGGTACTCGGTGGAGAGCCAGAGTTGGTGCCGCTTAATTGACCAGCCAAATTCCCTGATGGAGCGGCCCGGCAATCGACTCATTTTCAGCATAACAATATCCACATGTAAACAAAGCCCGTAGCGGCGTCGCCTAAAGGTTGATGAAAAAGAACACGAAAAAGGTGCCCCAGCCCAGGAGAATCAGAATGGCCAGTGCGATATAGGCGATCATACCCCACTTACGGTAGGGAACGGGACGCCAGGGTTCATTCCAGAAACGCCAGCCAACAAAGAGTGCGGCGGGTGCAAAAATTGCCCCCATATAGGAGAAAACGAACGATGCCAAGGCCAATGCGAGCACGATGTGGTCATAGTGTATGTACTCCGAACGCAGCTCGTTTTTCGTATCATCACTTTTTCGATGCGCTATGCAGGTGCTGCATACGTGCTCGCCATTCCAATCGATATCGCACAGGGCGCACAGAAATTTACCGCACCCGTCGCATACCGTCACCGCCTGTTTCGTCGGGTGATTCATGCAACTGCTGTGCCCTTCGTCGAGGAGGTGCTGCGCGTCGGTGCCGCTTTTTTCCCGATAAAGAGCGGGGAAAAGCCAAAGCCGTGTGGCCTGGCCGCAGTGCGTGCAAGTCAACGTGCCCGAACCCACCGTGTTGGGCAGGGTCAAGGCCCGGTCGCAGGCGCTGCATCGAACAATAGTGCTTCGCATGGTCTGTCCCGCCTATTTCCGCACCACGCGGGTGTCGCAGATGTGATCGTGCAGGGCACGCTTTTCGCTGTCGAAGGCCGCAATAATATATCCAATAAGTAAGGTCATGCTGCTCAACCACGTGGCGAAATAACGGCCCGTGGCCCGCCAATAGCTGACTTTGCTCCCGTCGCTCATGACCACTTTGAGTCCAAACACCATTTTCCCCGGCGTAGCGGCGAATTTCCCCACGAAATACACCTCGTACCAAATCCCGATGGCGAAGGAAAAGATCGTCATAAAAACCAGGATGGCGATATCCAGCCCGCTGTAATCGTGGCTGGGCGTGAAGCCAAAGGTCCCGATGGTCCACCACTGCACCAGGTTCAAGAAAAGCCCGATAGAAATACCGATGAACCCATCCACCACACGTGCGCAAAAGCGAATCCAGAAGCCGCCATACCGAAGATCAGTCACGACACCGCCACCCTCCCGTATACGCTGAAAAAAGATCTCCTTGCAATCCGCGCACACCCAGTGGCCCTCATAGGCCACCATGTCGTCGTGGACAAAAGCGCGCCCGCACTCCGCACAGGGCTGCATGCTTTGCTCACCGAAGAGTGATGCGGGCATTTCCGAATCGACCGCTGAAACGGGAGCAATTGTGCCCAAGGGCTGCCATTCCTCCATGCCCTCTTTCCAAACCAGCGTCTGGGGGGTCACGGTCCCGGAACGGACCAATTGGTCCATCGCTGCGTCGTCCACCGGCCCCATGCGTTCGTCGCCTCGTGCGTAGTACCAAGCCAAAGCAATGTCCCTCCCTGGGAAAGATCCCATCGTGATGATTCGTTGGCGGGTGCCCCACTTATGCGGCAGGCCCCGATTGCAATCGCCATCCT
Organism: Candidatus Hydrogenedentota bacterium; assembly: GCA_024280935.1. GTDB lineage: Bacteria > Hydrogenedentota > Hydrogenedentia > Hydrogenedentales > JAEUWI01 > JAEUWI01. The sequence goes on from JAJRPE010000569.1 coordinate 2,298, forward strand.
ACCCGAAGAGGAATGCGCTAATCGAATTTCGCTATGGAGAGGACAGCCGGTTTTCCCAGGGCACCTTCACCAGGGCGATAGAGACCGACCCGTATGGATTCCACATCCGTGCCGTAGGGGACGTACTGCGTCAAGACAATGCGCTGATATGTGTGCCATTGGCTTGTGGGCGGGTCGGGAAAACCGAAGTCCCAGTTTATGAAACCAAGTTTCTGAAGCCTTTTGGGCAGCCGGTCGCGCTTCTCTTCGGGGACCGTGGCGTGAACGTAGATCTTCCAATCTTTCTCGATGGGACGGTCGCAGTCGAAGAGGAGTTGGAGTTTCCCCCATCCCTTTTCGGTCGGGGTCAATCGGCAGTCCAATAAATTGAGACCCGCGATAATCTCCCTGTTCGGGTCTTCCTTGTCGTCACTCCGGGAAGGCAGGTGTTCACCGCCTGAGTCTAAAAGCAACCCGTCATCACCGCGAACGCGGGGATCCAGCTCTGTTGCGGGAGGTTTCTGTCGCGTTCTGGATTCCCACATTTGTGGGAATGACGGTGTGGGATGTTCTTCGGGGTGAACGCTTACATGGGAAAAAAAAGATTCCTCGAACTCGCGTTCCATGCGATCACGGATGCGTTCGGGGGAGTAGGCCTCAACAAAGTCCACCAGTTCATTGTGCCAGTTTCGGTTTGATCGGGCCCGAAGGAGCGCGGTCGAATACCCAAGTTTTGGCTGGTACCGGTCGAGGAGTGCGACGAGGTCGCTATAGAGTCCGTGCTGCACAAACTCGGGAATGAAGCGGTAGGCGCTTCGAACCACGTAAAAAGACTGGACCGGTGTCAGGGTGGCCTCTTCACACCGTTTCAGTTCCTGCTCCAGACGTTCGATAGAAAGCACTTCCCGCAGGTCGTCCACCAGCTTTCGTTCCCAGGAATCACTGTCGGCCATCATATCCCGGCGCACCCAATAGCCCGCCCGAACGTATTCTCCGTACTCGGCCCGGAACGTGGCGGAGCGGGTGAAGCGCTTTCGCAAAAGGCCATCGATGGTCGTGCGTGCGGCTGCGTAGTTCTCGCGAAAGCGAGGGTCCTTGAATAGATGGGCATGCCGCTCCGACCAGATGCCGTGCAGCTCGATGAGGTCGGGCGCGGCAATATCAAAAAAGTAATTGGCGATATCGCGCTTTGCCTCGTCATGGACGGCGTCCAATTTGGTGAGCACCGGATTGCCCAGGTAGCCCATATCCACGATGTTGAAGTCTTTGTGCCAACTCATAAGCCCGAGGTCGGGATTGGCCAGGGTCGGGCGGGGTATGTCATGTTTTTCCCGCAGACCGACCAGCTCGTTTCGGAATTTTGCGAACACGTCTTCGGAGAACCACAAGTAGTAGGGTTTGTGCTCCCACTTCGCGTGGCTCCAGTAGAGCAGCCCGGAAACACAGACGAGCATCAGGGGCATGGTGAGGAGGCGATACCGGGGCCGGCGGGTGTGTACGATGACGACCGCGGCGAGCGCGACAATGGCGAGTGCGACCTGGGTGCTGAGCCGCGTAATGTCGAGCCGGGCGGCACCAAAGAGGAAGGGACTGAACAATCCCGTGAAACAAAGACTCAGAAGGAGCAAGATTGCCAGGACGGTTTTTCGCGTGAATCTCAGCAAGGGCAGGCAGACGAAAATGGGTAGGAGCAGCATTCCGTGATGCCAATAGAAAAGATTCTTGGTTAACCCCCACGATTGCTTCAGATAGGCTGTGTTTCCATCCAGAAACATGCCCACACGATCACCGATGGAGATGCCCTGGGCGGCGGCGGTGTTGGGAAAGATCGCGCCGAAATAGTACCACCGCACGCCAAAGAAAACGGCCCACAAAGCCAGCACGAGTCCAGGGAATGCGAAACCCCGCAAGCACTCACGACCTGAGCGAGAAAGCAACGCGTCATCCCCGCGAACGCGGGGATCCAGTTTTGTCCTGATGAGAGCTCCCCATCGCGTTCTGGATTCCCACGTTCGTGGGAATGACGGCGCGGGTCGCCCTTGGTCGCGAGCGCTTTCGCGACACCTTAATTGCCGATGACTAAGCAGCCAGAACACGACAAATATCGCGAGCAGGGGGCCAATGTGGTAGATGCTTTCGATACGGACGATGGCGGCCGCGAAGAGGGGAAGGGCGTACCAATAATTCAGCTTGTGTTCTGTGGTCATGCGCAGCAGCAGCACGACAGCGAGCAGAAAAAACATATGGGTCAGGGCGTTTTCCATACCGGAGGCGTGCCACTCGAAGAAACTCAGATCCCGCGTAAGCGCGAAGGCGGCCAGCGGCACCAGCGCAAGCCCCAGCTTTCGATGGGGTAGGCAGAGCGCGAAGAGGAGGAGTCCCATTACAAAGGCGGAAAGGCCCGCTACGATGCGAAAGTAAAGGTCGTAATGCAGGCGGGTCAGGGCATAGGCCCCGGAAAATGTCCAGAACTGAAGGGGCGAGGAATAGCCTTCAACGCGTTCGCCCGACGGGTTCACCCCAATTGAGCCGTATTCAACGAAGTTTCGCGCATGGCTCACCGTAATGATGGCGTCGTCACGGTTTACATAGAGATTTTCGTCGATCTGCTGGTAAGCCAGCCAAAACACCCCATAAAAGAGAAGCCCGGCGATCAGGAATCCGACCAGCGTGCGTTGTCGTTGTGGAACGCGCGATATCAGTCTGAAGTGGCTGGGCCACAGCCAGGACCTGTGGTCCTTATCACCTCTCGCCCGAGAACTATCTTGTTGCTTGTAGCGGCTCTTCCGGATTAAGGCATTGAGGAAAGGTGTCACATTGGCCATCTGTTTGTCGTTGCGATTGGCAAGGGGCAACACGGATGAGACAGAAAGTCCGTGGGGTAAACCCCTTGGTTAGCGAGCGGGTGAATGCTATACCAGTCCGATTGCGCTAAGCAAACAGCCTTTATGCTCCCCGGGGGCAGGGGTGGGTCGGCGTGCGCGGGTGAGCATTAACCCACCCCCAGCCCCTCCGAGGAGGGGAGCCTGTTCGGCCCCGTGTCTTGCCATGGCCGCAGTTGTAAGCGTTGAACTAAACGGCTTCGCCGTAGAGCACTGTGTAGGCGATGCCGTCATTTGGCACGCATTAAACCAGTCGGATGTGCCGCGCGATCCTGAGGAACGAAGGTTCGTGCGCT
>JAJRPE010000570.1 GCA_024280935.1 Candidatus Hydrogenedentota bacterium
AGGCTAAGGACCTCACCGGGAGTGCAGTCCAGCTACCCACTCCTGACAGTACTCCAAAACGAATTTTGCTCAATGATTATGCGCCCCTGAGAGGCATATAAGCTCATCTAAAACTCGGATTTATGCAACCAGAGGGTATACAGTCCCTGTGAACCAGCTTAAAGCGAGTCGAAAAGCTGCTACCCCAACAAATACCCATCGGCCAACGCTTCATACGCTGCGACCTGCGCCGCCTCCCATTCCGTGTCGCGCCCAAGCACCAACGCCATGATCTTCGCAACGGCGAGGGCGGCTTCCTTGCTTGCGCGGGCGTGAAGCAGCAGTGAGCGAGTCCGTCGGGCGAGGATGTCTTCCACGTTGCGGGCCATTTCTTCGCGGACGGCCCACACGACTTCGGCACCGATGGTGGGGAGTTCGGGGTGGATTTTTTCGCCCCAGGTGTTGTCTTCGCGGATGATGGCTTCAATGGCCGGGGCATCGGATCCGTAGATCGCCAGGGCGCCGAATTCCTGGGCATGCTGGTGGTAGCCGTGAATGTTCAGGTGGCGCGTCACGGTGGCCCGCTCTTCGAGGCCTGCCAGGGTGGCCGCCTGATCGACGGTGTCTTCCGCCATGTGACGGTAGGTGGTCCACTTGCCGCCGGTGATGGTCACCAAGCCACCTTTGGAGATGGTCAGGCTGTGGTCCCGCGAGAGGGCGGCGGTATTTTCGTCGTCCCCGCCGCAGACGAGGGGCCGAATCCCGGCAAAGACACTCCGCACATCGGCGGGCGTGGGGTCCTTCGTGAGATAACGGGCCGCGTGGGTCATGATGAACTCGATTTCCTCGTCGAGTGCGCGAGGCTCCACGGGCACATCGTCGATAGGCGTGTCGGTCGTGCCCACCACCACGTGATCGTGCCAGGGGATGGCAAAAAGAACGCGGCCATCGTCGGTGTGGGGCACCATGATGGCACTTTCTCCCGGCAGGAATTCCTTGGGCAGAACGATATGCACCCCCTGGCTCGGGCTGATCATCTTCGGCGCTTCGGGATTCTCCATACGGCGCACGGTGTCACTGAAGGGGCCAGTCGCGTTGATGACCACCCGTGCGTTCACCGTGTATTCCCTGCCGCTTTCTTCATCCACCGCCTTCACGCCGTTTACGATGTCCTTCTCCATGTCGAGGTGGAACACCGTCATGTAATTCAAGAGGACGGCACCCTGTTCGGCGGCGGTCGCGGCCATGTTGATGGCGAGTCGGGCATCGTCGAACTGACCATCGTGGTAGATGACCCCGCCGCGCAGGCCGTCGGTTTCGATGGTGGGCAGGCGCTCAATGGTCTCTTCGCGGGTGAGATTGCGCGAAGGGCCGAAGCCATATTTTCCGGCGAGCATATCGTAGACCCGCATCCCGATGCCGTAAAAGGGCGCTTCCCACCAGTCGTAATTGGGCACGACGAAGGGCAGGTCATGCACCAGGTGGGGCGCATTCTGACGCATGAGTCCCCGCTCCTTCAGGGCCTCCATCACAAGGGAGATGTTCCCCTGCTGGAGGGAACGCACGCCGCCATGGACCAGCTTGGTGCTCCGGCTTGAGGTGCCCTTGGCGAAGTCGTGGCGCTCCAGGAGGAGGGTCTTGTAGCCCCGCGAGGCACTGTCGATGGCCACGCCCAACCCCGTGGCACCGCCACCGATAATAAGCATGTCCCACGGGGTGTCACCGTGTTCTTCCAGGCGGGCTATCATGGTTTCGCGTTGCATGGTGTTTCCTTGTTTGCGGTTAATAATTGCGTTGGCCCTTGGTTTCCAAAGGGGGTTGGGCTTTCCAGCCCGACACAAAGGGCACGTCGGATAGTAAACCCGCTATCGGCACGTGTAGTCATTTAAGACTTGAACCAAAAATAACTAAGCCTTGTCCTGGGCAATCAACGTATCACCACAAACACCACGTGCGTTTTCGACACCTGCCGTGCGCCTTATGTCGGGCTGGAAAGCCCAACCCCCTTTAACGGTCCCAATCGCGGGCGCGTTCCAGGGCTTTCTTCCAGCCCGCGTAGTGTTGGTCACGGGTTTCTGTTGTCATCGCGGGTGAAAAGCGGCGTTCCATGTTCCACTGGGAAGCCAGGGCATCGCGGTCGGGCCAGAACCCCACGCCCAGCCCTGCCAGGAATGCGGCACCCAGAGCCGTGGTTTCCAACACGGTGGGCCGTGCAATGGGCACATCCAACATGTCGGACTGAAATTGCATGAGCAGATCGTTTGCCGTAGCACCGCCATCGACCCGAAGCTCGGTGATCGCTGTGCCCGCATCGGCCTCCATGGCCTTCAGCACGTCCACCACCTGGTAGGCGATGCCTTCGAGGGCTGCACGGGCGAAGTGGCCCTTGTTCGTGCCCCGCGTGATGCCGACAACCGTGCCGCGTGCGTATTGATCCCAGTGGGGCGCGCCCAACCCGGCAAAGGCAGGCACCAGGTAGATGCCGCCGTTGTCGGGCACGGTGCGGGCCAGGGTTTCGACCTCGGCAGCATCCTTGATGAGGCCCATTTCGTCGCGGAGCCACTGGACGACGGCCCCGGCGATAAACACGCTGCCTTCCAGGGCATAATCGAGTTTTCCGTCGATTCGCCACGCCACGGTGGTTAGCAGATTGTTCTTGGAGGGTACGGCCTCCGTTCCGGTGTGCATGAGCATGAAACAGCCCGTGCCGTAGGTGTTTTTTACCATGCCGGGGGCGGTGCATTGCTGCCCGAAGAGGGCCGCCTGCTGATCCCCGGCAATACCGGCAATGGGGATGGGGCCGCCCAGCAGGGCGGACTCCGTTTCACCGCATACCCCGCTGGAATCCACCACTTCGGGCAGAAGACTCCGGGGGACCTTCAGCAGCGCCAGAAGCTCGTCGTCCCAATCTCCCTCGTGAATATTGAAAAGGAGGGTTCGGGAGGCATTGGAGGCATCGGTGACGTGGCGTGTACCCCCCGTCAGATTCCAGATAAGCCAAGTATCTATCGTGCCAAAGGCGAGTTCACCCGCCTCGGCACGGACCCGCGCACCCGGCACCGTATCGAGTATCCAGGTGACCTTGGTGCCAGAGAAATAGGCATCGAGTACGAGGCCCGTTTTATCCTGAATCATCTCGGCATTACCGGCATTACGCAACGCATCGCATTGGGAAGCCGTTCGGCGATCCTGCCAGACGATGGCATTGTGGATCGGCTTTCCCGTGGCGCGATCCCACACGACGGTCGTTTCGCGCTGGTTGGTGATGCCTATGGCCGCAATGTCGCGTGCGGTGATCTTCGCCTCCGACAATACCTGCCGGGCCACCGCAAGCTGGGTCGACCAGATTTCCTCGGGGTCGTGCTCCACCCAGCCGGGTTTCGGATAGTGCTGCTGGAATTCTTCCTGGGCAACGCCCGCAATGGTCCCGCTCGCGTCAAAGAGCAGTGCGCGGGAACTGGTCGTTCCCTGATCCAGGGCAAGGATGTAGGGCATGGTGTCGCTCCAATTCGCTTAGATACGTTCGCCGATGAAATCTGTCCGCATTATAGTGAGGCCCCATGCGAAAAGCTATTGCGGTACGTATTCACGGCGGGCAGGAGTACGGACTTTCCAGTCCGTAACAAAGAAAGCGTTGTGTCAGCAAAGGTATCTCAGGTTTTGCCACGCCTCACCGGCATCGGCTGGCGCAACGGGTGCCCTGCGACGGCTAAGAAAACCCGCCCTCCTTGCCCCAGTGAACGCTTAGCTATTGCGAAAGAACAGGCACCAATTCTGTCGGGTGTGCCGTACGATCAGGGTTCGTGCGTTCAGTGAAGCGCCCACAAAAAGAAAACAGGCCCGTGGCATAAAGTGCCAAGGACCTGTTTGAAGATTTGATATGGTGCCGGAGAGAGGACTTGAACCTCCACGCCCAATAAAGAGCACATGGACCTGAACCATGCGTGTCTGCCAATTTCACCACTCCGGCAAGGGAGGCGTATTCTAGCGCAAGACCGCTGGCCCATGCAAGGATTTTACCGCCATTTTTCTTGATCCCCCTTCCATCTTCCAACGTCATCTTGCCAACGCCCGGATTCATGGTCATTTGCGCGATTTTATGCTAGTCTGATGGTCTACTTTAACGAGAGGATCGAGCCATGTTAGCCATTCAATGTGCCGCGTGCGGACAATCGGTTTCAGTGGATGTTTCGCAGGGAGATAACCAGCCCTGTCCCCGTTGCGGTCAGTCCGTTGGCAAGTTGCCCATCTCGGGAGGCCGCGTTTCAACAGCCCTCAACGATTTGGATGAGGGTGAAAAGCCTGTCGTCTTTGGCGAGTATGACCAGGCGGCGGTCGCTTCGTGGGACGACCCCACCGAACCGGCGGCGAAAGAACAGGTCGCCCATCTGCTCGCCGATGAGGCCCTCATCGACAACGCCATTATCAACGACATGCCGCCTGAGGTGCGCGCTAAAGTTGAAGCGCGGCGCAAAGAAGCCCGTAAGAAACTGCTGGG
>JAJRPE010000023.1 GCA_024280935.1 Candidatus Hydrogenedentota bacterium
AGACTCATAAGGGACTGACACGGACCAAGCACCTCCGGTATGCACAGCGGTGTACGACTTTATCACGGAACCTTGTGGAAGCAAGGTTACTCAAAGGTCCGTGGCTGTCCCGTCGTTGGCGGAGAAATCTGTGGATATTCCACCAACGCCGGGACAGCCACGCCCGTTAACGTACTTGCCCTTGAGCCAAGAGGATACGTACTATTTCGTGTTAACGAAAATAATCTGCGCTGTTCGGGGCCTGTCAGTCCCTAAGCTTCCCCGTGAACGCTTACCATTTTTCCAGGCACGGGCACGGGCTATCGCCCCTTGTCCGTGGCACCCGAAGAAATCTAAATTTAGCTACGAGGGTGCCACCCTTACACAGAGGAGCGAAGCGGGGGAGTTTAAGGGTGTAGTAAGGCATACGTCGTGTCAACCAGGGAGATATAAATCGATATGACCACGCAGTGGAAGGAACATAGACACGTCCCCACCTCTCTCTGGTCGGGCACCCTTCTTGCCCTCCTCACGATGATCCTTTCCCTTCCCGCCGCTGCCGAACCCGACCACACCACCTACGTCGTCCGATGCACTGTGAGTACACCTGAAGCACGTCGTGCCATCGAAGCTGCCGGGGGTGTTATCGACCATTTCGATGGGCAGACCCTCCGCGCCTATGTACGTAAAGGCGACTGGGCCACCTTTCAGACCACAGGTATTCCCTACACCATCGAGAGCATCCAGCCCAATCCCAGGAAGCAATTAAGCAGCTACCCCAGCCACACCGAGATAGGTGCCTTCCTGTCCGATGTCGCCGAAGCCAATCCCACCCTCTGCCAGCTTATCTCGCTGGGCCGCTCCGTACAGGGCAGAGAACTCTGGGCGCTGCAAATCACCGACAATCCAGGAGTCGAGGAAGACGAGCCCGAATTCGCCTACCTCTCCACCATGCACGGCGACGAAGTCGTCGGCACCGTGTTGTGCCTCAATTTCATCGAATTGCTCTTGGAAGGCTATGGGCAAGACAGCACCATCACCGAATTGATCGACGAAACGGAACTCTGGATCGTCCCCCTCCTGAACCCGGATGGCTACGAAATGGGCATCCGCTGGAACGCCAACAACGCCGATCTGAATCGCTCCTTTCCCCAATGGCCCACCGATTTCTCCGGCACCATCGCCACCGAAAGCACTCTGGACACAATCGGGCGGGAACCCGAAGTCGCCGCCGTCATGGATTGGACCGCCAACCACACCTTTGCCCTCATGGCCAACTACCACACGGGTGCGCTGGTCGTGAACTATCCCTACGACGAAGAACCCGGCATCCCCAGCGGCACCGAGGCCCCCGCGCCCGACGACCCCCTCCTCCGCTCCCTTTCTTCGGCGTATGCCAACCTCAACCCGCCCATGGCAGCGAGCCTGTCCTTCCCCGGTGGCATCACCAATGGATCGGCCTGGTTCAGCATCGCGGGGGGCATGCAGGACTGGCACTATCGTTTCAGTGGGACCATCGACCTCACCCTCGAAGTCTCCAACACCAAGACTCCCCGCGAGAGCACCCTCCTAGCCCTCTGGAACGACAACCGGGAAGCCATGCTCGCCTACCTCGCCCTCGTCCACCAAGGGATTCGAGGTCGTGTCAGCGGCCCGGCAAGCGGCGAAGCCCTCTTCGCTACCCTGACCGTGGACGATAACCCCCAACCCGTATTCACCGACCCCGACATCGGCGATTACCACCGACTCCTGACACCGGGGACCTACACCCTCCGTGCCGAAGCGCCCGGCTACATCCCCTACACCATGGTCGATATTGTGGTCCCCGACGGGGGCACCGTCCGAGCCGACATAACCCTCTCGCAGGGCGATGTGGATGGTAATGGCCGTGTGGATGCCACCGATCTCCAACTCATCGTCAATGCCATTCTGGGGCGCTCAGACAACCCCGCCGCCGATGTCGATGGCAACGGCGTTTCCGCTACGGACCTTCAACAGCTGGTGAATCGGGTTCTGGGGCGGGCGTAGCGCCCCCCACCCACGGCTCCGCATCCACACCGTTGGCGGGAAACTCGCGATACATGGCCGTGTTAACCTCATCCGCGCTCATCACCACCAACGACACCGTAATCAGATGAAAAGGCACGCCCGCTGTGGACTGGCAATACATCAACAGGTGACAGCCCTTTCCCCGGAGCCACGTTGCCAGGGCCGAAGGCGTGGGTTCACCCACCGCCTCCCTGAGTTCGTCCTCTTCGATGAAGAACAGGACCCGCCCCCCCTCAACCAACCATTCCCGCGAAGACAAAAGCATTCCGTCAATCGATGCGCCACACCGCCCCGGAACCGTCCAAAGTACGGTGTCGAAGTCACCCGTCGGCGCGGGCACCGCATCAACTGCCCAGAGCGCATCATACGACTTTGCGCGTCGGCCCAAACCCGCCTCGTCAAGAGCCACACCGGCCACGTACTCCACACCCCGGCGACGCATGGCGATACGGCTCGCATCCAGGCCCAGTCCGATATCAAGCACGCGCAACGCTCCGGTCGGAATAAGATCGCGCATCGGCCCACCCGTGCGTATCCGTGTATAGCGCGTATTTCCAACGTCAAGATGGTGGGCGCGAAGGACCTCGAAAATTTCATTGACCCGATGCGCGTAGGTATGCCGCTCCAACACCTCCCGTCGCCCTGCCTCGCCAATAGCCTCCGCAGCCCCAGGATCATCCAGATATCGGCGCACCTGAGAAACAAGATCCTCGTCATCATAGCCGATAAGATGAACGCCGTCCTCAAACAACTCAAAGAGTCCGTTCGCCGCCGCCTCTCGGTTTGTCACGAGCGGGCGCCCCGTCGCAAGCGCCTCGAAGACCCGCATGTTGACATCACAGGCAATGCTCGCATTAAATATAAGCCTGCTATGACCATAGGCTTCCGCCATCTCCGCCGCGCCAAGGCCGAAGTACACACCAACCTGAAAATTCGTTTCAAGAACCTTCAGCCGCGCCCGGCGCTGCCGGTCCGCATAAAAATGCGTGCGCCCGACAAAGGCGATATCGTGCGCGATAGAGGCGTTCTCAACTGCAAAATGATGCACGGGATCGCACGCAAGGGGCAGCCAGAACACCCGGCAACAACCCATTTTACGCATGTACTTGATTAGCGCCTTCTGCGCAAGAAATACAAAGTCATACTGGTGCGCATATTGAAACTCACGCGGATCATGCCACGTATCGATAGAGAGATAGACCGTAGGACATCCTACTTGGGCGATCTCCTGCATCGCTGCCTCGCCAGACTGAATGACCACAACGACATCAGGATCCCACCCTTCCGGCAGCATTTCCAGCCGTTCCAGCGCGTTGTCTCCCGTGCAATGGACATCGTTTTCAACGACATACGGCGCGACCCGGCTCCAATCTGGATAATCATGGTCCTTGGGGTTGATCGCCCGGCCCACGACGAGCACATCACAACACTGTCGAAACGCCTGGACATAGTATCCGGACCAATGGAGTAACGTCTCGGCAGCGAATATGCAAACCCGTGGTTTCATAATTTCCGGGGAGACCGTAGCGCGGCCTGTCAGCCTTCTCTATTCCAAATCATGCGATCAATCAAGGGCATATACTCAGACCACGCCTGCCCCTTATCCTTGGAATCCTGAATGATGCGCGTAAACGCCGCAGCCTGGGCATCAAGATTGTCAATATGGTGCAACACGATGGCCTCCAGCGACTTCGGCACAACCGGGGAACCATATTGAAGTTCGCCGTGATGGGACAAAATACAATGAAGCACTTCAAGGCGAAGTTTCTCCGGAAAACCCTCGATGCCGCCTATCTTCGCCGTTGCCATCTCCGCGCCTATATGAACGTGCCCCAAGAGCCGCCCAACCGTTGTATACTCCACACACAAATCGTGCGTCATTTCCTCAAGCTTGCCAATATCGTGTAAGAAAATCGCCGTGATAAGCAGGTCCCGATTGATATTCGGGTACAACGCGCACATCGTCTCGCCCAACCGGCACATCTCATAGACATGGCGCACCAATCCTCCCCGATACTCATGGTGCCACTTCTTCGCTGCGGCGGCCGCCGTGAATCGAGCCATAAAATCGGTGTCTTGGAGAAATGACTCCAAAAGCCCCTTCAGCCATTGATTCTCAACGGTCTCCAATATCGACCGTAGTCCGCTCAAATCCTCTTTCGTTCCCTCTGGCGTAAATACCAAATCTGAAACATCGTACTCGCCGTCTCGCAGCGGGAGCACACGCTCAACCTGCAATTGCAGCCGACCCTGGTAAGAGTTTACCTTGCCCTTCACATTGACCACATCACCCACCTGAAACATACGCGAAACTTCCGCAGCATTGTTCCACATTATGCCGCCAATCTCCCCCGTGCGATCCTTGAATACCATCCCAAGAAACTTGCCCCCATCCTGCTTGGTCCGCAAGTCGTTTCGCGTGGCAATGAACACATCGTTTATATGTTCCCCCTCTTGGAGGCCATTGATATATTGATTCTTCATGATTTTCTCCATACTGCAGCGCCACCCGCGAGCGCATCCATGCCCGCGAGACACCCGTCCCGCTGGCGGCTTCCGTTACTCCTGTTCACCATCATCATTCTCAACGACTTCCTGCCCCTCCGAGGCAAGCAATGCCTCGGTCACCTGAACCAGGTAGGCTGACGGATCCGTCGTCGGGTCCCCTTCAAAGGAACCCCAGTGTATTGCGTATATTCCCGGACCCAATGCTCGGGCCGGGCGAATTTCCCAAAGCTGTCGTTCCAGTTTATCCACGGGCATCACATGCACGGGAATCCGAAGCGACTCAGCCCAAATCTCATCAAATGTATTTTGCCCGCCGCGGGCACCGTCACGCAACACCTGCACCTTCTCCAAACGGCTCATGCGCCAGTCATACGGAGACACCTTGTGGGCCATAATTCGCCCAAGAGCACCAACAACGGAAAGCTCGGGAAGCTGACGGGTGCCAAATACCGGCGAACGGTCCTCGCGCAGATAGCGCACGGGCTCCACACGCGTCCAAGCATAATACCGACCTCCACGGCGGTCATATATGCCGCGGGCCCTTGGTAGCGGCCACAAAACAACCGTGGGAACCTCGAAGCTGCTGCCATCGCCCGTGCTGACAACTTGTTCCACCGTGGTGAAACCGGTCTTGATATACCTAAGCTCGCACGTCCCCGGTGAAAGCGTGAGGCGCCCTGGCCGTTCCCCAAACATCCCGTTTCCGTTGGTAACGGCAAAAACCTCGCTCCCCTTGACCTTCACCGACACCCCGGGAAGAGCCTCTCCAGCCGTATCGGTAACAAGTCCGTACAACGCCACCTCCGGCGCACACCCTGAAACAACAACACTCATGGCACCCAATAGAACAAAAGACAGCCCGCTCCGTACCCGCAAAAAACACCGCGTGGCGCGGCAAGGGTTCCACTCAAAGCTCTTCTGTTCGCTCATCGCCTATTGATTTCCAGGGGTTTCCGCACGCCAAACACGCGCCCATGACACGAAAGTAAAGCACTAAAGTGGCAGGGCCACAACCAAGATTTATGGTCCCTGGCGCTCGCCGCCCGATGATTTTCTTGTTTTTGTAGCGGTTCTTACAGATTACGGGCCTAAAAAAGATGAACCCGCATAAAGGCAGCATTCATCCGGGCACTCTCCAGTGAATCCCGCGCCGACTCATCTTGTTCCACAATAAGCCATTCTACGCCAATCTCGGTCGCCGCCTTGAAAATAGCCGGAAACTTGGTCGCGCCATTGCCCAGCTCAGTCACAACGGGTTCTTCGCCCTCGTAGCGCTGCTTTACATCTTTGATGTGCAACAGAGGAATCCGCCCCGCGTACCGCCTCATCAACGCCAGCGTATCGGCCCCCCCGTAATGGGACCAGCCGACATCAAGCTCGATCCCGAGGTCCGCCGCCGGTGCCGTTTCAAAAACAACGTCAAAGGCCGTCTTCCCCGCCATTTCAACAAACTCATGGTGGTGGTTATGGTAGCACAAACGAATTCCCGCCTCCTGGAAGGCGCGGCCAAAAGCAGCCATCTCCCGCCCGCGTTCGGTCCAGTCTGCGATGCTGGTATTCTCTTCCCCACAGAGCCACGGAATAACCGCCCAGGACACGCCGAGCGTCTGGCAATCACGGATCACGCCCGCCAAATCAGCCGTGCAAGCGGCAAACTCCACATGACAGGAGAGCACTTCCAAGCCAACCGCATCAAGATCCGCTTTGAACTCCTCCACCGTCCCGCCGGGCGTACCGGCAAGCTCCACATGGTCATAACCGATTTCCTTCACGCGGCGAAGCGTGGCAAGCCTGTCGGTCTCCAAAACATCACGCACCGAGTACAACTGCAACGCAAAAGGTATTTTGGCCATAGATTCCAGCCCCTTTCAGGCAAACTCCGACAGCAACGACTCCGGGAGGAGGATTTCCGGCTCCCCCGGCATTCTATACCAGCCAACGAACGGATACAACGTCGCGAAGCAGTGCCTCCCTGTCGCTGACCGCTGCCGGACAATGCAGACGGACTCACGGCCATTGCTCCATAGCCACTATCGGCTTTCGTATGCGTTCACAAACTCAGATATCTTGATCTCGCTGGAATTGGGTTTGGCACTTTTCTGATGTTAGCATGGTCGCCTTCAGGTCACAAAAAGGAGTCTGAGGGTGCCACCTACACGCGCAGCCGCTTCGCGGCTAAGCTTGTGGGTGCGGATTCGCAGCAGGAACTTGGCTCGTATGCTGACACCTGATGCACGTGTTGTGTAGCACCGCAGCGACCTCTGAAAACACGTAACCGCTCAGGGGCCGTGGCATCTTGGTCCTCAAAAAACGGTCTGCGGGTGCCACGGGTAGGCCTCTCAGGGCTTACCCGTGTAGTTTCTACCGGCAAGGAAGATAATTAAGATTCAGGGGCATCGGTTCTGCACGGGTAAACCCTACCGGGCCTACCCGTGGCACCCGACGGTCTTTTTGTCGATTATAGTGGCCCGTGTCGTGAACGAGTAATGG
>JAJRPE010000571.1 GCA_024280935.1 Candidatus Hydrogenedentota bacterium
GTTGGAACGGAAACGCAGCCCTTGCCCGATGGCGGCGAAAACTGGTGGGATATCTGGACCAATCAGGCGGAGATGCGTCCCTATCATGAGCTGATTCACCGGCGCTGGAACAAGTGGTGGGCCTACGATGGCGGCGGCACAACCTATGGCGTGACGGGATGGGGTGCCCACGGCTATGACCAGATCCAGCGGGGCCTGGGCACCGATGAGACGGGACCCGTAGAAATCGTATTGGAGGAGGCGGTGAAGGAGATGCGCACCGGCAAATTCGATAAGAAGGAGATTGCGCCGGACGATACGGGCGCGCCGTACTACGGCATGGCCAATCAGGTTGGACCCCGTGCGCGGGTACGGATGAAGTATAAGAACGGTGTTGAGTTGCAACTGGATATGGATGGGGACCGGTCCCCCGGCCTTGGCTGTGTTTACATTGGCGACCAGGGCGAGATTGAGCTTAACCGCAATATGTATTCCTGCAACCCTGATACGGTGGTTGATCCAGCAGGCAAACCCACGCCGCTGGGCGTTCCCGAAACCCATCCCCACGTGGAGAACTGGCTCGAATGCATCAAGAGCCGGGAAAGAGCCAACGCGGATATTGAATACGGCCAACGCAGCTCGACACTCTGTTATCTCGTCAACATTGCGCGCGATGTAGGGAAGGTCGGCGAGACCTTGAAGTGGAATCCCAGGAAGGAAGAGTTCCGCAATTGCCCGGAAGGCAATGCCATGCTGTCTCGTCCGCGTCGGAAAGGCTATGAGTTGCCTTCGTAGGGTAGCCTCGGGTCTCACCGATACAGGAGGTTGGACATTCCTGTCCGACATAAAGAACACGTTGCTCAATCAAGTGCATGACACGTTGTGAGAGGTTTCCTCGTTCCCACGCTCTGCTTGGGAATGCGGTTCTCGACGTTCCGCGTCGAAAGGTCCATCTATGGACAGATAGATAATTCGGAATTCTGCACAGATACTCCCACGCGGAGCGTAGGAATACGCATTCCCAAGCAGAGCGTGGGAGCGAGGGAGCGCTCGTGTCACGGAGAGCGTTCAACTCAAGAGAAGAATCCATGAGAAAACACATCACAATCGGCCTGCTATTCACCCTGTGTTTCTCTACCATCACCGCTATTGCGAAACCCGCCGATGAAGAAGGTTTCGTTTCCATGTTCAACGGAAAGGACCTGAGCGGCTGGGACGGAAAGGAAGGGGGCTGGTGGGTAGAAGACGGCGTTATCACCGCCGAAAGCACAGAAGAAAAACCGTGCGTAAAGGCGCACTATCTGTTTTGGGAGAAGGCGCAGCCGGCCGATTTCATTCTTCGATTCAGCTACAAGCTTTCGGGGGAGGGCAATTCGGGTGTCCAGATTCGGAGCAAGAAACTGGCCGACCATGATGCCTGGGGCTATCAGGCCGATATCGAAGCGGGCCAGCAATGGACCGGTTGCCTGTTCCAGCATGAGCGGGCGGCGGTGGTCAAACGTGGCTACAAAGCGGTTATCGCAGCGGATGGCACCCGGAAAGACACCAAATTCACCGATCCCGACGAACTGCAAGATGTCATCAAGGCCAACGACTGGAACGACTACGAAGTCTCCGCCATCGGTACGAAGGTTATCTTGCGAATCAATGGTCAACTTATGTGCGAGGTTGAGGACCGCGATGAAAAAATGGCCTGTGCGAAGGGCTATATTGCCGTCCAGATGCATCCGGGTCCCCCGATGAAGATTCAGTTCAGGGATCTGCGAATTAAAGTGCTGAAATAGCTTTGCTACTGGATTCTGTGGACGAAGTGGACTTGGCAGACCGGGTATATCTTTGTCGTGCGAGCACTCCACTGCTGTTCGCTATCAACTGTCCACCGTCAATTGCCAATTGCTTGATCGGCGGCTCTTTATCTGATTAAATTGCAGGAATTCACCGTGGCCCCTCCGCAGGAGAAGGCGCATTGTGCGCGGGCAACGCGGTGCCCCCCTAACTCAGGAGAAAACCAAGATGAAAAAATCGATTGCAATGGCCGCGCTTGGCTTGCTGGCCCTGCCTCTGGCTGCATTTTCTGCGGGCGATGCTGTGTCCATCTTTGACGGAAAAACGTTGAACGGATGGACCCAGAAGAACGGCACGGCGACCTATGTTGTGAAGGACGGGGCTATCCTCGGGACAACGGTGAAGGACAGTCCGAATTCCTTCCTGTGCAGCGACAAGGAATATGGAAACTTTGAGTTGGAGTTTGATGTAAAACTCAATGATAGTGGACTCAATTCGGGCGTTCAGATTCGTTCGCAAACGAAGGCACCAGAAGACGGGGCCAAGTATGGCCGCGTGCATGGTCCCCAGGTCGAGATCGAGGCGAGCGGGGCCGATGGTACCCAATCCGGTCTTATCTACGGCGAAGCCTGCGGCGGCGGCTGGATGTCGAAGGACGCAGAGGCGCGTCACTACAAGGCCTTCAAAGACGGCGAATGGAACCACTACCGCGTTGTGGCCAATGGTGCCCGTATCCAGACTTGGATTAATGGCGAAGCCATCGAAGATCTGACCGACGAAGCGAAATTCAAAAGCCACCCCAAGGGCTTCATCGGCTTGCAGGTTCATGGTGTTGGAGACCGGGGACCCTTCTCCGTTATGTGGAAGAACATCACGGTTAAAGAACTCGACTGACGCACGATTCTAAAAAACGAAATGCTACGGGAGCAGGCTTGGCCTGCTCCCGTTTTTTATGGGGCCTATGGGACGGGGACGTATGGGCCGTATGAGATTTATAGGGTGCCACTCTCCTTTTACCGCTCTAGCATCATTGATTTGGTGCGTCATAATTTCAGGTA
>JAJRPE010000572.1 GCA_024280935.1 Candidatus Hydrogenedentota bacterium
CCTGCTGGAACTGAAATTTGGCGATTTTCACGACAAGATCTCCGCCGCGTGGGTCTGGCACCGTATTTTTCGCGTGGCAAAATCCAAAGGACGGATGGGCTACCTCGAAGGAGGCACGAAACGGCTTCTTGATACCCTCCGAGCGCGTCTTGATGAATTGGGGGTCCGTATCCACCCCGAGCAACCGGTAACGGGCATTCTTGCGGCGGAAGGCCGGGTAAAAGGTCTAGCCTTTGCGCAGCACGAAGATTTTTCCTGTGACCGGGTCGTCTCCACCGTTCCCCTGAAGGTGCTGTCGAAGCTCCTCCCTGCCGACTGGGAAGGCTACGCCGCCGAATTGGCGCGGATTGACTACATTGGCGTGGTCTGTGTCTCCTTCAAACTGAAGAAGGCGGTATCCAAGCACTTCTGGTACAACGTCAATGACGAGCGCATCCCCTTCAACGGGATTATCGAATACACCAACCTGAACCCCATGACGGAGCACGACTACCATATTGTTTACGTGCCCTATTATGTGGCCACCGACCACCCTTCCTACACCATGTCGGACGAAGACGTGGTGAAGCAATCGTGGGAGGCCATGAAGTTGATGAACACCAAACTGAGTGACGACGATCTGGTCGCGAGCCACGTGGCGCGCACCCCTTATGCCCAGGCCATCTGTCCCACGGGCTTCTTGAAGATGATACCGGAGCACAAGGCTCCGCTGGAGGGCCTCCGCCTCCTCGATTCGACCTTTTTGTATCCCGAAGACCGAACGCAATCGGGGCATATCCTCAAGGCCTACGAGTGTGCGGCAAAAATCGCGGAGTAAAGGAGGTTGGGCATCCCTGCCCGACACAAGGTGAGCCTCGGCATGAAACACAGACCAACGCTTGGCGCGAAATCTACGGTTCCAAAACATTTTGGTACCCGTTCACGACACGGACACCTTATAGTCAACAAAAAGAGCCGCGGGTGCCACGGGTAGGCCCGGTAGGGTTTTTGCCCGTGCAGATGCACTGTCTTTGGTCTTGCATCGTCTTCCTCATCGGTAGGAACGACACGGGTAAGCCCTGAGAGGCCTACCCGTGGCACCCGCAGATTGCTTTTTTAAGGAGCAAGATGCCACAGGTCGTGAGTGCTTACCCATTTTGAGAGCACACGGTGAACATAAAGAAACAACGAGCACCAGCTTGAACGACGCAGGCCTTATGTCGGGCAGGGATGCCCAACCTCCTTTGGCCCAACCAGAGAAATCTACGTGACCACAAAACACAACACCGAATCCGTCCGCGCCCACTATGCCAAGCTGGCCCAGACCTACGACGACAAGGCCAACCCGGCCTGCAAGCGGGCCTATGAGACACTGGTCCGCCGAACGCTGGGTGATTGCACGCGGGTCATGGAACTGGGTGCGGGATCCAGCCCGACCCTGGATGTGCTGGATGCTTCCTTCTCGGTGGCCTGCGACATGTCCTTCCCCATGCTCGCCGCACGGAACGCCGCACCCGACGCCCACCGCTTCACCGCCGATGGACAGTGCCTTCCCTGTGTAGACGGTGCCTTTGACGGGGTCTACTCCATCAACGTCTTGGAGCATGTGCCCGACCCCATTCGTTTTGTCGCAGAAACCGCCCGCGTATTGAAGCCCGGTGGATTGTTTCTCGCCATCACGCCGAACGGGGATGCGGAATGGCTCTTGGACCTATTGGAGCGCCTCAAACTAAAGCTTCCCGAAGGCCCCCACAAATTTTTGAACTTCACCGACACGGCAGCCCTCGCGGGAGATGCCTTTACCGTTGAGGAGCACCGGAAGTTCCTCGCCTTCCCGGCGGGGCCAGAGGGCCTGGTGAATTTCCTTGACGGGCTGGGCGGGTGCAAAAAGGGCTGGGGCCTGTTTCAATATGTTGTGTTGCGGAAGCAGGGGTGAGAGTGCTTGGTCCGTTTGGGATAGCAGTTTGAGCCACAGCGGGGCATAGCTCAACTCGGTGGACATTGTGGACGAGGCCGCCCTACCCAGTGAAAGGATATTCATACCCATGAAGTCATCCTTTACCCTGCAAAAGAAACCATCGGGTGCCACGGACAAGGGGCGAAAGCACCTTGCCCGTGCGTTGACTCAGAGATGAGGAAAGCTATCCAAGTCCAGAGACAGCGGCCCGGAACCTGGATTCTTCCATTCGTTGTAGCTTGACCACCGCCAATCGGCGGGATCATCCACCAGCCCTCGGCGAACAGGATTGTTATGGGTGTAATTAACCATGTGTTCCAAGGTCGGGTATGTAATCACATTCCGGTCATAACCACCGCCCGGCAACCAAAAACTGTAGGGCGTATTCTTCTGGCCCGTTTCAAGGAGCTTGAGGCCTTCGCGGTTTTCTCGCCAGAGGTAGTTGATGGCTTTTCGTGAGACGGACTGTTTGATTGATTTCTGAATTGTGCTGACGTCGTATTCCTCATCCGGCGGAAAGATAATCATATGCACATGTTCGGGCATAATTACGTAGGCCCAGAGATGAAACTGGTGTGTATAGCGGGCATCCCGAACCGCTCGTGCAAAGTACTCTCGCGTGCGGTCCTTGGATAGGAATTTCTGTCGTCGAAAGCAGGAGAAAGTAAGCTCGTGAGCTTCTCCCGGAGTGTTGTAGACCTTTCGTGGTTTCCGGTGTCCTGACTCTGGCATGGCTTGCTCCCTGATAAGCTCAGGGTACACTTATGCCACCACACGGGCAAGGTACTATCGTCCCTTGTCCGTGGCACCCGACGGTTGTCTTGTTGCACAAAG
This sequence comes from Candidatus Hydrogenedentota bacterium, assembly GCA_024280935.1. GTDB lineage: Bacteria > Hydrogenedentota > Hydrogenedentia > Hydrogenedentales > JAEUWI01 > JAEUWI01. The sequence continues at coordinate 2,771 of JAJRPE010000572.1, forward strand.
AGGACATTGCGTCTCCAAAGAATCCACTCTGGGTGCCACGGACAAGGGGCGAAAGCTCCTTGCCCGTGTGTTGAATCAGACACCTCCCAAACCCCGCCGGGACAGGCCCGTGCATTGACGTTATCCGCCCTGCCGGCACCATCCTGCTTGCCCAAACGAAACCGGCCCAAATCGAAGTTATTGGCACGGGTCCGTCCCTGAATAAAAAAGCGTGCTGCCCGTCGTTGACGGGCAGCACGCCGCAAGTTTTCTTTTCAGTGACTCCCTGGATTCTCGCGAGCCACCGGGATGAGCCAGGCATCGTTGTTCAATGACATCATGAAGGTGAGCAGGTCTATCGTCTCTTCCTTCGTCAATGCGGTATCGAGACCCTCGGGCATC
>JAJRPE010000573.1 GCA_024280935.1 Candidatus Hydrogenedentota bacterium
CTATTACGATGCCGACCCGAAGCGTCCCGACTTCACCTATGGCAAACGGGGCGGCTTCCTCGAACCCATCGACTTCAATCCCCTCGAATACGGTATGCCCCCCAATGCGCTCGAAGCCACCGACACCGCCCAACTCCTGGGCATGGTGGCGGCCGACCGCGCGTTGCGCGATGCGGGCTACGGTCCCGACGCCGATTTCGACCGGGACCGGGTCAGTGTGGTCGTGGGCATTACGGGTGCGCTGGAGCTCGTGATTCCCTTGGGCGCGCGGCTGGGCCATCCCAAGTGGCGCGAAGCCATGATGGACGCCGGTCTCGACAAGGACACGGTGGAGGATGTGCTGGAACGAATGGCCGAGCAGTACGTGCCTTGGCAAGAAGCCTCCTTCCCCGGTTTGCTGGGCAATGTGGTGGCCGGTCGCATCACCAAACACCTCGACCTCGGCGGCACCAACTGCGTCGTCGATGCGGCCTGCGCCAGTTCGTTAAGCGCGGTACACTTGGCCATGCTGGAGTTGCAGGCAGGCAAGAGCGACCTCGTCATCAGTGGGGGGGTGGACACCTTCAACGACATTTTCATGTTCATGTGTTTCAGCAAGACCCCGGCCCTGTCCCCCACGGGCAACGCCAAACCCTTCGACGCGAATGGCGATGGCACCATCCTGGGCGAAGGCTTGGGCATGGTCGCCTTGAAGCGCCTGAGCGATGCCGAGCGCGATAAGGACCGCATTTACGCCGTCATCAAAGGCATTGGATCCTCCAGCGATGGCAAGGGCGACGCGATTTACGCCCCCAGCGCGAAGGGCCAGGTCAAGGCCTTGAAACGCGCCTATGAACAGGCCCAAATCGACCCCGTTACGGTGGAACTCGTCGAAGCCCACGGCACGGGCACGGCCAAAGGCGACGCCGTGGAAATCAGCGCCCTGACCGAAGTTTATGGCAGCGCGGATAACGGTGCGTGGTGCGCGATTGGTTCGGTGAAGTCCCAGATCGGCCATGCCAAGGCGGCGGCCGGTTCGGCGGCACTGATTAAGGCGACGCTGGCCCTCTACAACAAAGTATTGCCCCCCACTATCAAAGTTACCGAGCCGCTGGGACCGCTGAAAGAAGCCGATTCGGCCTTCTACGTCAACAACAAGCTCCGCCCCTGGCTCCCTCGGAAAGAACACCCCCGCTATGCGGCCCTGAGCGCCCTGGGCTTTGGCGGGAGCAATTTCCACTGCGTGCTGGAAGAGTACGGTGCCGAAAAAGCCGTCCCCGACTGGGATGGCGATGTGGAAATCCTCAGTTTCAGCGCCGACACGCCCGAAGCCCTGGCGACTGAATTGGCGAAGTTCCCCACCGATGCTCCCTGGAGTGGTGTATTACTGGAAGCGGCCAAACGTCGGGCTGCCTTCGACGGCAAGGTTCCCTGCCGTCTCGCGCTGGTCACACAGCAGGAGACGGACCTCAAGAAACTTATTGGCCAAGCCACGAGTACGCTGAAGAGCAAGGCCGATGAGGCCAACTGGAGTCTGCCCACGGGCGTGTACTACAGCAAAGGCGACACGCCCGGCAAGCTGGCCTTCGTATTCCCAGGTCAGGGCACCCAGTACGTGGACATGCTCAGCGAACTGGCCTGCCAGTTCCCCGAATTCCTCGCGGTGTTGAACAACGCCAATGGGGTTTTCGGCGACAACGAGGGCAACAGCCGCCTGACCGATGTGATTTATCCCCAGCCGACCTTCGAGGCAGCGGGTCCGGCGGAACAGCAAAAGAACTTGACGGCAACCCGCGTGGCTCCTTCGGCCATTGGCGCGGTGAGTGTCGGCACCCTGAACGTGATGGAAGGCTTTGGCCTCAAGGCCGACGCCATTGCAGGCCACAGCTACGGCGAAATTGTGGGCCTCTTCGCGGCAGGCAAGATTTCCGAAGCCGACTTTCACCACTTGTCCAAGTTGCGCGGTGCGCTCATGGGCAAGGGTGAAGGCGACAAGGGTTCCATGATGGCCGTGCGTGCGGAAGAAGCGCCCGTTGCCGACATTATCGCCGAGTCCAAACTGGACGTGGTCATCGCGAATAAAAACGCACCGGAGCAGATGGTGCTCTCCGGCGGCACCGAGGCCATTGCCCAGGCCGATACGGTTTTCTCCGAACGTGGCATCCAGACGAAGGTATTGCCCGTGGCGGCGGCCTTCCACAGTAAATACGTGGCCCACGTGCGCGGCCCCTTCCTCGAAGCACTCCAAGGCATGGAATTGTCCGACGGGGACGTGACCCTTTATTCCAACACGACGGCAACGCCCTACCCAACCGACACGGACAGCGTCCGCGCTCTGGTGGCAGAACAGTTGGCCAAGCCGGTTTCCTTCGTCGCACAAATACAACAGATGCACGACGACGGCATTCGCACCTTCCTCGAAATCGGACCCGGCTCCCGCATGTCGGGCCTCGTGGATGCCATACTCGGCGACCAGGAACACCACAGCATTGCGGTGGACGGTTCCAACGGCCAGCGTGGCGCCATCCTCGACCTTGCCCGCGCCCTGGCGGAGTTGGCGGTCCTGGGCTACGACGTGAAGCTTGGCGCGTGGAACGCGGGCTGCCGCATTGACCCCGAAGCATTGAAACCCAAAGCGAAGATGACGGTGCCTATTGGCGGCGTCAATCATGTATCCCCCCGGAAGCGCAAGGCCAAAGCCGCGCCCCGTCCGGTGACCGTCGCCGCAGCAACCCCGAGCACATCTCCCACGCCTATGCAACACACTTCATCCCCCCCGGCATCGCCTCCAGCAGTGGCCGCGACGGTACCGGCAGCAATTCCTGCCAGCAGTGGCGCGGCGCAGGTCGTACAAGACCACCTTCTCGCCCTTCAGCGAATGCAGCAGCAAACCGCCGACCTGCACCGTCAGTTTCTGGAAGGGCAACAGGCAACCCTGGAGACCTTCAAGGGCCTGCTGAATCAGCAGCAACAATTGCTGGCGGGTCAGCCGTTGACACCGCTGGCGGCGCAGCCCGTGGCTGCAACCGTTCCTATGGCGACACCAAGCATGCCCCCGACCCCGGTCGTTCCCGCACCGATGGCAACTCCCCAACAAACGGCCACTGGCCCCACTTCCACTGTGGACCGTGTGGACTTGGTGGACGACCGAAAAATAGAGACCGCGTTGCTCAGTACTATCGCGGAGAAAACGGGTTATCCCACCGACATGCTCGAATTGGGCATGTCGCTGGACGCCGACCTCGGCATCGACTCTATTAAGCGCGTCGAAATTCTCTCTGCACTCAAAGAAGCCCTGCCCGAAGCCCCCGAGTTTGGCCCTGACCAATTGGGTCTGTTTCACACTCTCGGCGACATCGTGGACTACATCGTAGAGAATGGTTCGGTTTATACGGCACCTGTGGACAACGTGGACGCTGTGGACTTGGTGGACAGCCACAAAATCGAAGCGGCACTGCTCAGCACTATCGCGGAGAAAACCGGTTATCCCACCGATATGCTGGAATTGGGTATGTCGCTGGATGCCGACCTCGGTATTGACTCTATCAAGCGGGTCGAGATTTTGTCGGCGTTGAAAGAAGCCCTGCCCGAAGCCCCCGAGTTTGGACCGGACCAGTTGGGTCTCTTTCATACCCTCGGCGACATCGTGGATTACATTGTAGACAACGCCGCAGCTTCCCCTGCTTCTGTGGATAGCGTGGACGCTGTGGACTTGGTGGACAGCCACAAAATCGAAGCTGTACTCCTCAATACCATCGCGGATAAGACGGGCTACCCCACGGACATGCTCGAATTGGGCATGTCGCTGGATGCCGACCTCGGTATTGACTCTATCAAGCGGGTCGAGATTTTGTCGGCGTTGAAAGAAGCCCTGCCCGAAGCCCCCGAGTTTGGCCCTGACCAGTTGGGGTTGTTTCATACGCTGGGTGATATTGTGGAATACATTGTGGCTAGTGGCAACGATCTGTCGGTTCAGACTGATCGGACCGATCAGTCATTAAGCACACCATCGGCCTCTAGCGCGGACTCAAGCAAGATCGAGGCTGCGCCGCCAGCACCCAAGCTCGAAGGCGACCCCCTATCGCTTCGGGCGGTGTGCCCGGTGCCTTACGAAGCCACGGCCCCTGCCGCGCTAAAGCTCTCCCCCTCCGCGCCCGTTTTGATTTTGGACGGCGGCAATCCCTTATCCCAGGCATTGGCAAAAGCCATCCAGGAAAAAGATCACGCCGCACGGGTGGTGAGCATCAAAGACGACGTTGCGGCAAACGTCCCATCCGCATTGGCGGGTTTGGTCATTGTGGCTGCCGAAGAAAAATGCGACGACGACTTTACGGCCCGAGCCTTCGCTTGGCTCAAGCAGAGTGGCCCGGCGCTCCAATCGCAACAATGCGCCTTCCTCGCCTCCGTCACCCAGATGGACGGTACCTTCGGCCTCACCGCCATGAAGGGCGACCCCGAAGCGGGTGGCTTAGCGGGTCTGATTAAGACGGCCCACCACGAGTGGGAGGGCGTTAGTTGCAAGGCCATTGATGTTGCCCCGGACGCCAAAAAGATCGCCGCCACCATCACCGACTTGCTCCTCCGTGAGAGTCCCCTTGAGGTGGGCCTTTGCGGAAAAACGCTATGCACGCTGGGCCTCACGCCTATCGAAGTCAGCACCGACGGAAAAGCACCCATCGAAGCCAATGCGGTGGTCGTTGTCACGGGCGGCGCACGGGGCGTAACCGCCGAGGTAGCCATCGCCATGGCCACAGCCTGGAAGCCGACACTCGTGCTCCTGGGACGAAGCGATGCGCCCGTCCCCGAAGAAACCTGGCTCCAACCCCTGGAATCGGAAGATCAAATTCGTCAAGCCTTGTTGAGCCGCGCCGATGGCGCGATGAAGCCCAAAGAACTTCGTGAAGCCCTCTCCGGAATTCAGCGCAACCGCGCCGCACTCCGCAATATCGAAGCGATGGAGGCCGCCGGAGCCACTGTGGAATACTTTGCGGTGGACATCCGCGATGCCGGGGCCGTCACCGCGCTCCTGGACGAAGTCCGCAATGAGTACGGTCCCATCAAGGGAATGGTTCATGGTGCGGGCGTCCTGGCCGACCGGCTGATTGAAGACAAAACCGCCGAGCAGTTCGCCGAGGTCTACGGCACAAAGGTGGATGGCATTCAGTCCCTTCTTCTCGCCGCGCAAGACGATGATGTGCGCTTTATGGTTCTCTTCTCCTCCTCCACGGGCCGCTTTGGCCGCAAGGGGCAGATTGACTACGCCGCCGCCAACGAAATTCTGAACAAAACGGCCCAGCGCGAATCCACCGAGCGGAAAAACTGCCGCGTCATTTCCGTCAACTGGGGTCCCTGGGCGGGTGGCATGGTAACCCCCGATCTTGCGAAGCTCTTCAAGTCCGAAGGGGTGGGCCTCATCGGCTTGGAGGAGGGTGCCCAGTTTGTAGTCGACGAACTCCAGCAGACGGACGAACGCCCCGTGGAAATCGTCGTCATGGGCGGTGCCGTTCCCGAAACAAAGACGGTGCCCGCCAGCGCCCCGGCCCAAGGAAAAAGCAAGGCCGCGGCCTGTTCCCCCGTTATCGATATTAACCTCAACGTGGATGCCTATCCTTTCCTGACCTCCCATGTGTTGAACAACAAAGCAGTGCTGCCCGTGGCCATGATTACGGAGTGGTTCGCCCACACGGCGCTCCACGCCCATCCCGGTCTCCGCTTCCATGGGCTGGACGGCCTCCGCGTATTCAAAGGCGTCACCCTCGACGCCGCCGAGAACCTGCCCCTCCAACTTTGCACCGGCGAAGTCGAGCAGCGGGACGGCGGCCTCTGGATCCCCGTGGAACTGCGCAGCAACCCCACAGGCGACAAGGAAGTGCGCCATGCCTCGGCATCGGTCAACCTGCTGGATAGCCTGCCCACCGAGATTCCCCGAATCCAAGCCCAGGGCCTTCAGGCAAAAGCCTACAACAACGGCGGCCTCTACGATGGCGGGCACCTCTTCCACGGCCCGGCATTCCAGGGCCTCGATTCGGTGGACGGCGCTTCCGACAACATTATTGCCGCGTTGGTGGGTAAAGCCCCTGCGCCAAAAAACTGGATCAATTCGCCCTTGCGCAATAGCTGGCTGGCCGACCCGCTCATCCTGGACAGCAGCTTCCAGATGATGATTCTGTGGAGCTTCCAGCACTATGGCGTTGGCAGTCTGCCCAGCTTTCTGGGTCAGTACCGTCAATACGCATCGCGCTTTCCGAAAGACGGCGCACGCATCCTGATTGACGTGGTGAAACACAGCAAGCGCAAGGCCACGGCCAACATCGAGTTTGTAGATACGGCCAAAGGCAGCCTGATCGCCCGCATCAATGGCTACGAATGCACCCTGGTGGCGTCGTTGAAAACAGCCTTCCAGAAGAACACCCTGCTTGCGCCGGATTTGAGTGAGAAGTTTTGACGTGCAGGGACTAACACACCCAAAGCTGCACCGTGAAGCACCCGTGCGGGGACTGACGCACCCAAAGCGGCTTCGTGAAGCAAGAGACACCGAGAAGGGCGGCCCGCGTGTTCGTGCATGGGCACCGATGACGGGGTGTGGCTGTCCCGCCGTGGGCGGAGACGGTGGCGGGCTTAGCTCGCAAACTACGGGACCTCCACGGCCTGATAGGCTTCCTGTGTTCTTCCACAACCATCCCCTGTCAGGCGGTCGCCGTGCTACC
>JAJRPE010000024.1 GCA_024280935.1 Candidatus Hydrogenedentota bacterium
GGAAATAGAGGAAGTAAAGCTTGAGGCATGAGCGGAGCCTTTCCCTGCCAGGTGAGCAAGACGAACCTTGACCTGTACAAAAGGTATCACCTTCCGATCCCTAGATTCACCAAAATCCCGGCACGGATCAGGATCTCTGAGGCTTCTGAGTATGCCCTTGATCGGATTTCCCCTCCTGGAAGGAAGTCATAAGGGGAAGTGCTGCTTGGACTACTTGAACTTCTTGCGCTTTGTCGTCGCCGGAATATTCAGCGCTTCGCGGTATTTGGTTACGGTGCGCCGGGCCACGTGGGTGCCTTCTTTTTTCAGCAGATCGGCAATTTTCTGGTCGCTCAGGGGCTTGTAGGGGTCTTCTTTCTCGATGATCTTCCGAATACGCGCCTGCACGCTCTTGGAGGATCGGTTGTCGCCCGAATCGGTGGAAACGCCGGAAGAAAAAAAGTACTTCAGTTCAAAGAGGCCCTGGGGTGTTTGGATATACTTCCCGCGGGTCGTTCTTGCGACGGTGGATTCATGTACGCCAATCTCATCGGCGATGACCTGAAGGGTCAGGGGTTCCATTAGTTCCACACCTTTGTCCATAAAGCCCTTTTGTATATTGACGATGGCCTGGGAAACTTTCAGGATTGTTTGCTGGCGCTGTTCGATGTTGCGCTGCAACCACTTTGCCGCTTCAATTTTACCCCGGACGTAGTCCTTATCGTTCTTGTTCAAGTCCGCCTGTTTGACCATGCTGTGGTATTCTTTGTTGATGTTGAGTTCAGGAAGGCGCTCGTTGGCAAGCCGGACGAGATACTCGCCGTCCACCTTCTCAACGACAACTTCCGCAGCGATATACAGGGGGGGGCCGGAAGCGAATTCGTGCCCCGGCCAGGGGTTCAGCGTGGAGAGGAGCTTCTTTAGGTTTTCCACGTCATCGGATGAGATTTTCATGGCCTTGGCAATTTTAGGAATCTGGCGGTTTTTCAGGTCGTCCAAGTGTACGCTTACGAGTTCGACGAGTTGGGTGTTGTCGGGGTACTCTGCCTGAATCTGGAGTAAGAGGCACTCCACCACATCATGGGCACCAACGCCAGTCGGTTCGAAGTGCTGTATTTTGTGCAGAATTCGTTCCACATCACTTTCAGGAACCGACAATTCCTGAGCGATCTCCGCTTCATCGCCCGTAAAATAGCCTCGGGGGTCGATATCCCCGATGATGATACGTTCACCGATGAGGTAGTCGTGTTCCGTCTCGGTGGTCAGTGACAACTGGGTCAAGAGGTGGGCGCGCAAGGAGGTCTCTTGCGTGATGGAATCTTCGTAAAATTGACGGCGGGCATGGAGATCGGTATTGTGACTGAGATCGCGACCTTCCTTGTGCCGGATATCCCACTTGTCGGCATGGGCATCGAGATCGAAGGGTTCGTCGAAGACATCTTCGTTTCCGGTGACCGGGGCCGCCTCGGGAACCGGGTCCGGCTCATTTTTGTCTTGCTTTTGCTCCAGAAAGGGGTTGGTTTCCAGCTCCTGTTGCACGAATTGCTCTAATTCCACCCCATTCAGTTGCAAAATATGCAATGCCTGCTGCATCTTTTGCGTGAGTATGAGCTGTTGGCGCTGGGTCTGAACCAGCCTGTGCTCCATGTGCATCATTTTTGGCCTTCATCCTCCTGTAGCAAAACACATGCCATTGTATCACCAATGGGGCTAAAAGTCAATTGATGAGACCGCTATGGACTGCTATACTCTCTTACAGGACAAGCAGTTAGACCTATTCAGGATTAGATATATCGTGCTTCAATTCAGCCTATTGGGGAGTGGCAGCAGCGGAAACGCCATCGTACTTCGTTCTGCCACCACCACTATATTAATTGACAACGGTCTTAGTTTTAAGCAGTTATCGCTTCGGGCGATCGCGGTGGGCATTTCCCTGGAGAAGCTGGCTGCTGTCATCGTCACCCACGAGCATGGAGACCATGTTCAGGGTATCGGTGTGCTCACCCGAAAAATGCCGGTTCCGGTCTATATGACCCATGGCACCTTCGAAAATCTGTCGCCGTCTTTGGGCGTACTTGGTGATGTCGAGCTTTTTGAGGCGGGCGAGGGGCTGCGAATCGGTGATATGGCCATTCAGAGTTTCAGCGTCTCCCACGACGCGGCCGATCCGGTGGGCTTTACGGTACGAGCAGATGGCGCTCAATTCGGATTGGCAACCGACCTCGGCCATGTTTCCCACCTGGTCCGCAACCGGCTTGCCGGTTCTCATGCCCTGGTCATTGAATCCAATCACTGTCCAGAGATGTTGCGCAAGGGCGACTACCCGCCCAAGATTCGGCAACGGATCCGCAGTCGTCACGGGCACCTCTCCAATGAAGAAATGTGCTCTTTGCTCCATAGCGTGCTCCATGCTGACTTGCAGCACGTAATCCTCGTCCATATCAGTGAAAACAACAATTCCACGCAATTGGTGGAGCAGCGGGTTCGGGGGGTGCTGAAGGGCCATCCGGCGGCGACCTATCTGGCGACCCAGGATGCGCCCACCCCCCTGTTCGAGGTGCGGGCACCATGACGCACCTGGAATTTTTACGCTCGTCGCCCATAGCGCGACTGTTGGAGCGCGCCGCGACGGGAGCGGGTGTTCCCCTCAGCATCCATTACGTGCAGCGTAACCAGGAGGGCACCCGCGTCTGTGGTTGGGGCCAATGTGTCGCCTGCCGCACGGTCGGTGAAATGCCGGGCGGTTCGAGTGCCTGTCGCCTTTCGCGGACGACCGCCTCGGTCATGGCATTGCGGCAGCAGCGGCCCATATCATATTTGTGCCATCTCGGCTTTGCCTGCGTGGCGGTAGCCCCCTTCCCGGACGAGGGCTACGTGATAACCTTGGGTCCCTATTGCCCCATGGAAGAGCAGCGTTCGCTTGCGGACGATGTTCTGGCTGGTTTTGGCGCGTTGTGCGACGAAGCTGTGGCCGTGCTGCCCTGTTCACTGGACGACATCCACCGTACACCTTCGGCATCTGTGCCTGCGGTGGCGGACTGGTTGCTGGAGAGTCTCAGGGCATCATGGGAAGAAACACAGCAGCCCGGTGATGATTTTCCAGAAGAATTGGAGGATAGTACACGTGTAGCCGTGCGTCAGGCGACGGGTGGGGCTGCGCCGGACAAAATGACTGGGTTGGCCCGAGAATTGGCGGCGGCCTTGACTGCCGGAAGTCACGCACGTGCCCGTGCGTTACTGCAAGGGCACTTGGAGGAGATGGGACGGGCTACTTCAGCGAAACGAGTTCAGCGACATGCCCGGATAGGGGTCTTGGTCGCTGCGGCGATTGAGGCTCTTTCCCACACGGGGGTATCGGTGACATCGGCTTGGCCCGCCCATGCGGAGTTTGTCAGCAGGCTTCCCGCATGTGACGGCGACAAGGATGTGTTGGATGCCGCTATCGGGGTGTTTTCCTTCATGCGGCGCAAGGAGGAACGCTCGGCACGGGCAGCACACCTGCCGCATTATCCCGAGCTTTATGCCATCGTGAAAGAGCGTTTGTTGGACGGGTTGACCTTGGAATTTGTCGCCGCAGAACTAAAAGAGACGCCCTCCGCCATCAGCCATCGGCTGAAGCGGAAGTTTGGTATGAGTTTTTCGGAGTATGTGGGCCGAATTCGCATCGATATGGCCAAGCAGTTTATCCGCCGCACCAGACTCAGCGCCACGGAGGTTGCCCGGCGGGTAGGGATCGCGGACCAAAGTAATTTTGCTAAATTGTTCAAGAAGATTGAGGGTATTTCGCCCTCGGCCTATCGAAAGGCCCATGGGAAAGAGTGATGACAAATAATCGTATAGTGAATCGATTGCGCGCTTGGTGGCTTCGTTTTCGGTGTCCAACCGAGTTTTTGTGTGACAACTGCAAGCTGGACTACGGCTCGGCATGTCTGCGGCCCCAGCGTCCCAACGCCGTAAAGTGTCCAGACTACGAACCCAAGTGAGGTGGCCGGGGGCAGGGTCAAGGCGTATCGAAGCATGTCCCTCCCTTCTTATCCATTTACGGAGCTCTACAAGGGTGCCACCCTCACACGCAGCCGGTCTCCGGCTAAGTTTGCGGGTGTAGGTTCTTGGAAACCCTCTGACGTTATCTGAAATGAGCAATGGCTTTTCAGCCGCTTGCCGACTTAGGAACCTCGTTGGGCTGAACGCTTGGTGCTCGTCCTGATGGTTTGCACCCGTAAACTCCCCCGCTTCGCTCCTCCGTGTACGGGTGGCACCCTTACAGCCTCCTTTCATAGCGACAAGGAGGTCGGATTTTCTTGTCTGGCACAAAGTACGCCTTGAGTCAGCCAAAGCTCCGAGCGTGATGCAAGAGTGTCACGTAGTCTCTGCTGATATCACGCTGCCTTTATTGCGGACAGGAAAGTCAGCACTCCTGCACGCCGTGACATGGTAGCGCTCGTTGTGTCAAGCTATGCCCATGTATTTCGGGGCGGTGGTTGCCGGACGAATTGCGTTTGGGACGCTCCGAACCCATGGGGAAAATACCATGAAGTTCAAAAGTTACTTAGTTTCTCTGCTTATTATCACACTGGCTTTTTTCGTGGGTCACGATGTCTTCGCAGTGTCCACGGTGGCCGACAAACCCGACACAGATCTCCGCCTGACGGCCTACTGTACGGCGGGGACGGCGCGAACCCTCCTCCTCCCGGAGGCGCGCACGAAAGCCCTGGCGACCTTGGAACGCTTTGGCATGACGGGCATAATCATCGAGTCGAATCGCGGTGGCAGCGCCCTCGCGGAGGCAGAAATGGTGCTGTTGCGCGATTTCTTTCTCGGGCATGGCTACCGGGTGGCAGCGGGGATGGCGACGGTGCCCGGTGCCGACTGGGGGGTACGGGCGAACGAAGGGCTGGCCTGGCTGAATTTTCAGGCCCCAAAGACCCAGGCGGATATTGAGCGTTCTGTGCGTGCAGCGGCACGGGTTTTCGACACCCTCATCATTGATGATTTCCTGTGCAGCGGCGATAAGAGCGCGGAATCAGATGCGGCCCGGCGGGGACGAGACTGGGGCAGCTATCGCCGAGATCTCATGACCTCCTTGTCGCAGCGCATGATCATCGGCCCGGCCCAGGAGGAGAATCCGGCCATCAAGGTGGTGCTCAAGTTTCCCCAGTCTTATGACCGCTACCACAATTTTGGCTATGATGTGGAGCGGGAACCCCAACTCTTCGATGAGGTCTGGGTCGGCACGGAAACGCGGGGGCAATACACCCAGCGCTTTGGCTTCACCCAGCCTTACGAGGGCTTCGTGAACTACCGCTGGATCCAATCGCTGTCACGGGGAAAGATGGGCAGCGCCTGGTTTGACTATGGTGACTGTGACGGTCCTGATTTTGTGGAACAGGCCTGGCAGACCGTACTGGCCGGGGCAAGGGACATCGTGCTTTTCAACTTCGGGAATTTGAGCGCACCGCATCCGGGACACGATCTGTTGCTGAACGATCTGGAAGGTCTTCGCAAACTCGCCCGTACCGTGGCAAAGCAGCCCGTAACGGGGGTGGTCGCCTACAAGCCCGCCAACAGCGATCCCGGCAGCGACATGTATGTGATGGATTTTGTCGGGATGCTGGGGGTGCCGTTGGTGCCGGTGTCTGCTTTTCCCGCCGAGGCCGAGTCCTTGTTCTTGCCGACCCAGGCCGCGAAAGATGCCGGCATCGTAGCGAAGATCGAGGCGGCTCTTGCGGCGGGTCATCGCGTAACGATTACGGGCGGTCTCCTCACGACCGTGAAGGACGGCAAAGACCTGGCAAAACTTGCGGGGCTGAAGGCCGTCCCCGAGGCCAGACACCAACGGCTCAATACGGTGTGGGTGGGCGAGGAGCAGGTGGCGGTTCCCCGTGGATTGGATGTGGCCTGTGTTCCCGCGCCGGATGCCGCCGAGGTCTTGTTGCGGGCAGAAAGCGCGGATGGTGCCGTGCCTTTTCTCACCACACACCGCGTTGGCAAGGGGACACTGCTGGTCTTGAATGTCCATACCTTCCTGCAAGCCGATTTTGATGCCGTGGGCGAGGTGCTGCTATCCCCGAGGAACTTGGGTTTGCTCGACATCCCCCAGGCATGGGCCAACACATTGCGCAGCGCGATGGGCGGTGGGGGAGAGCTTCTTGCCGACGCGCCCACACGGGTAAC
>JAJRPE010000574.1 GCA_024280935.1 Candidatus Hydrogenedentota bacterium
ATGCGGGTTGTCAATAAAACAGATCAGTGCCATTAAATATTTGGTAAAAAAAGAGATTTCAGCGACGCTTCCAGAGTTGCCTGAATTTGTCGAAACACAACTGTTTTTTCAAGGAAGGAATGCTTGGGTATTTGCTTGGAATTTGACGGAGGAATCCGTCGTAGAAAATTCTGAGATCTTTTTAGAAGTCATCGTAAAGCTAAAGAAAAGCTTCCACGAACAATTAGAATTCAAACGATATCATTTTTCGTGCAGGGTAGAAATAGAAGAGAATGTTTATCAGTCTCGACTATTCATAGAGAATGAAGGTTCCCAATAGACCGTAGGCCCTAACGCCCCAGACTCCGAAACAAAAAGAGTCCTTCTTTGCCCGGTGCGAGGATATCCTTCCAGCCATCGGCATCCACATCGGTGATCCAGCCGTAGATGCCGATGCCACTGGCCTGCCCAAAGGGGCCATAGTCCACGGTGTGGCGGGTGAATCCGGCGGGGTCGATATCGTAGTAGTAGGTACCCAGTGGGTCGGCGGAACCCGCGTCGTGTCCACGGTGGGCGCGGTAGCGCTTGCCCGTCACCACTTCGAGCTTGCCGTCGTTGTCGATGTCGGACAACTGCATTTCGTGGAACTGGCTCCGGTGGGTCTCCACCACGTGTTGCTTCCATTGCCCGCCGCCCTGCTGCTCGTACCACCACAACCCATAGCCGTGCGCGCCGCCAACAATGAGGTCGTTCTTTCCGTCCTCGTTTACATCGTAAACGAGAATGGGGACGGAGGCCATGCCAAAGTCGAATTCGGGATGCCATTTCCAAGCATCTGTGTCGTAGGGATTCTCGGGGGCTTCCATCCAGCCGCCGGAAAAGATGAGATCGGGCCGTCCGTCGCCGTTGAGGTCGCCACATCCGAAGCCATGACCGCCACCGCCATTTGTGATGGTGAACTGTTCAAAGCGCCCCTGGGGCGTGCCCTGCTTGTCGCGAACGAGACGGAAAAAATGGACGGGACTCGTCGTGGCGAAGACCTCCACGTAGCCGTCCCCATCGATATCGTAGAAGGAGCAGCGCTCAATATTGCCGGTATTCGCGATGGCATGGGTTTCCCATTCCACGGACTTTCCCTTGGGGTTTTCGCGCCAATAAACGGTAGACCCAAACCAGGCTCCCGTGATGATGTCCAGATAGCCATCGCCATTGACATCCATGGGGTAGTCGCTGAAATCGTCGTAGTAGTCATCAACCGGCATGACATCACAAATCTTGTGGGCCGTTTTGTAGTCCGGCCCGGCGTGCCAATAGCCGCCTGAGACGAGATCGAGGTGGCCGTCCTTATCCACATCGAAGACGGACGCGGCCTCATAGGTCGTGTTTCCGATTGGGGTGCGCTCAAAGAGGACCGGAGATTCGGCGGCGGCGCAGAATGCGACCGCGAGTAGTGTGGTTGTGAGCATGATGTTTCTCTCTTTCGTTTTCAGGGCAAGACTTCCCAGTGCCCGGATTTCTTGGGTCCAACGTGCTTCAATCTGCCTTCTTTTATCAGTTTTGAACTAGCTCTCTCTACAGCACTAAGGGACCTGCCAATTACTTTAGCAACATCAGCAAGCGTCATTTCTGGGTTCTCGCTTAGTACATGAATAATCTGCACCGGCGTTTTCCCCGTTTCTACCGGCGTTTTCCCCGTTTCTACCGGCGTTTTCCCCGTTTCTACCGGCGTTTTCCCCGTTTCTACCGGCGTTTCTAGGATTTCATCAGAGAGGGGAAGAATAATTCGAAAAATGTCGCTCTCGACCAATTCCGGGTCGTGCCCCCCGAAGGCCTTGCCGTACTTGAACAGCTTGCGAACGCCAGAACCCAATTCGTCGGCCCAACCGATTTCCTTAAAGACCCGAGCGATAACGGGATTCTTGGGGTAGGGCGAAAAGCACCGTGGATCGATAGCACCGTGACCGTGGGGACGGTTACTGTTCTCGGTAAACAGCCGCCCCCGTTCGATCACAAACTTCGCGGGAAAAGCGTGGCTGTATTCGCGGTGAATCAGCAAGTTCCCGATAATTTCCCGGAGGATATGGCTCCGCAGACTGATCCGCTGAATACCCTCCAGAAAGAAAGGGTCATTCAGATGCTTCTCGCCAAAGGCGGTCAAGCGGTCATAGCTGTCGAGCAGATTGGTGCGAATATCATCGCGATCATCGTAACGGTCAATGTTGACCTTCCGCAAAATGGCGTCGGTCTTGTGATGGGGCAGCACCGACAAAATGGTCGTGTCCTTCCCGAAAAGCAGGATGGCCGCCAGGGTCAGCCCCTCCTCATCGCGCTGATAGTCCCGTTGGAACAATCGGGCACTGGCCAACAGCTCGTTGTCGTCCATCTTTGCCCAAGGGTGATTCCGCTGATGCACCGCCACCATGCGGCGTGCCCGGTCAATCAACTCGGGACGAAGGTCGGCCAATTCAGCATAGGGGTATATGGTGTTTTCAGCGTAGTGGCTCTGCTTGCTCACGTAGAGCTGCGTTACCCGGCTCTGGTTGTCCGTGATGTCGAAATCCCCGTCCTCGTTTCGGTCGTAGATTCGACTGTTGCAGCGATGGACTTGTGAACTGGGCGGCACGGCGATGTGAAGCAGAATTACGCCCTCATGCTCGATTTCCTCCATGCTGAGATAACAAGGCGGATTGAGCTTCTGCGGATTGTTCACCGAATTGGCGAAATCCCGTTTCATCTGTGCTACGCAGTCGGGGTCAACTCCCTGAATGCCCCCATCGTCCGCCACACCCAAGAGGATGTCGCCGCCATCCCGGTTGAGAAAGGCACAGACCGTTTCATAAAGATCGCGGTTCAATGCTCGACGGGAAGCCTTGAACTCAACACTACGCGATTCTCCCGCGCTCAGTAATTGTTGAATTCGAAGATTCATCATTGCTCGATGCCTCTACAACTCAAATTTTTGGTTTTCAGGGGGTTGGGCTTTCCAGCCCGACACAAAATGTGCGTTGGCATGAGAACCCCTATCGGCACATGCGGCCACATAAGACCCGAACGAATTAACACAATATCCTGTCTTGGGCAATCAATTCATCACCACAAACACCAAGTGCGCTTTCGACACCCAACGTGCGCTCTGCGTCGGGCAAGATGCCCAACCTCCTGTTTAGTTCTGTTCAAACTTCAGCGGCACACCCTCGGGCGTAGTGATTCGGGCGCAAAAGCCCCAGCCGCCCGCGTGCTGGATAATTTCGAGGAGCAGGGTGTTGTCGCCCGCCTTGAGCGTAATGGGCACGAGGTCGGCATCCAGCGCAACACCGCGATCCGTATCGTTGTCGTGAACCTTTTTCCCATTGACCCAGGCACGGACACCATCATCACTGCCAATACGGAGGGTGGCCTCCTGCGCTTCGGAGACGTGGATGGTCACATAGGCAAAGGCGCGCACCTGGTCGAGGGCCATGTGGGCCATCAAATTCACTAGCGCCATGGAACCACCGCCGTTCATAGGCTTCCACGCGACGGCGTCGTCGCCCTCGCCATAGCGGGCTTTCAGGTCAACCACACCCTCCTTGAGCACCGGCGTGCCATCGTCTTTTGCACCGGCGAGGGTAAAGGGCGCGGCAACCTGCCATTGGTTGATGAAACCCAAGTGGCGGGCCAGATCTTCGGGCGTGCCGTCCACCGGGCCCAACTGAATAATAAACTGTACCGTAGCCGTATCGTTGGCGCGGGAAAGAAGGACCTTTTTGAGGTGATTGGATTCTTCCGTACGCTTGGCTTCACCAAGAACACGGGCCATGCCGGAGAGGACCGGGAGGGGCAGTTTCAGGAGGCCGTCGTCGCCCAGTTCCCGCCGCAGTTCATCGTAGGCTTCGGCAATGGGAAAGGCTTTGATGCCTTCCAGGGCCTGGGCGCGGGCTTCGTCGTCCGTTGCGATGCGGTAGGAGGCGAGATAAGCGCGGCCCGCGCCCGCAGAATCACCCTGATCACGAAGTACAGCGGCCATGGTCGTTATGGCACGAACGGCTGCGGCCGTCGTGGCGACATCGTCACCACCCGCGAGGGCTTCGAGCAGAGGAATGGCCTGGGGCAGGCGGGATTGTTCCAGTGCGTCGATGCGAAAAACGGGCGCAATATCGGTGGCTCCTTCAAAGACCGAAAGGTAGCGCGGATCCCGCGTGCGGCCCATGATACCCAGCAGGCGTTCTTTGACGGGCACCGGTTGCCGTGCATAGGCCGCGATAAGCAGCTCCGCCACAGCGGGATCTTGCAGGGATTCGATGGCGGCTATGGCCGGTCCTTCGAGGAGGCCGGAGGCATCGTCGGACCACGCCGTCATGATGGTGTCCAGCGCGGTTTCATCGCCATAGCGGCCCAGGCCCGCGAGGGCGGCCCCTTGGATAGCCGAATTTTCAGACTGTGTGAGCATGGCGCGGTAGAGGGCCATGCCCGCCTCCCACGTGCCGCCCGCTTTGGCCAAGGCATCGGCGAGTTGCAAGGTGGCATCTTCCACGTCAAAGCGGTGGTTGATGTCGATGCTTTTACCCAAGGCCAGACAGGGCGCAACCAGCGCGGGGTTTGCCGTTCTGGCGAGAGCCAGAGCGGCTGCGGTCTGCTCAGCGGGCGTTCCCTTCGCCAGTTTCTCCCTGATCAGCGGGATGCTCTTTGTGTCGTTGGTCTTGTCGAGGGCATCCATGAGGGCGCAAGCGAACTCGGGATCGGCGGTGGACAGTGCTGCGCCCAAGGCATCCCGCGCTTCCGTCGTGTTGATTTCCTGGAGCGCACGCCGCGCCCGTTCCCGCGTGTTTTCCTGGGAGAGCAGGGTCGCGATGGCCTCAACATCGGCCCCTTCGGGAACGACAACGGGCAGGATGCGCAGCAGAGTAAACTGTTGCACTTGGTCGTCCGTGGCCGCCAGCGCCTCCAGCAGGGTTGTGGTTACGGTGGCGCGCTCAGCTTCCCGTCCAGCAACACTCACGTCATTGGCGATATCCAGGATGACATTATTCGCGGCCCAGGATACGGCAGAATTCTCCTGAAAGAGAAGTGGGAGCACATACGGAATCGCCGCCGCGCCCTGACGCGGGATAAGCTGCCGGGCGAGGCTCCGCTTTACTTCGTTGTTACCGCTCAGATCGCCGATGAGTTCGTCGAAGGTGGGCTTATGCGCGGCAGTGGCGGAAAGTACAAGGGCCATGGAGAGAGTGAGACAAAAAGTCAGGAAAGTGCGGATATTCTTATACATCATGGGTGCTGATCTTCCGTATTTGTTCACCACAGAGGCACGAAGGGCACAGAGTTTTCTGACTCTGTGCTCTCTGTGCCTCTGTGGTGAATCATAGGTCTTACTTTCTCATTAAACTAACGTGGCGGGGCCACAGCCAAGCGCTGGAAGCCCGTTGTATATTGGCCCTCAAAAACAAACCTTCGGGTGCCACGGATAGGCCTCTCAGGGCTTACCCGTGTAGTTCCTACCAGTGAGGAAGACGATCCAGATTAGAAAGCCGTAGTTCTGCACGGGTAAACCCTACCGGGCCTACCCGTGGCACCCACCGGCCTCTTTGTTGACTATAGTTTCTCGTGTCGCACGATTGAGCGCTATCGGTTTTGCTTTGGGAAATTCGCAGCTTGGCGTTGTTTCCGGGACTTCCACGGCCTACAAGTGCCACGGTGGACGGTAGGCCCGGCTCAGGTAGCGGTTTGCTGCCTCGTCATGTATGAATTGTTCGGCATCACCATCCCAGTTGAGTTTGCGGCGTGTCTTCAGGGCAATGCCCGCCAGCAACACCGGTATGGTAGAGCGCACGCCTTGTTCAATGTCAGCGACAGGCCGCTTGCGCGTTCGGATGCAATCGAAGAAATTATTGTGGTGATCGGTGTTCGCCCAGCTTCGCTCCGGCTCGCCCACAAATTCAGGAATGCCCAGACTTTCTGGAAAAACCTTGTAGGTGGCGCGGTCCACAATGAGTTTGCCTTTCGTCCCTTGGAACATAATTCCCAAGCCCTTGCCACCGTGTTCGTTGGAGTGTCGCTGCTCCCACGTCACGTTGACACCGGGGTATTCCCAGGTAGCATCAATAGTCTCGAAGTTCTGGCTTCCCGCACCGCCACGGGGACTTGTGCCCACCGCCTGCACGTTGAGAGGCTTGTCCTGGCCGATGCCCCAATGAACGATATCCATAAGATGAACGCCCCAGTTGGTGAGTTCACCACCCCGTGCGTAATCATGGTTGCCCATGAAACCACCATAGCGGCCCATAGAAAACGGCTCATAGGGCGCGGGGCCAAGCCAGAGATCCCAGTCGAGTCCCTTGGGGACGGGTGCTTCCGTAAAACCCGTGCGCCAAGCGTTGACACCCACCCATACGCTGGCCGAGGTGATTGTTCCCAGCCGACCGCTCCGCACCACATCGATGGCTTTCTGAAAGACCGGCATGGAACGTTGTTGCGTGCCCAGTTGCACGACCCGGCCATAGCGCCGTCCGGCTTCTACCATGGCACGAGCTTCGACCACGGTGGGTGCCGCCGGTTTTTCCACATAGACATCTTTGCCTGCTTCGCAGCCCTTGATGGCCAGGAGGGGGTGCCAATGATCGGGTGTCGCGATGAAAACGCTGTCAATGTCATCGCGCTCCAGCACATAGCGAAAATCCTGGAAACCCTCAGGCCGACGGCCCGTCATGTCTTCGACTTTTTTCTGGCGATTGATGTAGCGGCCCTTGGCCACGTCGCACAGGGCAACGATATGGCAATTGGGATTCTCCGCCAATGCTTCCACATGGCGGCCACCCATCCCCCCCGTGCCGATGACCGCAATGCGGACCTGGTCCGAAGGACCCACCCGCGCGGCATGGGCTTTGCCGGATTTTGCGCCAGTAAGAAGGACGGCACCTGCACCGATGCTGCGGCATGAGCGTGTTATGAAGTTTCTGCGATTCATGGGCATGGGTTTCACTGCTCCTTGATTTGGTGCATCGAAGCGGATTCATGGAATGGGGTGGCTTTGCTGCGCCCCCGAATGACTCGGTTATCTTATACCCTCGCTACCTGGTTGTCAAGGAGTTGTATTTTGCGCAAACGTTTGTTTGTTGGGTTATATGATGTTTTTCTTCTTTCGGTATTATTTTGATGTACTGGCTTAACGCGTATTCTGTATAATTTGCACCATGATAAAGCAATCCAAAGTTACGATGAAGAATTTGGCCGATGAACTCGAAATCTCCGTTTCGGTGGTGTCGCGGATACTGAGCGGAAAAGGAGCGGCCTACAGAATAAGCGAAGAAACCCAGAAACGGGTTCAGGAAACGGCGGCGAAGCGGGGGTTTACGGTGAATCAGCTTGCCCGTGGATTGCGGTTGCAACGGACCCATACCATTGGCCTGTTGATGCCTGATATCTCGAATAGTATCTTTTCGATGATTGCCCGCTCTGCAGAGAAGGCATTTCGCAGGAACGGCTATTCAACCATTTTGTGTGATACCGCCAACGATGGGGAAGTTGAGAAACAGGCCCTTGGACTGCTCCATGACCGCTCTGTCGACGGAATCTTAATGGCACCGGTGGGTGGAGAGTCACAGTATATCAAGGCCATTTTTAACCATGGTTTTCCCATTGTCCTGGTGGATCGATTTCTTGATGACCTAAAGATACCCTATGTGACGTCCAACAATTATCAAGGGGCCTATGACGGCGTGCTGCACCTGATTGACCATGGGCACCGGCATATAGGGTTTCTCCAGGGCATTCCTGATTCCAAGCCCAGTTCAGAACGCCTTCGGGGGTATCGACAAGCCTTGCAGGACCACCAAATTCCCTTTGATGCGCGGATGGTACAGGGTGGAAAATTTGAAGATCATGATGGCTATATCAGTGCGCAAATTTTGCTGAACTACGCCGAACGCCCCACCGCGTTGTTTTCGTGCAGCTCCGTGGCTGCCCTTGGGGCGATGAAAGCCTGCATGGAAATGAATCTGCGGGTGCCGGAAGATGTGTCGCTCATCGGATTTGATGAATATCCTTATGCCTCCCTGCTGGCCACGCCCCTGACCACGATAGCCCAGCAAACCGGTGCCCTTGGGGAAGGAGCCAGCCAAATGCTGCTGGATTGGCTGGATTCGGGAAATCCCCCCGAGTCGGCCTCGGTGGTGCTGGACACGGAGTTGCATGTGCGTGCATCGGTGGCACGGGTTTCAAATAGCGAGAAATGAGATAAAATTTCAGGGCAGAAAGACTCCCCTCCTCGGAGAGGTAGAAAAGAAGAGCCCTGAACCCACGTTAATGAACTCAGGGCCAATGAAGCGGCTCTTGTTTATTTGTCCCCACGCGGTATTTCACGGATAAAGACGTTGCGGAAGGAGAGGGGGTCGCCGTGGTTCTGCAACTCGATCTGCCCGCTGTCGTACAGGGGAATGTCGCGGTTCCAGTAGTTCTCCAACACCACATTGTCCACAACGAGGACACCGTTGAGGTATACGGTAACCACATCACCAATCATCTTGATATGGAAACGATTCCATTCGCCAATGGGATTGTCGGCCTTCACGAGGGGATCGGAAGGGCCTTTCTTATTGTTGTAGAGGCCGCCTGAGCCTTGGGGCCACATGGCGGGGTCCCAGATTTGCACTTGGGGAGTGCCGCGCAGGTAAATGCCACTGTCACCCTTGGGGCTGATCTTCCAATCCACCAGCATTTCCATGTCCTGGTAGTCTTTAGTGGTGCAAAGGCTGTGACCATCGCCCGAAAAACTGAGGACACCATCGGCGACCGTCCACGTAGCGTGCATTTCCTCATCGGCCGCTTTTTGCCGCTCCGCCAATACTTCGGGTGTCATGGCGCGACGTTTTTCCGGGTCATCCACCAGGCCTTTCCAACCGGTGAGATCGTTGCCGTTGAATAGCTGCACATAGCCCTTGGGCGGCTGGTTGTCTTTGTATTCACCCAGAAGCTCAGCAATACGGGGCTCGACCGCTGCGGCCCAGAGCTTGTAGCCGGTGGTGTTGGGGTGGAGTAAATCGGGCATGATCGATTTTGGCAGATTGCCTTCAAGATCGAGAAATTCACGTCCGATATCGAAATAGTCAACCATGTCATCGGAGGCCAGCCCGGCGATGATGCCATTGGTCTTCTTCAGCTTGTCTTGAATTTCCTGGGGCACATCGGTACGGGGAAATATCGCGAGGAGAAGAATCTTCATATTGGGCAGGTCGTTGCGCAACTTCCCCACAATGGCGCTAACGCCCTCGGCGATTTCCTCGGCGGTGTTGGCACCGAGGTTATTGGTGCCAATCATGATGATGGCCAGCTTCGGCGAGAGGCCATCGATGTTGCCGTTTTCCAAACGCCAGAGCACATGCTGGGTTTGGTCACCGCCAATGCCAAGATTCACGGCATTGCGATCCCCATAGTATTGTTCCCAAACATCTTTTCCGCCGCCCTCCCAACCATGGGTGATGGAGTCACCAATATAGAGTAGATCGGCGTTACCTTGTTTCACCCGTTCGTTCATCTTGGTATGACGGGTCTGCCACCACTCATCGGCCCGTGATACGGGTTCTATGGCGGTGTTCGCCCGGGCGATACCCGTTGTCGTCAGTAGTACTAATAGCAGGCCGCAAACGAAGGCTGGAATAGTACGCTGTTTCGATTGGATCATGATCGTTCGTTTCCTTCTTCTTTATTGGGAGTTCATTGAAGTACAAGTGTACCCTACTTTACCTTCACAACAACACGCAAAAAAGGGACTGACACAAGCGGATCGAGGTACGAGCGCAGACGGATTCTCACCATCGCGAAGCTCAGGGACTAACACGGCCCCCCCCGTCGTGAAGTGAAGTTATCGGCGGCTCGGCAAAAAAACACGGAAACAAGCCAAGGCCCATCGGGTCCGTGGCTGTCCTGTCGTTGGCATGATAAACAACGGTTTTTCTTGCTGACGACAGGACAGCCACACCCATTGAAGCTCACCTTATTCATCGTGGTGATTGTTTTGAGTGCCATGTCCCCGCACCGCTTCTGGGGCACTTGGGTGCGTCAGTCCCTGGATGCTCACCATCGTGCTGCACGTTCCGCCTTAGGCCCCGGTATGCCCGAAGCCGCCCTCACCCCGGGCCGTTGCATCGAGGGTGTCTACCACCTTCCAATCCGCCTGATAGACGGGTGCGATGACCATTTGGGCGATGCGGTCACCCCGGTTGATGGTGAATGCCGCCTGTCCATGGTTGATGAGCAGCACGTTGATCTCGCCCCGGTAGTCGGCATCGATGGTGCCAGGACTGTTGATCATGGAAATGCCGTGCTTTATGGCAAGACCACTTCGCGGACGAATCTGGGCCTCGGTGCCCGCAGGCAGGGCGATGCGAATACCGGTGGGCACCATAGCGCGTTCGCCGGGAGCCACCGTGAGCGCTTCCGTCACGGCCGCGCGAAGATCCATACCCGCCGCTTGATTGGTTTCGTAGGCGGGCAGGGGCAAGTCCTTGGTAGCGGGGTCTTGGGTGATGGATACAGTCACGTGTTTCACAGGGCGATTTGCTCCGGCATTTTCTGCGAGGCTGGACCCAAGACCAGTAGGGCGCATTTTTCGGGCACGAAAATTTCCTGGGCGCAGGCCTGCACATCCGCTCGGGTTACAGCGTCAACCCGCTCGATGATAGTGGCGATGGGGATAATCTCTCCGTGGTACAGCACGGACTTGGCCATACGCGCCATCCGGGTGGAGGTACTCTCCAGGGCCATCAACATCCCCCCCTTGATTTGCTCGCGGTTAAGTTCGAGTTCGTCTTCCGGGACGCCGTCATCCCGCAGCTTACGCAGTTCTTCAAAGGTAAGGTCAAGGGTCTTGCCCAATTGTTCGGGGGCCACACCGGCATAAACACCCAACATGCCCGTGGAAAGGTAGAAGGCATTGTAGGCATAAATACTGTAGGCCAGTCCTTCATTTTCACGGATGCGCATGAAAAGTCGTGAGGTGGAACCACCGCCCAATACGTTTCCCGTCATGTCATAAGCATACTTCATGTCATCGCGCAAGGATAGACCAGGAAAGGCCAGGGTAATGTGAGACTGGGCGATATCCCGCGTTACAGCCTTCGCCCCCGCCTTAAAGGCAGGTGCGGAAAACTGGGTCGGCGTGGAGGCCTTGGGCATGCCCTCGAACTCCTCACGGACCTGTTTCAGAACGGCCTCGGTGTCGATGTTTCCCGCAATGGAGAAAACCATGTTCTCCGGCGTGTACCAACGCTGATAGAAGTCGACCACACGGTCGTAATCCAGCGCGGACACCGATTCCGTGGTACCGGCGATAGAACGTCCCAGGGCGTGTTCAGGCCAGTGGTGTGTGGCCATAAGATCGTGGACCAAATCATCGGGCGTGTCTTCCACAGCGGTGATCTCTTCGAGAATCACGTTGCGCTCTTTTTCCAGATCACAGAAGAGGGAATTCTTGATAAGGTCCGCAAGAATCTCAATCCCGGTGTCGGTGTATTTGTCGAGAACCTTCACGTAGAGGCAGGTGTATTCGCGGGATGTAAAGGCATTGAGCTGCCCCCCTCGGCTCTCGATAGCCTCCATAATCTGATGGACATTGCGGGTCTTCGTTCCCTTGAAAAAAAGGTGTTCCAGAAAGTGGGCGACACCACATTCTTCCACACGCTCGTTGCCGGAACCGGTCCTGATCCAAACGCCCGCGCTGGCCGAGTGAAGGTAGGGCAACGCTTCCATGCAAACGGTCATGCCATTGGCGAGGGTGTGGGTTTCTACTGCCTCGTGGGTGTAGGTGTTGTTACTCAACAGATCACTATCCTTTTTACGTGGCAACTCACCAGATTGACTTGAATACAATACAGCAACTCGTAGTAAGCGACTCTGGATATCAGGAGGGCCGGCTTTCTTACCCGCCACAAAGCACACGTGGTGCCCGCTAATGCACGCGGATCGTGGAAGAACGCGAGCGCCTTTGTTCGCAGCGCACGGCTTTTGTTGCGGACTGGAAAGTCCGCACTCCTATCCTATCGAAAAAAAGGATGGCGCTCCCGTGGGGAAGCGCCATCCTGATTATTTAGTGCCTCAATCGAGAAGAGCCACTATAAAAACAAGAACATTCTCAGGCGGCGGAAGACAAGGACCATAGGTCTTGGTTGTGGCCCTGCCACTTGGTCAGGGAACTACCGGCGACCACCTCCGCCGCCACCGCCACCGCGACCACCACGGCCTCGGTCTCCACCACCACCGCGACCACCACGGCCTCGATCACCACCACCACCACGACCACCACGGTCGCCGCTGCTCTTCTCGACATCCTCAGCGTTTACACGACCAAGCTCGACATCGGCCTGGACCTTGGACAGGTTAACTCGGCCCATCTTATCGACTTCGATAACCTTGATGTCGATTTCGTCGCCTACGTCGACCACATCGGTGACTTCCGCCACACGGCCCGGCGCCAACTCGGAAATGTGAATGAGACCTTCCTTATTGCCAACGACGGTGCAGAACGCGCCGAAATTCATGATGCGGGTAATGGTGCCCTTGTACACGGCCCCAACTTCGACATCCGCCGTGATCTCTTTGATCAACGCGATAGCCGCATCGGCGCTTGCGCCGTCAACCGCCGCCACGCTGATGGTACCGTCATCTTCCACGCCGATTTCAGAACCGGTGGAAGACTGAATCTCACGAATGACCTTACCGCCCGGTCCGATGATGTCACGGATTTTGTCGGGATCAATCTTGATGGTGTAAATGCGCGGCGCGTATTGGGAAAGCTCCTCACGGGGCTTCTCAATGCAGGCATTCATTTTGCCAAGTATGTGCTCGCGACCCGCACGGGCCTGGCTCAAGGCATCGGCCATCGTCTCGCGGGAAAGGCCCTTGATCTTCGTATCCATTTGGAAAGCCGTGATACCGTTTTCCGTACCACAAACCTTGAAGTCCAGGTCACCCAGGTGATCTTCGTCACCAAGGATGTCACTGAGGATGCGAATCTCGTCGCCTTCCTTGATCATGCCCATGGCAATACCAGCCACGGGTGCCTTAATAGGAACACCAGCATCCATCATGGAGAGGGTGCCACCGCAAACGGTCGCCATGGAGCTGGAACCGTTGCTTTCGGTCACTTCCGACACGATGCGCACCGTGTAGGGGAAGTCTTTGAGGGTATCATCCTCGGCACGCTCCTCTTCGGAAACGAAGGGAATCATGTTCATGAGGGAGCGCTCGGCCAGCTTGCCGTGGCCAATCTCACGACGACCCGGTCCCATCATGCGCCGCACTTCACCCACCGACCAGGCAGGGAAGTTATAGTGGAGGAAGAAGCGGCGGAACGCGTCGCCGGTCAACTCATCAATGCGCTGCTCGTCACGGGTGGTGCCGAGGGTGGTCGTCACAAGGGCCTGGGTCTCGCCGCGCGTAAAGAGCGCGGAACCATGGGCGCGTGGCAACACACCGACTTCAATCGTTATCTTACGAATCTCATCAAGGTCACGACCATCCATACGCTTGCTGCTGTCGATGACCTGCATGCGCATGACGTGCTTTTTAAGATTGCCGAATGCCGTCTTGATGTCCTCTTCACGCGCTTCGAAAAGCTCTTCGCCATATTTAGCGGCGAGAGTCTCAAGGGCATCTTTCTTGAGGGCATCGAAGGTCTCGTAGCGCACCTGCTTCTCAGAGATGGCCTGGGCTTCCGTGAGGCGTGCCGCGTAGGACTCGATGTCGGACACCACCTCTTCGTTGAGCGTCGGCACATCATAGGCCATTTTTTCTACGCCCACCTGTTCGCGAAGCTGCTCAATAGTGGCAATGATTTTCTGAATGTGCGCATGGCCA
The DNA here is from genome assembly GCA_024280935.1 of Candidatus Hydrogenedentota bacterium. GTDB lineage: Bacteria > Hydrogenedentota > Hydrogenedentia > Hydrogenedentales > JAEUWI01 > JAEUWI01. Next base: position 13,804 of record JAJRPE010000574.1, read on the forward strand.
AATTCCAGCGCGTCAAGCATGGTTTCTTCCGACGCTTCGTGCGCGCTGCCTTCCACCATGGTGATGGCATCGGCCGTGCCCGCAATAACGATATTGATCTCGCTTCCATCCATGTCGTCGATGGCTGGGTTAATCACCAGCGCACCATCGAGCATGCCCACACGCACGGCGCCGATAGGCTCCGCAAGGGGAATCTTGGAAATGTGCAGGGCTGCGGAAGCCGCGTTAATGCTGAGCACATCGGGGTCGTTGACGTTGTCCGCCGAAATCACGTTCTGGCAGACTTGCAGTTCGTTGAGGAAGCCCTTGGGGAACAAGGGACGCAACGGACGGTCGGTCATCCGGCAAACGAGGATTTCCCGCTCGGAGGGCCGTGCTTCGCGGCGGAAGAAGTTGCCGGGAATCTGGCCTACCGCGTAAAATTTCTCGCGGTAGTCCACGGTCATTGGGAAGAAGCCCTGTCCGGGACGGGCTTCGGGGGCCACGCAAACGGCAGAGAGGACCATCGTGTCGCCACAGCGACAAATGACGGACCCGTGCGCCTGCTTGGCGATACGGCCTGTTTCGAATTCCAACTCGACATCATCGAGCTGTACCGAAAGACGTACTGTTGACATAATTAAATTAACTCCTTGGGCACAGTATCGTCTCCCACGACGAATCGGCCCTTCTTTTCTTGTTTCTTTTTCTCGTCAGTTCTGTTCTTTTCACCAAGGGGGTGAAGCGCGTTCTTCGCGCCAGTGCGACACCAGGCTTTTGCTGCTATCCTGGCAGTCTGCACTTCGAGTGACGGGACGTCTAATTCTTCTGCCCCGGCCTCAACCAAAAACGGAGCGGCGATATCGCCGCTCCGGGATTTCACTATTTACGCAAGCCGAGTTTTGCAATGAGGGCACGATACCCTTCGAGGTCATTGTGCTTAAGGTACGCAAGAAAATTACGCCGCGAACCAATCAACTTCAACAAACCACGCTTACCCGTAAAATCTTTCTTGTGTATCTTAAAGTGCTCGGTCAGATGGTTGATCCGGTGTGTCAACAGTGCAATCTGCACTTCCGTCGATCCCGTATCCTTTTCATCCTTACCATACTCTTTAATAATTACCGTCTTTTCTTCTGCTGTCATTTTTTCACCTGTCCTTTTATTCACCTTGTGCCCAGTTCGTCGTCGGTGACGTCGATCAAACCGCGCGCAAGGCAACTCCAATTGCACCCAACATCATGTTGGGAATCAAATAGTATCATTCACAATATACGCCTCAGGGCATCCATTGATGAAGGACACCCGCCCCGCACTGTCATTCCCACGAACGTGGGCATCCAGAACGCGACAGCAACCTGCCCGGAATGGAATCTGGATCCCCGCGTTCGCGGGGATGACGAACCCCTTTTCGGGTCGCGCTATAAACGCTTATTTATCCGTTAATGCGGCAATACCCGGCAGGGTCTTGCCTTCCAACATCTCCAGGGAAGCACCGCCCCCCGTGGAAACGTGGGACATTTTGTCGGCAAGGCCAAACTGGACTGCCGCCGCCGCCGTGTCGCCACCGCCGATAATGCTGGTAATAGTATCACTCTCGGCAAGCAAATCCGCAATGCCTCGGGTACCCTTGACGAAGTTCTCCATTTCAAAGACACCGACGGGTCCATTCCAAATCACGGTTGTCGCCTTCTTAATGGTTTCGCTGAAGAGTTCCAAGGTCTTGGGTCCGATATCGAGTCCTTCCCAGCCATCTTCAATTTCGCCCAAGGCACAGACCTTGGTGTTGGCATCATTGGAGAAGTCGTCTGCAACGATGTTGTCCACCGGCAACAACAGCTCCACGCCTTTTTCCTTGGCCTTCGCCATTACTACCTTAGCCGTTTCCAGACCGGCTTCGTCCAGCAAGGAGTTGCCGATAGCATAGCCCTGGGCCTTCATGAAGGTGTAGGCCATGCCGCCGCCGATGATGAGGGTGTCCACCAAATTCAGCAGATTCTCAATCACGGTGATCTTGTCCGATACCTTGGCACCGCCAAGAATCGCCACGAGCGGACGCTGGGGATTGCTCAGCACACCGCCAAAGTATTCGATTTCCTTGGCAACCAGAAAGCCTGCGGCGCTCTGGTCGATAAACTTGGTCACGCCTTCCGTGGAAGCGTGGGCCCGGTGAACCGTGCCAAAGGCATCGCTGATATAGACATCGGCCAACTTGGCCAGTTGCTCTGACAAGGCCGGATCGTTCTTCGTCTCGCCGGGATGAAAGCGTGTGTTCTCCAGCAGGAGAATATCGCCCGCAGCCAATTGGGCCACGGCGGCAGTCACACTAGCACCCACAACATCGTCCGCCAGGGTGACATTGCCACCAACCAGATTACGAAGTTCATCGGCAATCGGAGCCAGGGTAAAGCGACTATTGTCTTCGCCCTGCTTGGGACGCCCCAGATGGGACATAAGCACAAGCTTGGCGCCTTGCTCGCGAACATAGGCGATGCTCTTGAGAGCGGCCCGAATGCGGGTATTGTCCCGCACGGTGCCATCCTCATTCTGGGGGACGTTGAAGTCCACCCGCATAAGCACTGTCTTGTCCTTCAGTTGAAGATCTTCAATACTAAGTTTGTTCATATCGAAATTCCTACGGACTCCCCCCCAAGGAGGGGGAGCACCGTAAATTAACTAAGTTATTTAGAATGAAGGGCCAAAGCCAGGATATAACGCTTGGCGGTGGCCCTGTTACTTGGCGCCTTCACACTGGGAAAACCGCTATATCTAACAAGAAGATTCTCCGGCGGAGGAGGACAAGGACCACAGATCTTGGCGGTGGTCCGGCCACCTTAGGCCATCTTCTTGAAGAGGTCGATGCAGCGGCAGGAGTAGCCCCATTCGTTGTCATACCAAGACACGATCTTGATCATGTTGCCGCCGATAACCGACGTGCAAAGGGAATCAAAAACGCTGGAGTGAGAATTTCCGATGACATCGACGGAGACGATAGGATCTTCGGTGTACTGCAAGACACCCTTGAGAGGACCTTCGGCGGCAGCCTTGATGGCGGCGTTGATTTCCTCGGCCGTAGCGGGCTTGTCGAGTTCAGCAACCAGGTCAACCACGGAACCATCGATAACCGGCACGCGCATGGCCATACCGTCAAGCTTGCCCTTCAATTCAGGAATCACCTGGCCAACGGCACTGGCTGCGCCGGTGCTGGTGGGGATGATGGACTGGGCGGCTGCACGAGCGCGACGAAGGTCGCTGTGGGGCATATCCTGCACCGGCTGGTCATTGGTGTAGGCGTGGATGGTGGTCATGAGACCGCGCTTGATGCCGAACTTCTCGTGAAGCACCTTGGCCACGGGAGCCAGACAGTTGGTCGTGCAAGAAGCGTTGGAAACAATGAGATCGCTGTCCTTGAGGAGCTCGTCGTTCACGCCCATCACGATGACCGCGTCGATGGCGTCTTTCGGGGGCACGCTCAGCAGGACCTTCTTGGCACCCGCTGTGATGTGCATCTGGCACTGCTCTTTTTTACGGAAGATACCCGTGGATTCCAGCACGATGTCCACGCCCATGTCACCCCAGGGAATTTCGGCGGGATTGCGGATGGCCGTAATCTTGATTTCTTTTCCGTTCACGACAATGGCGTCGTCCTTGGCTTCAACGGTCCCGTTGAAGTTACCGCTCACACTGTCATACTTGAGCAGGTGGGCCAGGGTCTTTGCGCTGGTCAAATCGTTGATGCCAGCAACTTCAAACTGGGAATCTTCCTGAAGGAGCTTGAAAACGTTGCGTCCAATGCGGCCGAATCCATTGATACCGATCTTTGTAGCCATGATAAACCTTCCTTTTGCACTATGTTGTGAAACTCAAACGTGTATTAAACAGACTCCCACAAGACGGATCCCATGCGAAGCGCTGTCGAAGCAAAAACTGGGTAAATGAAGGAAATAGGCGTTGTGCCTTGGGCCGCCGACGGTGTCCCCTTTTTGCGGCCTGACGGTGAGAATTCCCGCCGAGGGCATGCCATCTACCCCAACCATGATCGCGGGGCGCTTCTTTTCATTTCCAAATCAGGGGAATTATGGCACAAAAAGGAAAACTAAATCAATATTATGGCAAGGCCGAATCGGTGCCCGCCCCTGAGAAAATACGAATATCGCGCCAACGCTCGCTCCGAAAACGCCACCACATAAAGCCGCTGAGGACAATAATATAGATGGCCGCCCCGATCCAAGCCCCCAGAACCCCCCCATCAAAATAGAAGGCGAAGGTGGTCGCAAGAGGAATAAACACTACATAGGCGGTCAGAAAGGTGATCACGAGCATCCAACGCGTGTCCCCCGCCCCCCGGAGAGCACCGCCCATAACGATGCAGATGGCATCAAAAAGCTGAAAGACCGCTGCCAGAACAAGTAACTGATGTCCGAGACTAAGAACGAGCGGCTCTTCCGGTGCAAAAACCTTTTCAATCATCGTGCTCCCGAAGATGGCAAATATGATGCCCATCACAACCATATATCCCATTCCCAGACGGAGGGCCGTATAGGTTCGGGCTTTCGCGCGCCCATAGTCCTGTCGTCCGATATATTGGCCCACGATGGCGGCAATACCCTGATTCAAGGCAAAGGCCGGGATAAAACACAATTGCATAAAACTCAGGGCCACGTTGTTCGCTGCCAAGGGCACCACACCAAGGCGACCTACCACGAGGCTGATGAAAATACTCCAGTTGGCCACATCAAGGAACATCATGCCCCCCGCCGGCACGCCGACGCGGAGAATTTCCATCGTCTTTTCGCGATCAAATCCCATGTTCACCCGCGTATTGAACCGTGCGTGGACAAAGGGACTCAGGAAGATCGCGAAAAGCAGGAAAAACTGAACATACATGGCAATATTCGTCGCCCAAGCAGCCCCGGCAATGCCCATGGCCGGGGCTCCCCAATGCCCAAAGATGAGCATGTAATTGAGCACAATATTGAGGGCCGTAACCACGATAGCCACAAACATAGGCACCACCGAATGGTTCGCCGCCTGAAAAAAAGTGGCCAGGGCCGTCACAAAGGCCAGGGGGAGATAACTGAAGAGACGAATCTGAAAATAAACCAGCTCCAGC
>JAJRPE010000575.1 GCA_024280935.1 Candidatus Hydrogenedentota bacterium
ACCCCTTCGCCTACCTCCGCGACCTCCTCCGCCGAATCCCAACCCACCCAAACAAGAAAATCGAGCAGCTATTTCCCGACCAGTGGATTAATAGCACGGATTGACCATCCGAAGGAAGATGTACTTCACCGGACGCTTACCTTTCTTGTCGTTCTCGGCCTTGGAGGCCTTGGCCATTTTCAAGTAATTCGTAGCGGACTGGAAATTGAAGGATTCGTGATGCTGGGCTCCCACCCGGTGCGCCTTCAATACCATGGCCTCCGCTTCATCGATGTCGAAGAACTCCACATCCTGGTAATCTCGTGCCATGGGGATTTCGTGGACCCCCCGATTGGTCTGGCAACCGACGAGTACCGTTACCGCACACAGTGGCATAATCCATTTCATCTTCATTGGGTCTCTTCCTCTCCCTGTTCCCTTTGGTGATGTTGGGCCAAGGGCCACTCCAGCCCAAGCTTCGACGAACATATGCAGCACGCCCGTAACCAGCCCATGCCAGAGACAAAACGCTACTCCAATGTACCTTGTATTTCGGAGTTTTGCCAACTCTATCAGTAATTAACTCTGAGAAATGATCGCATACAGCGACTTTTTGTCTATAGCAGTTCATAAATAGGTGTTATATGCGCAAAGTGAGTATATGCTGGCCCGAGATCTCGACAGGAGACCCCAGAATTTCGTAGAATAGCGACTATCAGGATGGCTGTGGCAACATGCCCGCCGAAAAATGGATTGCGCTACCGGGCAGGACGCAACCCCTCTTTCCGGCGCTCGCAGTACAGCCATTTCACCAGCGCGACGAATCGATCGCGTACACACATCCACGGCACACCAAGATGCCTTCTACAATGCCAATTCCGCTAGGGAGTATCATAGCCTTGTCCAAAACACACCTTGAACCCGATGTCCACACAGATCGCGAAGGTAAAAAGCCAGGCTACAAGCGGCGGCATGTTGTCCGCTATATCAGCCTGAAGCTGGCGGCTCTCGGCCTGCCCACCTATACCAAGGCGAGCACCGACTTTATCGGGCTGACCCATGGCTTATTGCGCAGCTACAAAGAAAAGAGTCGATTACTCTCTGATTACCTTTGCCCCGCCGATACGCGTATTCAGTCTTTTCTCGACGACTACCTGGAGGGCGAATTCCTGAAGGGGACATTGCGTTTTCCAGGTACCACATTTACGCTCGACCGCGCTGGTCTGGCCCGGGAACTTTCCCTTCCCGTGGATGGCCATGAGTTTCACAATGAGTATGTGGATTCGTATCGTATCGAACAGGGCGTGCTCCATAATCCGCGCCATGACCGGCGCACGACCAAGGGTGTCTTTCACGTAGCGGATGGTGGTTTGCCTGTACCGCTGGACAAGAAGGAAGTGCCCCGCAAGGTCTTTGGAAATTTGGCAATCGCGGCTTTGGATCCGCCGAAGTCTCTGTTGCAGTTGCCCTTTCTCGCCGGACAGCCCGAGGAAGCCTATTCCATGGTGTCACTCATGCTGCGGCCCATGGTTTCCGCCGAAGTGCCTGGTGTTTCACCGGCCAAGACCATGGAAACCCGTTTCTTCGCTCCGGGCAGCTTGGTAAGCAATCTGGATTTTGTGGAAACCATTTTTGGGAATGCGGGCGACCCCTCCCTGCCAGAACACGATGCCGCGCTGGATCCAGAACACTGGAGCGGCCATACGGGCTGTGTCGTGCTCGCACCCCATCTTACCCAATGCAAGAAAAAGGATCTGGGCTTGCCCCATTACGACGATGCCACCAAACGGCAGCGCCGGGAAGGCATGTGCTGGAAAGATGCCGACGAGTTTTACAACGATGGCGGGGCCTTTAAGATTACGGCCCGCGACGAGCGTGGAATCGTCGTCACCTTGATCGCCGACAACTACTTTGGCTATTCCAAGAAAGAGGTGAAAACCCAACTCAGCTATGCGGCCAACCTCTTTGGCAACTGCGAGGAAGAACATGCGGGCGGTGCCTTGGCCTATGCGCGATTTAATCTGGGGGGCAAGTTTCATATGGATGCCCGGTTTTCCCCGGATGACCATACCTTTGCCGAGATGGCATCCGAATACGGCGCGCTAATGGATATTCAGCCGGAAGGCTATGCCATTGACAAGCGCTATCCCGACATCATCTACGTGCCCGAGGATGTCCATATCGACTTGACTGCCCAACGGGTGTGTTGGATTAAGGATGGGGTCGAACAGGAAATTATGTTGTCACCCGACCACACCTACGTGAATCCCGACGGCTACAAAGTACACATGGAAAAACACCAGGGCGCGCCTTCCTGGCGTCTCATCGGCACGGGCGTGGAAGGCACCTTCTGCCACAAGCCCTGCACGGTGTCGGGCGGCGGCAAGTCGGAGATTTCCAAGTCCCTGCTGGATGCCGTCCACTATGGCCCCTTCTTCGTGGCAGATTACAAAAAAGACTTCGAGAAGATCGAAGAAATCATGGGCCGCGACTACAGCAACCGCTTTCAGGACAAGTCTATCCAGTCCAAGGGTCGGCCCTTATTGGCCAGCAACCGCTCGTTGGGTTCGGTGATTCGTCTGCTGAGCCTTTCGGAAGAAGAATATGTACCAGAATACAACACGTGGCTGCGCACCATTCCCGACTACGTGAAGGCGCTGGTTTTTATCATCAAGCGCTTCTATCGCCCTGAATGGGGCGACGATTGGAAGCGCCATTTCAGTGTCGACATTATCAATGGAAAGCCCGGCCACGAACTCAAGTTTAATGGGCGAAAACTGGTCGCAGGCTATCTCCGCGTAGGGCTGCTCAAGGACGGTTCCTGGCGAACCTTTAAGCTGCGTCAGGATTTCATGCCCGCCGCCAAAATCCAGAAAGAGGACGACATTTCCGCGTCCGTCGTCGTGCCCGCCGATAGCCTCGAACACCTTAATCCACAGTACACGAATGCCAGCGTAAAGATCGTGGACAACTGTGAACTTCGGCTGTTCCAGCGCCCCGATGAGGCCATCCACCGGGGCTACGATAAACAGACCGAGATCGATCTGTCGGAAGATTGCAATTTCATTTCGAATTTTGCGCCACTCTCCAAGGATGATGCCTTGGATCTACAGCGTCAGACCATCTCCTTTCACGCCTACACCGCGCCCATGCAGGATCTGATCAACCGAGCGGCCTCAGATAGCAAAAGCGAGTTCTTTGTTTCTTCCGCCCATCCCCGCATGGTCGATGGGGCGGCAACGAAGAACCCCCGGTATTTGCAGCGTCGGCCCGACTTGGCGAATCCCCGGGACCGCTATCTCGGCGAGGCCGCCACGCGATTGCATCGACGGGTACCTGTGGACAAGCCGGTCATTCAACCCGTGAACGCGGTACTGCCAGGCCGTCGCAACAACCCGCCCGACAAGGCGGCGGGCATCCGTCCGCTGGCGGTCTACAACCCCATTCATTACCAGGAGCTTCCCGAGCTCTTCATGGACTTTATCGCCAGCCTCACGGGCAAGTCACCCTCCACGACGGGTGCGGGTTCGGAAGGCGCCCTGACCAAGGGCCCCTTCAATTGCCTGACGCCCACGACTGATCTGAACAACGCGCTGGTGTCGTATATCCTCACGGAATACCACTGCTTTACCACGGCGGCGGGTTACATTGGACCCAAGTATCGCGTAGACCACGATGTGAGCCTGTTGATTCCCGAGGTGTGGTGCCGTCTTTCGGAAGAAGAGCGCAATCCCGAGCGGCTTGTCGCGGAAGGCTGCTTTGAAAAATTGTCGGACTTCGATCACAACGGCGAAACTATTCCGGCCAGCCGACTGGGCTACCGGATGACGGAAACGTTTTTGCGCCACTATTTTGGCCGGGTTTTCGACAGCCCCGCTTCCGTGTTCAATGAAGAAATGCTCCGGCCCGAAACCCAGGACATGGATTCCTACATTGATGGGATCCAGAATATCGTGGAAGCGCAACGTCGATGCGCCCAGTCCTTTTTCGATGATGGGAGTATCGATGCGGCTTGCCCGCCCCTGGCAGCCCTGCTCCATATTATGGCGCACGGCAACTACCATGGGAAGACGGCGCACGACCCCGAGGTCCGAGAACTATTTACTCGGGAGTATCTGCTGGCCAGTGATTGGTATCAGGAGCGCCTTGCCATCAAGCAGCAGCGCGACGTTGCGTTGTGGGCGCGGCACATCGCCAGTCTGGAGAGCTTCCTGTCTCAATCCAACCCACAAAATGAGGCGGAGCGGTCGGAACACCAAGGGCGCTTGGACTATGCCAAGGCGGAACTGGAACGGGTAAAGTCTTCGGCGTATTTGAAGGGCCTCCAGGGCACGCTTGGCGCGGATCCGCTGTACCGTGGGGAGAAATAGCTGGTGAGCATGGTGAGCCCGTTATGCATCGCGTAACAATACGCATTCCACGCAGAGCATGGGAACGAGGAATTGCCTTTTTTTGAAGGCCCACAAAAGGAATACGTCGGGTGCCACGGGTAGGCCTTTCAGGGCTTACCCGTGCGTTTCCTGCAAGTAGGGGCTACAATCCAGAGACTACGGTTCTACACGGGTAAACCCTGGCGGGCCTACCCGTGGCACCCGCAGTTTTTAGCCCGAATTCTGGAGAAAATTATGCATCCACGCAGTTTGATACTCTTTTTTGCCCTCATCTTTGTCCTGCTGCAGGGCCTGGCCCATGCAGCCGGAGAATCAGCCGCCGCCCATGGACTCCGTATCAGCGACACGGGAACTATACTCAAGGACGACAAGCCCTATTATGGCATGGGCGTCAACTATATGGATGCCTTCACCCGCTGCCTGAAGGATGGGAAGGACATAAGCTATCGCGAGGGCTTCGCGATACTGGCTGAGTACGACATCCCCTTCGCACGGCTGAATTTTGGCGGCTTCTATCCGTCGGAATGGAAACTATACCAGGGCGACCCCGACGCATATTTCGCCCTCATGGACGGGGTTGTTCGGGCAGCCGAAGAGACGGGCGTGGGGCTTGTCCCGTCCCTTTTCTGGTGGACGGCATGCATCCCCGATCTCATGGGAGAGTCGCGCAATCAGTGGGGGAACCCAGCGAGCGAAACCCATGCCTTCATGGGGCGCTACGTGACCGACGTGGTTTCGCGCTACAAAGATTCTCCCGCCATCTGGGCTTGGGAGTTTGGCAACGAATACAACCTCGCCGCAGACCTGCCCAACGCGAAGGACTCCCGCCCTCCGAACCCGGTGCATAAGGGCTGTCCGCCAGAACGCGGCCCTGGCGACGATCTGACATCAGAAATGCTGCGGACGGCCCTGATGGCCTTTGGCGAGGCGGTGCGGGCCATTGACCCCTATCGCGCCATCACTTCTGGAAACAGCATACCTCGACCATCATCGCACCATCAGCACACCGAGCTATCCTGGGCAAACGACAACCAAGAGGAATTTCGCGGCAATCTACAATTCATGACGCCCGACCCGTTGGACCTTGTTTCCATCCATGTTTATCCCCATGCCCGGGAGAAGCGTTTTGGTGAAGACCGGGTTTCCTATGGAACGTTGTTTGCCGAAGCAACCCGGGCCGCACGGGAAGGAAAGAAAGGACTATTCCTCGGCGAGTTTGGCCCCCCGCCGGACAACAAAGAACCATGGACCCGCGAAAGCGCCCGTGCGGAAGGAGAGCAGCTCGTCGCTGCCCTGCTGGACAGCCCCGTGCAACTGGCGGCCTTCTGGGTCTTCGATTTTGCCTGGCAGGAAAAATCCATGAGCGTGACGACGACGAATCATCGCAAGGGCTATTTGAATATATTGCAGGAGGCAAACCGGCAACTTGCGCTGCGGTAACAGTATTCCCCATTTGAAATGAAGGCGTTGCTTTCGATACGCGCCTGAAGGCGCGAACTCACAGCCGAGACGGCTGTGCCACCCTGCTTGCGCAGGGTATGTGAAAATAGGGTGGCACTGGTGTCTCGCCTGTGTTGGTCACACACGTAATGACCAACAAAAATCCCCTTACTCCCCGGCCTCCATCGCATCCCCAAGCAATCCCAGCGCCAATGCCGGGAAGTTTCGGACAATGGCTTCCTTTCGTGATTGGCCCAAGCCCAGTACGATGCATTGGGTTTTCGCCACGACGTCGCAGGGATGAACGCCTCCCGCAAAGAATTTGGCGGCATGGACGAAAACGGGGGCTTCCCCGGCAGGCTGCATGAGTCCGTCACGACCGTTCTTTTCCTCCAGGCAACCGTCGACTATCTGATAGAGAATGTCCGCTTTCGCGCCCGCTTCGACCAGTCTGTCGCCCGGCCCCAGGAATCGCTGGGATATATCCATGGCATTCTTCTTCTGGTAGGTCTTGATAAACGTGTTGGCCTCTCCCAGCCGCTGGGCGAATTGATGGCACAGGATGCGCGTCATGCCAGGCAACTCACCCATAATGGTGTCCAGGTGGGCGGGCTGGAGGCGCAGCGCGAAGGTGCCCATGACGCTGCGCACCGACGCGGTCCGGTAGCCGCCCCCCAGATAGGCCATTTCTCCGATAAAAACCGGCGTATCGGGGTTGGCCTGAATTACGGCCAACTCGCTGCCGGGCGTTCGCTCACGGGGCGCGTCGGGCTGTTCGACGAGACAGTTTCCCCGAAGGATAAGATAGATATCCATGGCCGTGTCTTCGCCGTGAACAATAAACTCGTCATTGGCGAAGCGCAGCCCTTCGATATCGGGGCATACCCGCAACAGGTCGCGCACTTCCGAATCTTTGGGCAGTTCGATGCTGTCAATTTCAAAAGGGTCGGGCACGATACGCTCCTGTACTATTTGCGCTATCCGTTTCAGCCTTTGGAGATCTATCGGATCCAGTATACGCGGTCGGGGGGCTTGGGTACATTCATTTGTAACCCAATAAACATTGGTCACGCAAAGGCGCAAAGACGCAAAGAAAGAATAAGGTCAGCGTTCAGGTCACATTGTTGTTGGCGGAGCCAACGCCCTTGGTTCCCCTCCGAGGAGGGGAGCCTTTGCCCCCCCCCTGAACGCTTACAGAATAAGCAGTGAAATGGGTATGCAAATCGTTTGTTTCTTCGCGCCTTCGCGTCTTTGCGTGCCAATTCCTACTGACTCTTGGCTAAGGCGCGAATGATTACTCAACAAGAATCCCCCGGCGATGCCGAGGGATTCAATCAATGTCGCTATACGGTGAATAACAGTCGCCCGAAGATTGTTCTACAGCACGCTTGCAATCGCATCGCAGAGGGGGCCCATGTTGTCCGGTGTCATGCCGGCCACATTGATACGTCCCGAACCCACAATATAGATCGCGTGCTTCTCACGCAGGGCCTTTACCTGCTCTGGATTCAAGCCCGAGAAAGAGAACATGCCGTTCTGCGACGCGATGAAGGAGAAATCCTGGGCAACGCCTTTGTCCTCCAGAGTTTGTACGAAGATCTCTCGCATCGAGCGAATGCGTTCCCGCATGGCGGCCAACTCCGCCGTCCACTCTGCGCGAAGTTCGGGGTCATTCAGGATAGTCGTCACAACCGCGCCGCCGTGGGCCGGGGGGTTGGAGTAGTTGGTGCGAATCGCCTTCTTCACATGGCTGAAAGCGCTCGCGGCGGCATCCGCGTTCGCACCGACGAGGGTCAACGCGCCAATGCGTTCGTTGTAAAGCCCGAAGTTCTTGGAATAGGAACTGCAAACGAGCAACTCGCGGCCTTCGGTGCAAAAACTGCGCAGCCCGGCTGCATCCTCTTCCAAGCCCGCGCCAAAGCCCTGATAGGCGAAATCGAAGAGAGGAAGAATGCCCTTCTCCAGCGTGAGGGTGGCCAGCGCTTCCCATTGGGCCTGATCGGGATCCATGCCACTGGGATTGTGGCAACAGCCATGCAGCAACACCACGTCTCCAGCGGGCACCTGCTCCAGGGCCGCTTTCATGACCTCGAAATCGAGGCATTTGTTGGCCGCGTCGTAGTAGGGGTATTTCTTGACCGCCATGCCCGCGTCCGAAAAAATGGCATTGTGGTTTGCCCACGTGGGGTTACTCAACCAAATAGAGGCGTTTGGAAATTTCGTGTGGACAAAATCTGCCGCGACGCGCAGGGCACCCGTGCCGCCCGGTGTCTGGGCCGTTTGAGCGCGACCCGTGGACACAATTTCGTGATCCGCGCCGAAGAGCAAGTCCCGGACGCATGCCCCATAGGCAGGGCTTCCGGGAATGCCCAAGTAGCTCTTGGTCGTTTCGTCCTGAAGAAGACGTTCTTCGGCCCGCTTGACCGCGGACAAGATGGGGGTGGTGTTTTTCTCATCTTTGTAAACACCGACACCCAGATTAATCTTCTTCGGATTTGGGTCTTTCCTGAAGGCATCAGTCAGACCAAGAATCGCATCGGGCGGGGCCATTTCCAGCTTCTCGAACATGGGATAGTTTCCTTTCAAAAGGCGGGGGTAGCATAGGTGTCCCGCCTGTGGTTTGATTACCGGATGTACGCGTCGAACTAGACAGACGTGCCGCATGATCCCGAGGTGCGAGGGTCGAAGACTCGCCGTAGGAGAGTTCGCACGTCTGGGGCAGCAGCATCGTGACATTTCACCCTGCGCAAGCGCATCATTCCCACCATCAGGCGGCTCTTACGCTTCGCCAGCGCACGAACCCGTCAGGCCTCGTTGAGACTCGCCTTTTTGGGGCCGTGCGGCACACCTGAATTCCTTGGTCGCCCTCTCACCCCCGAGCATTCCGTCCAAGGAACGCAAACTGATAACATTATGGCGTTCGACCATACAAATCGGCTCCATCATAGCGGAAACAAGTGAAATGGCACAAGCTACCTCTCCAATAACACGGACGATTCTCTTGGGAATGTGCTGCCTGCTTGGATTCCTTTCGTCCTGCGGCAAGCTCGCCCCTGTGACACCGAAGCCTGTCATTGAGACGAGCGATGTGGTGTCGCCAGAAACTTCGCCCGCTCTTTCGTTGCCTTCACGTGAAGGCAACGTGAACCCGGTCGACGTTCCCGCTTGGGACACCGATCCCATGAGTGCGTGGGTCGTGGCCAACAGCCTGGCCGAGTTTCACGCAACTTGGACCGAGTACTGCGCCCAGTCGGCTGCCGGACCCATCGCCCCCGATAGCCTCGTGCCCTACGCCGACGCCCTGACCCACAACGGGGAATCCTGGGGCCTCTCCACCTCCGTTCCTGAGCTGATCCTATTGGATACCGAGGGATATGCATACCGCTACCCCGAGGGTCGGCATGGTATCGCGCCCGCTAAAGAGAAACGTTTCCCCCTGGATACGGCGACTCTTCAAAAACTTGACTGGAGCACCCTGGAATCTGGCCAGGAACTGCACACCCGCAACGCGGGCAGCACCCTCCACGTTCTTGGTGCCCTCCGTGCTGTAGGGGTCTGTCAAGAATGCCACCAGATGCCCGAGAACACCCTCCTGGGCGCCTACCACTACGCTCTCCACGAAATCGCCGACGATTAAAATGTGTAAGCGTTCAGGGGGCGCTACGGATGTCACGGACAAGGGGCGATAGCCCTTACCCGTGCGCGGGTGTTCCTCACGCAATCCCCCTTGTCTCCATGGTTCTTGCACGGGCAAGCCCTGCGGGGCTTGACCGTGGCAACAGCCCCCTCCAAGCCCTCACCCTCCTCAACGAACCCTTGTTCCAGACCTCCGCCCTTCACTTGGCCGAATCCACCCTCGCCGAAGGGGGTGACGACGACCGCAGCCGAATCGCGTATGCATTCCGTCGCTGCATAACCCGCCCACCCGAGGCCGACGAGGTGGATGCGATTCTGGCCTTCCTCGACACCCAGCGGGCACGGATTGATGCGGGCAGCCTGGATCCAGCCGCGATAGTGGAAAGCAACGAGGGTGGTGAAACCGACCAAGCCACCCTCGCCGCCTGGACCCTGACGGCGCGGGTTATTTTGAACTTAGACGAGACCATTGTGCGGCAGTAGGTCAGAAGCGTTGTGGACATTGTGGACGATTGGACTGTTTGTGTATGCCCACCTCGTCCACGAAGTCCACAAGGCCCACAGCATTGCGACGAGCGCAAGATTGAGATCTCGATAAAATACCACGGAGAAGCAATCCCATGGCAAGAAACTGTAATCACAATGCCCCTTCCGCCGGGCCTGACCGTGCCCGGCGTTGGTTTCTGCAACAATGCGGCGTGGGTCTCGGTGCCGCCGCCCCTACGCAGTTGCTTGGCCCGTCTTCCGCCTCTGCCGCCGTAGATTCCCTAGCGGCACAAAAGCCCCACTTCGCACCCAAGGCGAAGAACGTCATCTTCCTCTTCATGGCGGGCGCGCCCAGCCACCTGGAACTCCTCGACTACAAGCCGGGACTTACCAAGTTCAACGGAACCCTGCCTCCCGATGATCTCCTCAAAGACTACCGGGCCGCCTTCATCAATCCCAATTCCCGGCTCCTCGGTCCCGTCTACGATTTTAAGCAGTATGGAGAATCGGGTGCTTGGGTTTCGGAAATTATGCCGCACTTCTCCACCATCGTGGACGATGTCAGCATTGTAAAAAGCATGGTCACCGACGCCTTCAACCATGCCCCGGCGCAGATTCTCATGAACACCGGTTCCCAGCAGTTTGGCCGACCCAGCATGGGTGCCTGGGCCAGCTATGGCCTGGGCAGCGAGAACCGCAACCTGCCCACCTTCGTTGTGTTCAGTTCCGGTGCCAAAGGTCCCAGCGGCGGCTCGGGAAATTGGAGCAGCGGCTACCTGCCCACCGTCCACGAAGGTGTCCTTTTTCGCAGCAGCGGCGACCCCGTGCTTTATCTCTCCAACCCGCCCGGCGTGGATGACCAGGCCCAGCGCGACACCCTGGACACCCTCAACACGCTGAACAGCCGCCGACTTGGCATCATGGGCGACCCGGACATCGCCACGCGGATTAACTCCTACGAACTTGCCTTCCGCATGCAAAAGAGCGCCCCCGAGTTGATGAATATCAAGAGCGAATCCAAGCACATCCTCGACCTCTACGGCGCGAAGCCCGGCGAACCTTCTTTCGCCAACAACGGCCTCCTCGCGCGGCGGATGGTGAAACGGGGCGTGCGCTTCGTACAGCTCTACCACGAGGCCTGGGACCAGCACGGCAACCTGAAGAAGGGCCTGGCCAAGAACTGCAAAGACACGGACCAGGCCTGCGCCGCCCTCGTGAAAGATCTCAAGGCCCGTGGACTCCTCGAAGACACCATCGTCATCTGGGGCGGCGAATTCGGCCGCGACCACCACCCCAATGCCTTCACCATGTGGATGGCCGGCGGCGGCTTCAAGGGCGGCCCAGTTTTCGGCGAAAGCGACGAACTCGGTTTCGACGTCGTGAAGGACAGGGTCCACGTCCACGATCTTCACGCCACCCTTCTCCACCAACTCGGCTTCGACCACGAACGCTTCACCCACCGCTTCCAGGGCCTCGACGCCCGCCTCACCGGCGTAGAACCCGCGCGAGTAGTAAAAGAGATTATCACGTAGGGGACTGCCACGGACCAGACCCCGTCGTGAATGAAGACTATCTCCGGTTCAATACGTGTGCCTTGAAACGAGCCAAGAGACCATGATGTCCGGGGCTGTCCCGTTGTTTGTGACATAACCGGGGTTCTTGACCGGTTGCCTTGACTGTGGTGTTGCAACCTGACGGACATTGTGAATTGGCGGAAGCAAACTCCGTCAACTGCGGGACAGCCACACCCGTTAAAGTTTGTTTCACTCATTAAGGATTTTATTCAAAGCACACTTGCATCACCGTGAAACACGGGCACTTGGGGTGCGTCAGTCCCTCATATAATCGACGAACCTTTTGCGAAAACGACGTGGGTTCAGGGCGAAGAAATCCCCCATACACGAAGCGCTGACCCCATAACTTGGGGACAGCCCCGCCTGTTCGGGGATTCGTTGCGCAACACCCGATGCTCGTTTCGACCCGGTGCGCGCCTCGCAACACGCGATGGGTTCAGGGCGAGGCAGTCCCCACAGTCAACAAAAAGGTGTGTTCATATGTCCCCACCATCCCGGCCTTGGATTCGATGAAGGCGGCGGGTTGCACGCCATCCTTTTTCACCTCGTTCGGGAAGGTCGTTGTTACCTGAATGTTCACCGTGGCCGCGCCCGCGCTGCCTGCTGGGGGCGTGCCCTGGAGGAGTCCGGTGTCGCTGTCGAGGGTCAGCCAGGCGGGGCCGTCCACCAAGTCAAAGCGGTAGCCCTCTTTTTCCCAAAAGGCATCTCCGGGGCTGTCGTAGCGGTGCTGCCAGTCGCCGAGGGAAGAGACGGTCTTGAGTTGATACTGATAGGCCGCGCCCGCCTTCGCTGTGGTCACCGGCGCGGTATACACGAAGGGCCGGGGCAGTTCCACGTAGTCCGAGGGACAGCTTTCCACCCCGTCGGCATCGATCGCGACCACCCGGTAGTAGGCGAGGTTCGCGAGTGGGCCGGTGGCGGTGCGCCCGCCCACCAGCATCGCGGTGTCCGTCGTTTCCACGGAAAGCGGCGCGGGTCCCTTGGCCATGGCGCGAATTATGTCATTGCCTACACTGAAGCCCCGTTCGTTGCTGGCATAGACCCGGTAGCGTACGGGCGCGTTGCCCGAGGGGTTCTTTTCCCAGCGCAGGGTAAGGGCCGCCTTGCTATCCTGCGTCAGCGCGAGTCCTCTGGGGACCGTTGGACCCTGCCAGCTAAATGACCACGTGTCGCTCCAGTCACCCCAGAGTCCGTTGGCCAAGCGCGGCCGAATCCGCCAGTAGTAGGTTTCGCCGGGCGAGAACATGCCCCGGAAGGGCACCTCGTAGTGGTTGTCGGGAAGCACCTGGTCGTAGTTGGGCCGGTAGGGGAACTTGAAGTCGGGATCGCGGCTCACCCGCAGCCAATAGGCATCGCACCCGGCCACAGCGGGCCAGGCAAAGGGTACATAGGTTGCGTGGACCGCTGCTCCCGCTGTGGGGGACTCGGGCATTTTTGGGGCAACGGGCAGCATCACATTCCCGGACTCCCGCCAGCGATGCGTAATCGTAATTTCGTGGGGTGCTGTGGTTTCATCGCTGTAGGCGACGGTATTCTTCCCCACCGACAAACGGGGCAGGGCCATGGGATAGGCATAGAGATCGGTCTGCAAGGTGATGTTGGTGAGGCTGGCCCCGACCGCCTTTTCACAACGAATCCGAATCCAGTAGTTTCGTTTGGGCGCGCCTCCGGCAATCTCCAACGCGCCATCCAGGGGCACCGTCATTTCCCAACGGGGGAGGGCCATGCGTCGGTAAATTTCCTTGAATTTCTTCCCATCCAGCGACAGCTCCACGATGAAGGCCGCGCTCGGCGGGAAATCCGGGCTTACCCCCGCCAGCAAGGTCGCCCCGCAAATGGTGTAGGCCGTCGCCACCGGGATGGTCATCGTCGCGCCTTCCGAGGTGATCGCGAGATGATCCCCTTCGGGGACGAAGCCGTCCATCGTCAAATCGCTTGTGGTGAGTCGCTTTTCCGCAAAGGGCACGGCATAGACCAATTCAGAATTGCTGTAGTAACGGTGGACCGATGCCTGCAATTTCCAGGGTGTTTTCTCTGTCTTGTCCCAATAGAAGGCCATACGCTCCCCAGGTCGCAACACGTAATCCATTCGGTGCCCCGTGCTCCAATAACTATTACGGGTGTCGTCCGCCCCGAACATGGCCGCATTCGCAATACCCGATTCCCATCCAGGAAAAAGCGGCCCAAAGGCCAGTTCGCGGCGCGCCAGATCGTGGTCCCGCGTCGCAGCATCGCCGCTCACGGGCTTTCGATTTTCCCGGTCCAGGAAAAAGGTGTCTTGATCGATGTCCATGAACTGGTAGTCGCCATCGTGCCACACCTCGCACATGACATGGCCATGAAGGCCTCGCTGAAAGGGATCTTTCCCACCCATCGATTCGTTAAAACCGGCTGTGGCATAGAGGGCCGACCCGGATGCGCTGGAGTCGTCGCAAAAGCCGCCGCCATAGATGTTCAAGAAGCGGACCGGGTCGTGGAAGTCCCCGCCAAAGAGGGGATAGTCGTGGTGGCGGTTTTGCCGAAGGCCCTCCCAAATCATATAGATGCGCTCCTGTTCGTCCCGCGCCCCTTCGGTGAACTCCGCGATCATGGACTCTACCGTGTGAAACTTGCGCTTGTCGTTGGTGATGATGCGCGGATTCACCACCGGCACGTTACCCGTGTTTTCGATAACCAGCGCAATGTTGTTTTGAAACGCGATGGACCACGTCTCGTGGCGGCGTGTGGCCGTGTTGTCCATGTCCGCCGTGCCGCCCACGGTGATAGGGTAGGTGACGTGGGACTGGGTAATGACCTGCCCGGCGGCGTGTTCGCCTAAGATAGTGAAGGCTTCGGAACCTGCGGTGGTCATGGTGAGCAGGGTGCAGATGCTTGCAAAGCATGTGAGTGCGCGTAGAGAGGGCATGAGTAATTCTCGGTTGTCGAACCACGAATTCGTGGAAAGGCCTTGGTTGTTACGGTGCCTGTGTGGGAACGTTTCCATTACGATAGCAGGTGGACTCACCGGTTTCCACAGCGTATCCTCGTTTGGTTCGTCATGGTGGATATTCGGTGATATACTACGTATACAACGAAAGGCGGTGTCAAATGGCTGTGTACGAATCCCTGAAGGCCGAAGTGCTGTCCCTGCCCGCGTCGGACCGCACGCAACTTATCGAAGATATTCTAGTCAGTTTCGGCTCGTCAGAACGTGCGGCGGTGGACGCGGCATGGGTCGCTGAGGCGGAGTCCCGATTGGCGGCGTACGACAGGGGCGAAATGAAGGCGACCCCACACCTTCGCCGCGATCCTGATGCCTGGAAAGAACGAATTTAGCTCGCGAGGCCTTCAAGTTTTGGTAAGTGTTGAACTAAACGGCTTCGCCGTAGCATCGCACGCGCCAAATTGACATTGCACACCCATCAATCCAGTCGGACGTGCCGCGCGATCCTGAGGAACGAAGGTTCGTGCGCTTGGAGCAACAGTACCGTGATATTACCAAAGCCCCCAGCGCACGAACCCGTCAGGACTCGTTGAAACTCGCCTTTTGGGGATCGCGCGGCACGACCTCAGCTTTGTAGTCGTTCTTTCAAGCGCCAAGCGTTCAGCCCAACGGGGTTTCTAAGTCGGCAAGCGACTGAAAAGCCATTACTCGTTCACGGAATGGACGCCCCCAGCTATAAAAACAAGCTCCGGGTGCCACGGATAGGCCTCTCAGGGCTTACCCGTGCGGAAACATGGGAGCGACCGAAAACGTTCTCTTTGTCCGACGAAATTTTTTTCAAGCACGGGCAAGGGCTATCGCCCCTTGTCCGTGGCACCCGACGTTCTTTTTTAAGGAACAAGATGCCACAGGTCGTGAATGCTCACTTTGCGGGGAAGGGATGACGTATCGCACGCAGATTCAGGAGCCAGAATCCTAGACCCGAAAATCGATGCGGGAGTCGGTGACCGGGGAAGGGGCAGGTGTAGGTCGGGTAGCATCCTGCGGCTCCAACGGGGGAGCTTCCTGGGTTTCAACGGGCCGCTCCGTGGTCCCGGCATCATCGACAAAGTTTTGAACCGCAGCATCCGGTTCCGGCCGCACGGACTCGCGGCGGCGCAAGCCTTCGGGTCGCTCGACGGGACGCGGTGTTGGTGCCGCCGCCCGCCGTTCCGCCTGTACCACACGGGCACGCTCACGGAGTTCGGCTACCGTGGGCACAAGCTCTCTCGCGACTGCCAGATTGGAATCCAGGGTCTCGAGCGCCGCACCGGAAGGCGACAGGCTGTTCTCCCCGAAACCGACTTGGACCGGCGGCGCTTCGGACTCTTGAACCAGACGTGCCTCATCTCCTTCAGACGCACGGGGGGCATCCGACCGGGGAGGCCGGTTAATCCCGGACGCATTCAGGGGTGCTAGGGCACTTGATGCTGGTCCAATACTTAAACCCATGGTTTGCTGTCGTTTGCTCCTTGTTGTTTTATCCAATTCGACTCGAACGCACGTTGAGCCAACGAGTCACTCTAATTTTCCCACATATATTGTTTTATGTCAAGGAGTTACGGATCAGGAGTTACGGCTCAAGGCAATCGAAGGGTCGAGATATCCACCATGGCAGATTGACGCGCACAGCCTCTTTGTATATACTTTAATATATACAAAGAGGCTGTGCGCTGTGAGGAACGATCATGAAAACAGCAAAAATAATCCCCAACGGCGGGAGCCAGGCGGTACGGCTCCCCAAAGAGTTTCAGTTCGAGGGAAAAGAAGTCTATGTAAACAAGGTGAACGGCATCGTCATGCTGATTCCCCTGGATGGGGGGTGGGAGTCGCTTGCCAAAAGCCTGGACATGTTTTCCGAAGACTTTATGGCTGACCGTGACGCGCCTTGTACACAACAAGCGCGAGAATCTCTGTGACGCGCTATCTGCTCGACACCAATATCTGTATCGCGCTAATCCGCCATCGCAACCCAAACGTTCTCAAGCGCCTTTCCGCGTGTACTCCAGGTGAAGCGGGCATATCCGTCATCACGCTGGCGGAACTCGAATTCGGTGTCGAAAAGAGCGCCCGGCCTGCACAAAACCGCATTGCCTTGGCCGCATTCTGTGCCCCACTCGAAATCTTCCCTTATGGGGAGTCCGCCGCTTCGGCCTATGGCGCGGTTCGCGCCAAACTCGAAAGCGCAGGCCAGCCCATTGGCCCCTTGGACACCCTTATCGCCGCCCACGGACTGTCTCTGGATGCAATCGTCGTCACCAACAACGAGCGAGAATTCCGCCGCGTCACGGACTTGAACGTGGAAAACTGGATTTGAGGTGGCAGGATCCGTAGTATTCCTACGGACATCGGGTCTGGGTTCGGCTCCAAACAGAATCCCGTGTCGCAGGAAACAGCATAGCCAGCTTGACCATGTATTGCCGAGGGGGCTTGTGGGAAATTTCGGTCTGAACGCATTGGCGACGTCTCGCCAACATATTCCTGGAGATGGCAATGTCCGACGATATGGGCGAACTCAAATCTGCTCCTTCGGCCCCTGAACAGGACACGCCGTCACCGCCAGCTTCCCGTTCGCGACATGCGTCTGTTCCGCAGCCTCCCGCACTCCCGACCCTGGAGCGATACCACGTTGGCCTCAAATGGGCCCACCTGATCGTTATCGCCACGCTTGTTGTCTTGCTGGACTACCTGCTCTATCAGGGCGCAGGCGGCCTGTCGTATACCGTTGCCTTCATCGTGTTGGCCATTTCTGCAGCGGCTTTTGCCTTCAGGGAGATACGGGCCGTCCCCCTGGCGTTCTTTGGTATCCTGATTTCGCTGGTCGCCATGCGTTGCGCCTGGCAATATGGCGCTTCGGTTGTTTTCGTTGGTGTTTCGCTCCTCGTAACATTTCCCATCGCCCTGCGCCTGGGCCGGATTAACCTTCCCGACATCATGACCTCCTTGCCCGTCACCTGCGCCATGGGCATCGCCACGTGGTACTACGATTTAGTCGCCGGGTGGCGCAAATTTCGGCACGCAGGGCGGGAAAAACGGGGAGGGATTCCCCTCAACGCCGTGGTGATCCCGCTACTTGTTTGCGCGGCCTTCGCATTCATATTCGGCCTCTCAAACCCCATTGTCCGCGACTTGTTTGAGCAATGGGTCGCGGCCCTGGAAAAAAGACTCACCAATATACTGGAAGGCTACGTCCCAAACCTGTTGCGCATCATGTTTTGGGTGACGAGTGCGCTCTTTGCAGGCATGCTGTTGAGGCCGGCCATAGAGAAAGCGGACGAGGCTTCCGGTTGGCAGACCAACGCGGTCACTCCTGAACCCGACGAAGACGATATTGATCTCCAGCACCGAATCGCGGTGAACACCCTGGTCGCGGTGAACGTCTTGTTCGTGTTTTACAATGGCCTGGATGCCTATCATCTCCTCATTCGTGATGCCCTGCCCGCTGGATACAATCATTCCCAATACGCCCACCAGGGCGCATTCTGGCTGACGGTAGCCCTTGTCATGACGACAATCGTGGTGGGCCGCATATTCCATGGCAACCTGAATTTCCACCCGAAAAGAAACGCCTTGCTGAACTGGGCCACGTTGTGGCTTTTGCAGAATTTCGTGCTGGCCACGTGGGTTTTCTTACGCATTCACATGTACGTCGGCTACAACGGCATGACGCGCATGCGCATCGTGGCACTCGTGGGCACCGGTGTCGTGGTGATCGGTCTCGTGCTTGTAACGTTCAAGGCAATGCGTCGACTGAGCCTGACCTGGCTCGTTCGCAAAGAGACGGGCGCCTTTCTTCTTGCGTGCATCTTTCTCGCGCTGATCCCGATGGATTACCTGTCCTGGCGCTTCAATACGCCCAACATTCTCGCGTCGAATCCGCCACGCACCAGCGTGCAATTGACCGAACAATATATCTCCCCCGAAGGACTGGCAACCTTGACTCCGCTACTCGCCCACCCCGATCCGGTTATCGCCGAGGGTGTCGCTGCCTTGTTGGGCCAGTGGTATTTTGGCGAGGGAAGGGCCTACGTGGATGGGGGTAGCAACCTGGAACGCTGGACCCGATACCAGATAGGCCACGCATGGTGTGCGGGTGTCCTGACCAGTCACGAGGAGAGGATTCTCGCGCTCGTGCCGGATCGGGACTGGAAATCGAAGATAGCGGCACTCCGCACCTATACCTCCCGCTGGATTTAGCGCCACCGTTTGGAAAAGCCGCTATAAAGAACAAGAAGACTCTACGCTTCGTCCGGGAGGTTGCCCGGAAGAAGTGGCACCTTCGGTGCAGCGAGCGAATTCGCATACAATCGTTACAGCCATGTCGCATGAGCGACCACCCCGAAGGGGCCCAACAGGTTAGCCCAGGGCAACGCCCTGAGTCAGAATTAGAAATAATTAACAGCCCTGAAAGGGCGACACAGTGGGTGATGTACTTCTATTGCGCCCTTTCAGGGCTTTGGTTTTCTAGTTTCTTTTTTCCCAGGGCGTTGCCCTGGGCTAACCTGTTGAGGCCTTTCAGGCCGAAAACGACATCGCAAACTCATAATTTATTATCGATAATAGGCGCAAAAGCGCCTAACGAAACTGAAGGGTGTTTTCATGAAAACGGTTTTTCCCGCGCTTTGGATTGTCCTCCTTGCGCTATGCGTTTCCGTCCACGGCGCAGAAACACTGCAATACTCCGGCATAAGCTATCTGGACAATGGCGCGGTGCGCATTGGCATTAACCCGGATATCGGCGGGGCCATCACCTACCTCTCCAAATCGGGCAGTGACGAAAACATCGTCAACAGCCACGCCGCGAACGCCGAGGAAGTGTCGCCACCGAATACGAGCGGCAACAGTACTGGGGCAATAGCACCGGAGTCAAAAGTGGAACCCCGGGGTGCATGGCGCAGCGCCCAGGTACGCCTTGTGGATGAGGACGGCAATCCTATCGTTGGCGCGCGCGTGAGCTTGCGAAGTTTCAGCACAAGCTCCGGGGCATTTGCAAGAGCAGACATTGATCCAAGCACCAACCTATCCTACGAAGACTCCCTAACGGACGATACAGGGCATACCGTCGTACACTTGCCCAAGATGAATAAGGACGGAGTAGCGATTGACTCGATGTTCTGTATCATAACGCACCCAGATTACGTCAGTTTTAATCTTGGTTACCACGTCAATGCTACGGAGACCGATACGGTCGTGCTCGAACGTGGCGCGTCGTTGGAAGTGTCGGCTTCGTTGAATGGCACACCGCTCCCTTCGAAGCGAGTTCTGGTCGTTATGTCGACCCTTGGGAACGAACACCAACTTTACGGTACGTTTGGAACCTTGGAAGACACGGTGGCCCATAAAAAGAATCTGCTACCCGGTGAGCATAGCTTGCTCTTGGGTTATTGGGACGAGCAAAACGAGTTCTACTGTAGTCAGCGACAGAATTTCACGGCGGAAAAAGGTAGGCACTACGTATTCGACGTGCCGCTTGGGGAGGGAATTCCGCTACGGGGGCGATTGGACAAGACCGTAGCACGCCCCGTAAAGAATGGTGTCGTACTCATTCGGGCACTGCCGCCGAAGGGGGAAAAATCGGGCAGTACGACTGCGGCCCTCGCGGACTGGACAACAATCGCTCCAGACGGCACCTTCTCTTTTGCCAGCCTCCCCGCAGGCGATGTGGAGTTGTTCGCCTTGTGCGATGGAGCGAGTTCCAAGGTCCTGGCTTCCGAGGTTTCCGATTTTCCCCCAGGCAAGATGGGTGCCCAGCCTTTGCGTTTCCCTATTGGCAACGATGAGATTCTAGTCCCCATGGAGGATACGTCGACCTTTGAGGCGCATGTGGTCGATGCCGAAGGAAAACCCGTTGCGGACGCGCGACTCTTCTTCAGGCCCGCCATCTTTCTGGAGGGGTACAAGTGCACCATCTTGGAGGCCGCCTTTTATCGCAATATGCCAGCGAATCCGCAAGGCGGGAACAAACATGAACTATCATTCAGCAGCGTGAGCGACGCCAGGGGCCGCGTGATCATTCGGAACATCCCGCGCTGGCTCGATGAATACAAACTTTTTCACGACGACTATGTACTGGCGGCCTCCCAGCAAGATTCTCACTGTGGTCTGCGTGGTGTCAGCCTCTGCGTTCGCTTGAGCGGAAGAGCAGCTGTTTTGCGTGTAGGGCAAACCACGAAGGTTACAATCAGGCTTCGACCCAAACAAGAGGAATCGAGGTTCTCTCATTGAACCGTGCGCATTGAGGTCTGCCTACTTTTATCCTTCTGTTATTCCCTTGTTCCATTTTCCGGCGCTGCAAAATGGTCAATGGGGCGGACAAGCCCCGACCCGCTGGCACGTATGTTAGTCATACCAACCCGAACCGAAAGGCCGTACATGAAGTCCATCATCCCATCGTTGTGCATTATTTCCATAACGCTATGCGCATCCGTCCACGCCGCAGAAACGTCCCAATTCTCCGGCATGAGCTATCTGGACAACGGCGCGGTGCGCATCGGCATTAATCTGGATATCGGCGGGGCCATCACCTACCTTTCAAAATCGGGCAGTGACGAAAACATCGTCAACAGCCATGATTGGGGGCGGCAGATTCAGATGTCCTTTTATTCCGGTCCTGCGCCCTATTACCCCGAGAGCGGGAAAAAGCCCTCGGACACGTGGAAGTTCATCGGCTGGAACCCGATTCAGTCCGGCGATGTCGGCAACAATCCCTCAAAGGTGATCGCCCACCGCAACAACGGCACGGAAATGTATGTGAAATGCATCCCCATGCATTGGCCGCTGGACAATGAGCCGGGGCAATGCACTTTTGAGAGCTGGTTGACCCTCGAAGGGAATACGGTGCGGGTACGGTCTCAGATTAACAACGCCCGGAAAGATCAGACCCAATACGCCGCGCGCGGCCAAGAGCTTCCGGCCGTCTACAGCAATGGCACCTACTATCGTCTTTTCACCTATGATGGGGATGCACCCTTCACGGGCGCACCCGCCCGCCAGATTACCAAGGTATGGGACACGTCGATTCCGCCTGCAGAAGCGCCGGGCGGACCGTGGGATAGTTGGTATGCGACGGAAAACTGGGCAGCGCTGGTGAACGACGCCGACTTCGGGATGGGCATCTGGACCCTCAACACCTACACCTATACGGGCGGTTTTGCGGGCGTCCCGGGTTCAGGCGGACCCAAGGACAGCCCCACGGGCTATATTTCGCCCATTCGCCGGGAAATTCTGGATCACAACATTCAATACGGCTACAACTACACGCTGATTGTGGGGCAACTACAGGAGATTCGCGACTACGTCTATGAGCAGGCCGCCCGCGTCGCTCTTCCTGCGTATGCTTTTGAGAAGGATCGCCAGAGTTGGGTCCTGGCGGACGCGCAGGATCAAGGCTGGCCCATTGCGGGGAAATGGTCGGTTGCGCTTACGGGGAAAAAGCCCCGCCTGATCGGTCCCAAAGCCTTCTGGAAGGCTGAGAATATGCCCACGGTGTACCTGCGTGCCGCCTTCGACACGGGCAGTACGACCGCAACCCTGCGCTGGGAAGGCTTCCAGGGCAAGGGCGGCGGAAATGTCTCTTTCGAGGTCATTCCCGATGGCACCATGCGCACCTACGCCATCAAGCTCGCCGATACAAAAGGCTACCGTGGCATCTGCACCGGACTCGTGCTCATGCCCGCGACGGACGGAGCCGCAGGGCGCACGGCTACACTTGAGCGGTTGGGCCACAAAGAATAGAGAATTTTGAACCTTCATCCCCAGACTTCCTGACCCCGGTGGAATCGGGTTTGGCACTTTTCGTGAAGACCCACGTCGAGTGCCACGGGTAGGCCTCTCAGGGCTTACCCGTGTAAACTCCAACAGAAAGCTATCCCGCTCCAGAACCCCGCCCCGGGGGGGCCGCACCGGTAAACCCTGCGGGCCTACCCGTGGCACCCGTAGATTATATTGAAGCAGGAAGGAACCTGGAATCCTGAGACTTGGAAGTCCGCACTCCCACCCACTGTGAACACTGATGTCGCGCCCGGTGCCTTCATAGAATCATCCGTCACGAAGACAGGGTCAGCGCCTCCACTTCTCCTCGAATCGTGGTCACATCAGCTTCGCGGAGGTCTACGGTTCCTGCCACCGCGTTTTCCCGCACCTGCTCGGGATTGCGCGCGCCCACCAGCGCCGTTGTAATGCCTGGCTGGTGGGTAAGCCACGCCGTAAACAGTTGCCCCAGCGTGATCCCATACCCATCCGCCATGGGCTGGACCCGGTCCAGCATTTCCAGTATCACCCGCCGATTCTCCGACGCGAAAAGGGGGCTGTTGCTTCGGATGTCATCCTCGGGAAAGGTCCTGTCCATGCTTACTTTGCCCGTGAGCAAGCCTTGAGCAATAGGGCTGTAGGCCAACACGCCCAGGTGATGCTTCACCGCGTAGGGCAACAGATCGGACTCGGGTTCGCGTTGAAGCGCGTTATACCGTGGTTGGATGCTATCCACGACACCCTGTGTCTGGCACAGGGCGATCATATCGGTATCGAAGTTGCTGACGCCAATGGCGCGAATCTTTCCGGCATCCTTCAGGCCGATAAGTGCCGCCATGGTATCGTCCAGCGGCCAGGTCTCATCGGGCCAATGGACCTGATACAGATCGATGACGTCGGTGCCCAGGCGGCGAAGGCTCTCTTCGCACTCCCCCACGATGGAATCCGGTCGCCCGTTGCGGTAGATGGTGCAGGGGGTGCCATCATTCATCGTGGTATCTAGCAATTTTTGCCCGTCATTGCAATCCCAGCGTATCCCGCACTTCGTGGCCAGAATAACGTCGGCCCGCCGTCCCTTGATCGCCTGCCCGACAATACGCTCGCTGTGCCCCATGCCATAGGAGGGAGCCGTGTCTATGCAGGTAATCCCCGCATCCAGCGCAGCGTGAATTGCTTGAATTGCCCGTGAATCATCCGTGCCGCCCCAAAGCCATCCGCCGATGGCCCAGGCCCCGAAACTGACCGCCGGGAGCTTCAGATCGGTGGTGCCCAGCTTTGTGTACTTCATGATGTGTCTCCCTCGGGTAGTACTCCAGTAACTCATCTGGCCCGTATCCATCAGAGGGCCGTGAGGCTAAGGGCATTATGAAGAGCGAGCACCCTGCGGCGCAAGCCGCCACGTGCCAGCGACAGGGCCAGCGACAGGGCCAGCAAATTTGCATACACAAATATGGAAAACGCCAACGCGTACCGGGAACCAATCCCCAAATTTTGGGTTATACTGAACACACTCATTGTAATGGATGTGTCATTGGTGACATCGAATCAGGAGCGGCACAATGAAAACGATGGTATTCGTGGTCTTGGGACTTGTCATAGGTATCGTGGTGGGCGCGGGCGGCATGCACCAATGGCTAATGCCGCAGGTCCTTGAACTCGATCTTGCGCTCGGGGAAAGTAACCGCGCTCTTGCGTCACTCCAATCGGACGGCGGTGATGGTGCCCGCCTGGTTCGACTTGAGGCGGAGCGAAAAGACTATGCGCAGACGTTGAGTGATCTGCGAAGCGAAGTCGATTCACTGAAAAACGCGGTGGACGTTGCTCCCGCAGCCGTCGAGGTGGCCCTAATTGAGGATCAAGCCGACGCGGCCCCAAGCAAAAGCGCCGACCCTCCCCCGGAGCGTGGTCGTCGTGGATCGCCGTGGGACCGGGGAGGTACCCCGGAAGAACGGGATGCCCGGCGCCAGGAGTTCGTCACACGGATGCAGGACAATCTTACCGACTTCTTTACCGGCGAGCTGGAAAAATCGAACACGCCCGCAGTGCAGGAACGCCTGATTGCCCTGGAGACTACGGTTCACGATATGATGGACATTCGCCGCCAGATGCGCGATGTGGAAACGGATGAGGAGCGGGATGCTTTGCGGGCATCCTTTGGGGACACCATGGACACGGCGCGGGGCATCATGAAGGACCAGCAGCGGGATATGATCAACGCGATTGCCGGGCAATTCAATATTAGCAGCGATGCGGACAAGGCCGCTTTTCAACGGGCGGTGCAGACCGCCGTCGAGAGTCCTTTTTTCAGCGACAATCCCGGAGCGCTGTTGTGGGGCGGCGGACGACGCGGTGGCTACGGTAGTTCGAGACGACGGCCATAGGCGACCAAATTAAGGTTCTTCCGGTTCAAGGGTACGTTGCAGTTCAGAGCAACTTGCCTTGCCTGCTTTTTTCTCGCCGTTGAGCGCCGAAGGTGCGTTCTATATCAGCCTGGGGCAAGGCCCCAGGTCTCAAATCGGACGGAATTCAGGGCTGAAGGCCCGGCCCATAATTTAGCCGAAAATACGTTTCCACTTGGTATGGAACGGGCTTTCAGCCCTGTGGAATGGGTGGATCCAGAATCCTGGGGCGTTGCCCCAGGCTGATATAAACCAGGACCTTCGGCCCTGTAAAGCAACAAATACAATTAACATGGATTCGGATGAACAATTCATATCCAACGCTGATGTGTACCGTGGAGCCTTCTTCTACAAATTCTTATGAATGATGTGCGAGGATAAGATGTACGCTTCAACCGGATGAACCCAAATTAATTGGGAATCTTCAGTTTCCAGCCAAGCTGCACGTGGTCAGGTCGCTTGATGTTATTGAGATCAATGATGGCTTGCTGGGTTACGCCATATTTTTTTGCGATGCGCCGCAGATTGTCGCCCGGCTCCACGACGTGAATTTCGTAGGAGTCGGTCTCCGCTGCCGGTGTCTTTTTTTCTTCCGCCGTTGCAACAGGCAGGTAGACCACCAACGAGGAGCCCGTCACGAGGGGCAACTCGCTCGCATCAAGGGCGTTCCAGGCCGCCAATTCCTCCATGCTGACCCCATACTCGCTTGCAACGGTGCCAAGCGTATCCCCCGCTTTGCATTCATGGTTGCGTTTTTCCGTGTTGGGCGGCTGTGGGGCGCGGGCGACCTCCGCCAAGGACGGGGCCGCATTTGTATCGGGTTCCTCCTCGGGCGCGGAACCCGTCAGCAACACGTCCTCCTGCTGTTCATCCGCCGGCGGGGAATCTGTGGGCGCTTCGGCCATATTTTCAGTGGGCGCCTCGGAATTATCCGCGTCGTCCAACGCTGCCTGGACTTTCTGATCTTCCCCGGGCTTTTCGACAGCGGCGGGATTCGCGACGGGGGTGGTCACGCTTTCCAAGTTTTCCGGCTCCTCAAGTGTACCTGGCGCGGACGTTTCGACAGAAGCCTCGTTTTCAGAAAGTTGCTCACCGGTGTTGGGTGTCTCTGTTTCGACAGGTTTCTCGGCTGCGGGGGGCACTGGTGTCCCGTCTTCCGTCGGCACGTCCTTCTCGGATTCGTTTTCATCGGGGGCTATTGGCTCTGCCTCCGTTGAATCGGATACGCCATTCTCAACCGGCTCGTCACTATTGGTGGCTTTGCTCGTAAGCTCCGATTTTTCCGCCAGCGGACGTACCTTGAGCTTGAAACCATACTTGATGGTTTGGGAGTCGAGTTTATTCCACGCCATAAGGTCGGCAACGCGCACACCGTATTTGCTTGCCAGCGCAAGGAGCGAATCGCCCCGCTCTATCTTGTGTTCCAGAAATTCCGTTTCGGAAACTTCGTCGGCGGCGGGAAGGCTATCGTCGGCCTTCACGGTATTTTCTCCCGTGCTTTCCTCCGCAGGAATCGCGTCTGATTCTTCGGTGTCGGTCCCATTGTCCGCAGTATCGCCGGGCGTGCCCACAGGGGCTTCATTTGTTTTATCCGCCGGGGCCTCGGCATGGGGTTCAGACTCTTCCGCCGAGGCATCCATTCCTTCGTTCCCAGGCGTTTCATCGGATTCGTCGGCAGGCGGCTCAATAGCGATTGGGTCTGCCTCAGAGTCCGAGGTGCCGGGTTCAGGTTTTTCCACCGACGTGTCAACCGCCTCATCATCAGGAATTTCATTGGCTTTAACGACGGGTACATCAACCGGAGCGACTGGGGGCGGGTCAGCCTCTTTTGCCGCAGCGGAATTGACCGCTACGATCACCGGTTCAGGATCGGGAGCTGGCTCCACGGGCGGCGGTGTGGCTGCCAATAGTGTTTGCCAGATGTCCAACCGCGCTTTACTCGATTCCAACTGGGCAGCGGGAAAATCACGGCGCTCGGCCAAGCGCACCAGGGCACTGCAAATCTCGAAGAGCTTGCTGCGGTCCGCCTCCTTCAGGAGCACCGCGTCACAGCCGCTAACCAGTGCCGTAACGGCGATCTTATCCAAGGGTTCAGACTCTATGCCTGGCACGCTGCCAAGATCATCGGCGATCACCACCCCCGTGAATTTCAGCGTCTCACGCAGGAAAATCTTCAACAACTTTGGGGAGCTCGAAGCCGGTCGATTGGGCGCGTCCCGGTCGATGCCCGGCACCGCCATATGGCCGACCAGCAAGCCGGGAATATTCACGGCAATGGCCTCTTGAAAGGGTTGCATTCCTGCGGCCATGCCATCCATTTGATCGGCGGGAATATGCCATACTCCGCCATCCCGGGAAACGGCAAGGCCCGCGCCGGGGAAATGCGTGGCCACGGGGAGCACGCCCCCCGAACGCAAATTCCGTATGTACTCAAGCCCCACTCTGCTGACCTCGCGTGGCTGGCTTCCCAGCACCGTTCTCTTGAGGGATGGCGCAGATACGCCCGACAGGTAGATATCCAGCGACGGGGCGAGAAACACGCCGATGCCGTGGGCGCGTGCGGCCCGCGCCTGAGCGCGTGCGGCATCCGCCGGATTTCTTTCCATGCCCACCGTCGCCATTTCCAGCGTGGCAGCAATGGCGGGCAAGGCCCGTGATTCATCGTGGTAAATAATGACGGGCGGATCGTCGATGGTCGTTCCCAAGCCCACCGCTTGCTTTATCTGCAACACCAGCGCCCCCAACTGCATGGGATCGGCAATGTTTTCGGGTCCAAGGAGCACGCCGCCGGGCTTGAACTCGTTAAGCCACTCCAAGGTATCTAACGATGCTTTGGTGCCCTCAATGCCAACAAAGAGGTGGCGGGCGGGCCATAGGCCCTTCACATCCGGGTCGAAGGGCGCGGAAGAAAGGGGTTCGGATGGCGCGGAATCCGGCGATGCCGGGGGACGCGGCGCGGGAACGATTTCTGGAACTTCGGCAGCGGACTCGGCGGGCGGCGGCGTACTTTCTTCGGCACCGGATTCAGCCTCATCGACCGTGGTGCTTGTCGCTACCTGTTCGCCAGAGGGGCTGTTGTCGTCGCCATAGAATAAGGGGCGAATACTGAAACCCAACACCGTCCCCAGGAAAACCCCGAGGAAGAACGTCCAATAGAGCGCTTTTGAAATATATGTGGTCTGTGGCTGGTACCCGTGGCTCACCCGCTGGTCTCCATGGATTGGGGTCAATCGTTCCTGCTGTAATCGCGGCACTGCGTGGCGTGCATCAATCGCTGAGTACCACGAGTTGTTCGGACTATAGCATCTTCCAAGCGCTTGGTTCATATCCTACAGCCAGCAGCGCAGTTCTGTGCTTGGCCGTTGCCCGCCGCTTCCTTTCAGTACACCGGACGTGTCTTTTCAGGTCAACGTAAAGCACGCGGCTTCTGCGCCCGTGGCGACCCACTCCGTATTCGAGCAACCCGCACGGGCTTGCAATACTTTCGCGCCTCTGCTTAAATAGCTGAGGTGTCGGGAAGCCGTCCCACTGTCTCCATGCCGAAGGGAGGTATCATGATTAGGGGATTGTCCATTATTATTTTCGCCTTGTCGGTCTTGGTCTTCCCATACGATGCTGTGGCCCATCAGAAGCTCTCCGAGTATGTGCAGCATGATGTCACCCTCGAAGCGGGCACCACCTATATTGATCTGACCCTGCGTCTCACGTTTTTCGATCATCAGGCCGAGCACCAGCAGTTGTTATTGGACAGCAATGGCGACGGGCGCTTCAGTAGCGCGGAACGGACGGCCTTCGGGAAGGCACTCCTGAAGATGGCGGAGAAACAGGTGTCGCTCCATGCGGAGGGCCGAAAACTTGCGCTGTTGCCACGGTACGATCCGGAGATTCGCGCTGATCCCGCAGAATCAGGCCATTTCGAGATTCGGCTGCACTTCTTCGCTCGGCGGTCGACCAAGATCGACGAGGGTGCTCTGTTGGAGGTCCGTAGCGGCCTTTTTCCCCATATTCCGGCGCTGACCGCCTTTCGTGTTTCGGGGAGGAACGGGGTTCGCATTAGCACCGCAGGGAGCACCCACAAGTTGACACGGCCCGCGAATGCCTCGCAACCCCTGGTATTGGCTGCCCGACTTTATCCGCGAGTCCCTCAGAAGGAGGCGAAAAGACTCCCCTCCGAGGAGGGGAACAGGAAGGCCGTGAACGGCCTGTGACAACCGGGACGGATGTCCTACATTAAATGAATGCTGTTTCCTTGTTAGAAAGCTAAAGGAGAAACACCGTGAACTCCCTGTCTATACGCGTTGTCCTGTTCGTTCTATTGGCTTTGGGTAGTCTGCCCGCAGCGCAAGCCGCTGATGCCGTGCCGGGTGCGTCGGGCTTGTCCGGCACACTTTCCCAATACTACGGATACCTGCTCACCGCAGATAAACGAGCCGAACTCGACCACGTGAATCGCCGCCTCCGGGAAACGGAGCATGGCATGAAACATGGCGAGACCGAAGCCGCACGGGCGGAGGCCCTTCGTGTGCATGGGGAAAAGGCCGCCGAGTTGTTGCGGCTTCTTGACGGTATCCCGTCGCTGATGGATGTTGCCCTTCCGGGTGCGCAGCCCAAGACGGGTCCGGTGGAACTGCCTGGGGATTCGGGCGCGGTGCTCTTTCGCGTCAATTCGGACGCGGGCAACCCGCAGTGCATGGTCAGCGAGTTGGATTTCGCGGACGGACTGAACGTTGCCCAAGCCCCAGGTATCGACCCGGCACGAACAACCTATGTGCTCCTCTCCCTGAAAAACGTGCCGTCCCGCACTGTTTCGATCCGTGTGGATTTCGCGACCACCGATGGTCAGCACTATGAAATGCCCCTATCCCTGACCACGCCAGCGCCGGGCCGCTTGCAGTTGTCGGTGCTGTCGGATGACACCGGCCAACCAGCGCCGGCCATGGTGCGACTGGTGTGGAAGACGAACAACAGCGAATACAAGCCGCGCAACGCTCTCGACTTTACGTCGGAGCTTGATTCGCAGTCCGCCAAGAGCACAGGTCTCCGCCACGCCAATCTCCACGGCAAACTGGCGGGGAACTACTGGTGCGTTCCTGGGCCCACGGACATGACGCTGCCGCCGGGGGACTGGGAGGTGGTTATTCGCCGGGGCGGCGAACATGTTCCCATCATCGACACCTTTACCGTAATCTCGGGCGAGACCATCGAGCGCAGCTACAGGCCCAAGCGGTGGGTGGATATGCGCAAGTCCGGCTGGTACAGCGGCGACGACCACGTCCACTTCCAACTACTCAGCGACTACGATGCAAAACAACTCATGACGTGGCTCAAGGCGGAAGACGTACACCTTGGCAACGTGCTCAAGATGGGGGACATGTACCGGACGTGGTTTGAGCAGCGAGGTTTTGGCCCCGAGTACCGCGTACAGGAGGATGATTATATCCTCGTACCCGGCCAGGAGTGCCCGCGAACGCACGGCGAACTCGGTCATACGATCTCCCTCAACATCACGGATATGGTTCGCGATACGGCGCAGTATTACCAGTATGACTGGACTTTCGAAAACGTGGCGGAACAGGGCGGGCTATCTGGCTTCGCCCACATAAACTCCGGTATTTTTCACGTACACCGGGGCATGACCCTTATCGCGCCCGAGGGCTTGATTGATTTCGCGGAGGTCTTGCAATTCGCCAACCTGGGAACGGACCTCTACTACGATTTTTTGAACTTGGGCTTCAAGATCACGGCTTCGGCGGGTTCCGATGTGCCCTGGGGCGGCACCATCGGCGAGGTGCGCGTCTATGCGCACACCGGCAAGGGCCCCTTTACCGCCGACAAGTGGTTCGATGCGGTGGAGCGCGGGCACACCTTTGTGACCAACGGCCCCATGGTCGACTTTCGTGTAAACAAGGCCTATCCGGGGGATGAAATACACCCCAAGGAGGGCAAGCAACTTCGGATACGCGCCCGGGCCTGGGGTGCCGAGGGCTTCACCACGCCGACCAAGCTGGAGATCATCCAGCATGGCGAAGTAATCCACAGCGTCGAAGCCGACGATTCCAATCTGACGGAACTGGAAGTCGACATTAAGATTGATCCGGGCCAGGGTTCATGGCTGGCAGCGCGGGTAGAAGGCTCGGAAGGTTACCGCGCGCACACAACGCCCGTTTATGTCGTTCGGGATTCGCTCCGCTTTTGGAAATACGATGCCGTCGAGGAACTGCTGGCAAAGCGCAGCGCGAGTCTGGATGAGATCGAGGGCATCGTGGTGGATGCCCTGGCCAAAGAAGAGAAGGACCAGATTGGCGCGGACAAGCGAATCGAGGAGTTGGCGCTCCAAGCAGAGGCCTTGCGTGAGCGCGTCCGTGAGGCCCGCCGCCAGTATGATCTGCTGCATGAGCAATACCTGAGCGAAGCTGCCGCACGGGAGTAGCCGAGGGACGTACTGCCGCAAATTTGCGTCGGCTTGGCGATACCCGCTTCGTGGCCCGTGAAAGAATCTCCGAAACGCACTATTCACGCCGATGCGGCAGCATGTCCCGGTGGACTTTGACGAGAGTCACTGTTGGAGCCGTAAGACAAGCAGGTCGTTCTCCCAAAGCCCGCCGGGACAGGCCCGCGCGTTTGGGTTTCCTTTACTCCCGACGGCTTCCGGTTCGCCAACAGGTCTCTTCCGTTGAGCCAAGGTTACTGGCGCGGGTCCGTCCCTACAGGGACGTACTGCCGCCAAGTCACGTCGGCTTGGCGAGACCCGCCTCGTGGCCCGTGAGAAAATCTCCGAAACGCACTATTCACGCCGATGCGGCAGCATGTCCCGGTGATGTGCGGAGAGTCACACCCGGAGCCAAAAGGCAGGCGGGTTGTATTCGCAAAGCCCGCCGGGACAGGCCCGCGCCGTTTGGGCTTCCTGTGTTCTCGACGGCTTCTGGTTCGCCAACATGAGGCCATCGTTGAGCCAAGACTATGTGCGCGGGTCCGTCCCTAATCGCAGTGTGCGCACCTGGAAGGGTGTGAGGTCGAGTTTTACGGTGCCCTTTTCCACCGTCAATTCTCGTTCGTTGCGCTCCATGAAGTTGCACTCCACCACGCTCGTTACGCCGACGGGCAGACGGAGGGTGTGGCGGCTTCGCCATCCGTGGGCCTCGAAGATGCGCACGATAATGCTGTCGTCGTCTTCGGCCTTTTTTATGGTGTCGATGACGACATTCTCGCCGTGGATGGACAGCAAGGAAGGGGTCACGGTGTTGGCACCCTTGCGGGGCTTTACAACGCGGGCGAGGAGGGGCGCGTTCAGGGCGTAGCCTTCCCGGACGAGGCCGTGGGTGAAATCGCCGTCGTGGGGCAGGAGGCTGTAGGTAAATACGTGCGTCTGATTAATGTCGGCGTTCAGTCCCGGATTGGTGGTGGCGCGAAGGAGGCTGAGCCGCATAACGCTGCCATGGACGTCGTAGCCATACTTGCAGTCGTTGAGGAGGGCCACGCCATAGTTGCCCTCCGAGAGGTCGGCCCATTTCTGGGCGGGTACTTCAAAGCGGGCGAAGTCCTGGGGCATATTCCGGTGGGTGGGCCGTTCGATGCTGCCGTACTGGATTTCGTAGCGGGCTTTTTCCGAGCGAATGGCGAGCGGAAAGGCGACTTTCAACAGCACGTTCTTTTCGGCGCCCCATTCGATGGTGGTCTCGAAATCGATGCGGGCCGAACCGGTTGTAAGGATGATGTCCTGCGTGATGGTCGAGTGACTGATGCGCCGCCGCTGGCGCAAGACCGTGCGGATGGGGCCGTGCTCCACGATTTCGCTGGAGAGCAATTCGCCGTCGAATTCGAGGGGCTTGTCTTCGTAGAAAATGTCCAGGTCCCAAGAATCGCCCGTGCTCGCCATTTTGTCCTCAAACAATATGAACTGGTTGCCCGTGGCCTTGGGCGCGAGCACCTCGCGTGGGTGGCGTTTGTCGTAGATGCGCTTCAGGCGGCCTTGCTTGTCAAAGCGGAGCTTGAGCCGGTCGTTTTCGAGTAGCGTCGCCTTGGCGGCATCGATGGCGGGTGCTTCCCCTTCTTCGAGGTAAAACACGCCGTGACCCATGGCGAGCACCGTTGCGCGAAACCGCGCCCGGCCATCCATGCCGATTTGCACGGGCGTGCTATTGCCGAGTTTATCGCGTGCCACAAGATTTTGTGCGGTTGGCCTGGTGGCCCTGTCGTCCCTCAAGTCCCTATGGTCCCTATGGTCCCTCGTTTTTTCAGGGACTGAAGCGACCTCAGGGACTTCAGAGACAACTACCGTGGCTTCCCGCGTCCAGCCGAGGCTATTGAAGACCAGCACGGGCAAACCCTCTTTCTCTCTGGAAATCCCCTTCGCGATGTGGGTGATGGCCCGCTTCCGAATCGCAGTCACCGATTCAAATAGCTCGTCAAATTGCGCCTCGGAATCCACGTAGACCTCGTCGATAGAGCTACCCGGCAGAATATCGTGAAACTGGTTGAGGAGGAGTATTTTCCAGGCGGCGTTGAGGCCCTTCTGGTCGTACGTGCCCCCCACGGTCATGGCGAGGACCGACCAGATTTCCGTTTCGCGCAACAGGAATTCCGCCTTGCGGTTGTTGCGCTTCACCTTGCCCTGCGTGGTGTAGCAGCCCCGGTGCAGTTCGAGATACATTTCCCCGAGCCAGCGGGGCAGCTTTGTGGACTCGGCCTCCAGCCGCTCGAAAAAGCGCAGGGGCGACATGGATTCCAGCCGGGGCATACCGTCGAGATCCTGGTAGCGTTTCATACGCTCCATCTGGGCGCGGTCCGGCCCACCGCCGCCATCGCCATGGCCAAAGGGCAGGGCCTGGATGGGGCTGCGATCCCCTTCGGTGTAGTCGTGGGCGCCCGAACGGAGAAGCCACGGCTCCATCTCCGAGCTATACTCCTCGGCGGGCATGTAGTGGGCCAGCACCTCGCTGCCATCGATGCCTTCCCAGTGGAAGGAGTTGTAGGGGAATTTCACGAACTGGTTGAGGGCCAGTTTCGCCGTGAAGAAGTAGTCGATGCCGCTGCGCTTTAGAATCTGGGGCAGGGCCGCTGAATAACCAAAAACATCGGGCAACCAGAGCACCCGCGATTCCACGCCGAACTCCTCCCGGAAGAAACGTGTGCCGAAGAGAAGCTGGCGCACCAGGCTTTCGCCGTTGGGGAGGTTGCAGTCCGGCTCCACCCACATGGCACCATCGGGGATCCAACGACCTTCCTGGATGCGTTTTTTCATACGCTTGTAGAGGGAAGGATAGGTGTTCTTTACGAATTCGTAGAGATGGGGCTGGCTCTGAAGGAAGAGGAGGTCGGGGTATTCGTCCATAATCTCCAGGACATTGGAAAAAGTCCGACCGCTCTTGCGCACGCTCTCGGCCAGGGGCCACTTCCACGCCACGTCGATGTGGGCGTGGCCCATGGCCGCCATGAGGGGTGCCGCACCGCCTGCCTTCGTCGCAAGGATGGGCTTGAGTATCTTTCGGGCGGCCCGTGCCTGTTTGCTCAGTTCCCCGTTGCTGGGGCCGCCATAGTCGAAGCAATCGACGGCTTCGTTGAGGGCAAAGGCGATTTGGGCGCAGCGGGGGTCGTCTTCGCGGGGTGGGAGATAGGGCTTGCCCGTCCAATCATAATGGATTTCCGGGTCGATCAGATCGAAGAGAGCGGAAAGATCCCAATAGGCGTCCCAGACCTCCCGATTGCACACGGCCACCTCGGGCTGGTGCATGGTGCGAACGTCGAAAGCGCCCAGCCGCGCATTGACCCCCGCCTCCACGTACAGCTCAATCTTCTCGCCACCCTTTGCCTTTTCCGCGAGCGTGTATTCCTTCCGCGTCCAACACAGGCCCTGGACCGGCAACCCGTCGCGAAAAATAAGGCATTCGCTGTTTTCCAGGTTGAAGAGGAGCTTAACCCGTTCGCTCTTCATGGCCTTGGGGATGGTGAAGCGAAGGCGGAACCAAGCCGTGCCCCAGTTCTTGCCCCACTGAAAGCCCGCCGTGGTCGGGATATAGCGGAGCTTCCTGGCCTGCGTGAAGCTGAGGTGTTCCATGGTTTCGGCCACGGCCACATCGGCAATCGCCCCGCGCACGGGATAGAGGAAGCGCGCCTCGATCTCTTTAATGCGGTCCTTGGCCTTTTTCAAATAAAGGGCATCGCGGCGTTGGATACTGGCTCGGCTCATGGGGACTCCTGGCAGGTAGACGTTAACAAGCCGATAGTCTAGCGATTTGGCCGAGGGCAGTCCAGTTCAGGGACGTGCCGTCGTCCACGTACCATGAAAAACAACTATGTGTGCCACCCGATCCCGTACCCGGGTTCGGGTGCCTTGAGCCTGTAGAGCGTTCGTGCATCTGGGCAAGCGACGCAGAAGCCTGTTCCGTTCACACAGGCAACATTCGTTGCCATTGGTGCCTCAATCTGAAGGAACCGCTATTGAAAACAAGAAGTTTTTAATGCTCCTCGGAACTGTAGTAAACATTGACTATAACGTTCCTTTCAAGACAGACGAACATTTTTAGAATTTGGTGCAGTCTGCGGTCAAAACTCAACCTTTGCGTCTTCGCGCCTTTGCGTGCCCAAAAAAAGATCGCACGCAAAGGCGCTAAGGCGCAAAGAAAAGAAACATTTCACCACGAATGGACACGAATTTTCACAAATAAAGAAAATAAGAAATACAGAACAGAATACGTGCGCTGCTGCGAAGTGCAACCCCTAAAAAAGGTTCTTTACCCTGGATTCAAACTCGAGGGTGACGGGTCGAAACAGGTGTCATCGATTTTGCCTTATTCGTGAAAATTCGTGTCCATTCGTGGTTCAAAATTTAATGCGCCGACAAGGGTATGCTCGGGTTGTGGGCGAAGTCCACATTGGGTATTTGCCGATCCAAACACCCGAACCCGCCTCGACACGTCTGGCGACGCTTCGAAGCGGGATCGGGTGGCACACGTGGCGATCCGTGACGAAAGATGTCTTTCCCGTTACTTGAACACGTACAAAAGGAGTTGGCCCTATTGCCGGAAAACGCAAAAAAACCGGACAATAGGGCCATCATACCCATTTGGACATCGATGCACTTGCATGCACTCTTTAACAATAGGACACCGCCCCGGAGGAATAGGTTACACACCCGCCGAATTTTTTGTGGTGGGACAATGCAATGCACCCCATGGCCCGTGTTATGCTGTTGCGGACGGCGAAATACCACCATCAAGACCGGGCAACTGCGGTCGGGGCAGAACGTTCCCCCAATTGCCTCATGTGTATCGCCGGGGCGACACCACGATTTGTCCGCCCAAGAACCACGCAGCATAATGGAGGGACTATGTTGATGTTCGCAAGCCAGAGGATACTCGCGGTGGCATTGCTCCTCGCGTCCGCAAGCGCATTGGTCGCCGCGCAGGAAACCAGCGCGAAACCCTATACCCTCACGGGTGTGGTGGTCGATGGCGACGGCACGCCCATCGCCGACGCCATTGTGACAACCGGCATGGTGCCCACCTACTTTGAGCGCAAGGAACACAAATTCCCGCGCACCGACCAAGCGGGCAAGTTCAGCTTGGAAACACCCTATCCACCCCCCTTCACGCTGTCGGCTTTCCACGAGGAGCACGTCCCCAGTTCGCGGTCGATCACCAAGGCCGAGGGGGACGGGGGCGTGCGCATGGTTTTGTTCCGGGGCGAGACGCTTACGGGCGTCGTGAAGGCCGATCCGACCACCCTTGTGTCTCTATGGGCCACCGCCTGGTTTCCCAACAATGGCTACGAGGCCCTTTGCAAAGGGGATGATCAAGGCCGCTTTCGCTTCACCGGTCTGCCCGTTGGAAAATGCTTCGTCACAGTCCGCGCGGAAAACAAATCAAAGACCCGCCGCTATGCCTGCGAAGAGAAAACGGTGGTCTTGCCGAAATCCAAGAATCGGGTCGCCATCGACTTCACCAAGGGGCAGGCATCCCTCTCCGGCATTGTGCAGGATGGGGCAGGCAATGCCCTTAACGCCGAAGTCGCCCTCCATATTGTTGAGGACAACAAAGACGCTCGGTTTGTCGCCACGACAGACAAGGACGGCCGCTACGCCTTCGATGGGCTGCCGACGGGTGCCGGGCAACTGCGGATCTCCTCAATGGGCAAAGCCAGCCGTCTCGTTGATGTCGCGATTGAGCCTTCGGAACAAACTCACGAGGTGATTCAACTCGATGGGGGCGCGTCGGTGCGATGCACCCTCGTGAACGTGCCGGACGGCACCGAGCAAGTGGAGCTCATCCTGTTCTTCGGCAAACAGGACACACCGGCGGGTGTTCTATCGGATATCCAATACCTCCTCGACCAGCCCGTGGCACAAACGCGCCTCACGGGCAGCCGCAAAGTCACCCTGGACCGGGTTAGCCCCGGCGTCTACACCCTCTTGGCCTATCCCGTGAATTCAGATCATCGGAAGGGCGGTGCGTACCGGATTGCCGACGCCCTCCTCGCAACACCTGTGTACATGGACACCTTCACGCTCCGGGAGGGTGTCCAGAGCACGACTATCGCCGCCGCCTTCCCCGGCGAGACGCCCCGCCAATTGGCCAACACGCCCACCCATCCCGTGGTGGGGCAGTGGGTCTATCCATACAAAGGCAGCACGTGGATGCG
Source organism: Candidatus Hydrogenedentota bacterium (assembly GCA_024280935.1). Classification (GTDB taxonomy): domain Bacteria; phylum Hydrogenedentota; class Hydrogenedentia; order Hydrogenedentales; family JAEUWI01; genus JAEUWI01. The sequence continues at coordinate 37,253 of JAJRPE010000575.1, forward strand.
AACCTTCACCCGCGACGGACGCTGCATCCTTAGCGAGGGCGGCGTTTTCGCCTGGGAGAACCCCTACATCATACTCGGAACACGACGTGTTGCCGTAATCATCGAGAATAGCAAACGAATCCACATGGTGAGAGAAGATGATCGTCTGGAAGTCGAAGGAAAATTCGTCGCCACACGCGTTACGCGATAGATGAACGCGCCACAACGAGGGAGCAGGGTCCATGCGTAAATTCATACAGTGGGGTTTGATCGCAGCGGTCGCCGTGGGATCCATCGGGGTGCTGGCCCATGGGCTGTTTACGGAATCCACCGGCCGCGCTGCGGGAAAAGATTGCGGGGCTGGAGACTGAAGCGAGTAAGGTGCTCACAACGGCACCGGCCATTTCTCCGGCGGAATCCGAAGCCGTGCTGGACCTTATGGCGTTTCGCGAACGTTGGCTGGCTTTATTTGCCTCTTTTGAGGATGCGGTGGGGGCCTGTAAATCTGATACGGGAAGGGATACCCGTACCGCAGCGTGGAACATCGTCACTGGGACGAGAGACGAACCACTGACTCCGCAAGAACGCGAAGTTATATCCGCGTATTTGGATTGCTCACACGGATTCCGAGAGGATTTGTTGCGCCTGTGCGATGACCCCGTAAGCGCCTCCGCATTCTACGATGACACATTCCGTAGCCATACCTTTGAAGCGTACGTGGGGTTTTGGCGTGCTGAAAATTATCTCCGAGGCCAACTCATGTACTCGGCGGCGATGCAAGATTTTGGCGACTCGATGCAAGTCCTCGGCGCGCTACTTAACATCTCCAGACTACGCACCCGACTGAACACCCAGTGGAAAATTGACCCCATCTGGGTTTGGCCCATCATTCATGAAGCGTTGAAAAGCGGTGTGGTTGAGGACGAATCCTGGACGATCTTGCTTGATCGGCTTACGACGCGTCGCAAGCAGCAGGATTTCGTCGATGAAGTGATATTTCACAGCGAAAAGATGATGGCATCCATTGGGGTGTGGTCTGGAGCCAACGGGGAGCTACAGTTTTCGGAACATCCAATCATTTACAGTCGGGAATGGGCCTATGTTCATATTACTACACCGCTGTACAATCATGATGTCGATAGATTCAGCCAGGCAATGACGGTTCTAATCGATCTTGTGCAACGGCCCTACTACGAAGCAAGACCGGCATTGGAACAGTTCTACGAAGATTTTGATGTAGAACCGAGTCCCGAAGACATTAGTGCCTTACATTTGAATAAGGGCAAAAAGCAACAAGAAGTTTCATGCGGCCATATTCATAAGTTGTTGTGTAGAAGCAGTTAAGAGTGCGTTCAATGTTGAGGTCAACGTAAACATTCGTTTAACCCGTGCCGTTTTTCTGTGGCTGTCGCGGGGCCATATTTTTGCTGAACACAGGCCCATCGAATGTGCATAATACGGTTATGGAAGTTCCAGACAGCGAATTATTTGGTCTGCGTCAACAAGCGGGGTATTGGCGCGCACAACACGAACGCGCCGTGCAACGTGCGTCGACATTGGAAAGCAAAGCGT
>JAJRPE010000576.1 GCA_024280935.1 Candidatus Hydrogenedentota bacterium
CACCATGGCGGTGGATGCCTACTATCAGGTCAGCCCCCCCCTGGCCGACTGGATTGCAACGCGCCCCATAGCTGCCGCCCTCGTTCGTATAGCACTCCTACCCGTCATCTTGCTGACGGCCCTGTGGTTGAAGAGCCCGATTCTGGTGACCTTCGCGGGTTTGCTGCTTGTTCTTGGTCTGTACCGGCGCTTTCGCCGCAACGTGGAATGCGCATGCGCCAACACCTTACCGGTAAAATGACGATACTACGTAGTGTAATCAGGAACGTTTCCGTTGAACCCATATTCACACACAAAAAACCGGCAAGGGTGCCACCCTCACGCGGCGGAGCGAAGCGGGGGAGCTTGCGGGTGCAGACCTCAAAAATAGACTGTAAGCGTTCACGGACCCCGGCAACAAGAGACAAGCTCTGGGTGCCACGGATAGGCCTCTCAGGGCTTACCCGTGCGGGAACATGGGAGCGACCGAAAACCTTCTCTTTGTCCGACGAACATGTTTTTCAAGCACGGGCAAGGGCTGTCGCCCCTTGTCCTTGGCACCCTTGACGCTTTCTTTGCCGACTCACGGATGGAGTAGTAACCGCATGGAAGAACGAGGCCGAATCCTGGCCCTGGACGTGGGTGATGTGCGCACGGGCGTTGCCGTGACAGATCCATCCCAGACCATCGTCTCTCCCCACACCGTCGTGAAGAAGCCTTCCCGCGAAAAGGCCCTGGCAGCCCTTTGTACAATAATTGAGGAACTCGATCCCATACTCGTGGTAGCGGGATTGCCCCTGCTGGAAAATGGCGACGTGGGTCCCCAGGCAAAGAAGGTGCAGACCTTTATAAGCCTGTTGGAACCCAGGATTAAACCGCCTGTCGTTTTCGAAGATGAGCGATACACTACGCTGGCGGCAGACGAAGTCTTCCACGCGGTGGGCGGGAAAGGTCGAAAACGCAAAGCCGTGATTGATAAAATCGCGGCGGCGCAGATTCTTCAGAGCTACCTGCAACGCATTGAACCCGGATATTCCCATGTCGAGTGAAGAGCAAATCCAAGAGGCCCAACAGGAGGAGCGCCGTCGTTTTCGCTTCTGGCGCTGGATCTTCTCGCTGATGATGTACACCCTGGCCGCGAGCATCTTGCTGGTGGCCGCCGCCGCCGGACTGGGCTACGTGCTCTATGATCACGTGACGTATGAAGGGAGCAAAGGCCCCGTTAGCGTCGTCTCCGTGCCCAAAGGCTCTACAGGCCGCGATATTGGGCGCTTGCTCGTTGACGAAGGTTTGATCGAGTATGAAGGTTTTTTCCGACTGGCCCAACAGCTCGATAAAACCGGAAAAACAATTCAGCACGGGCGCTACGAACTGAATCAGGGACTCTCGGCCACGGGCTTGCTTCAACAATTACAGGGTGGCCCGTCACGCCCCCTGGAAGTGGATCGGGTAAAGGTAACTATCCCCGAAGGACTGGCTATCGCCCAGATCGCGGAGAGTCAGTCCGACAGCGCGGCCTTCGTCCGGGCGGCATCGAACACCGAATTGATACGCCGCCTCGGCGTAGAAGCAGACTCCCTTGAGGGTTACCTCATGCCCAACACCTATTTCTTCGATGAAACCCCTTCGGCGGATGCGCTGGTGGCACGGCAGGTCGGGCAATTCGAGTTGGTCTATGCCGGGTTGGTGAGCGAGATTCCCGGCAGCGATGCCTACGACAAAAACGCCATCGTCACGATTGCCTCCCTGGTGGAGGAAGAGGCCCGCATTGACGAGGAGCGCGCGCTCATCGCCGCCGTCATGTACAACCGCCTGGAAAAGGAGATGCCTCTCCAGATGGATTCCACCCTCCAGTATGCCTTGGGCAAGTATGGCCAGCGAATGCTTCACGTTGACAAGGAAGTCGATTCACCCTACAACACCTACCGCTACAAGGGTTTGCCCCCCGGCCCCATTTCCAGCCCCGGTGCCGCCAGTCTGCGTGCCGCCATGGCCCCCGCGAAAGTGGACTATCTCTACTTCGTGTCCAACGCCGATGGCAAGTCGCATACCTTCAGCAGCAACCTTGCCGATCACGAGCGTGCGGTGGCAAAGTACCGCCGGGAGATCACCCAACAACGCCGGGCGCAGTAAAGCACGCGAAACATCCCAAAGCCCCGCTATCGATCAGCCTTCAATCCTTTGCGGTAGGCCGGCAGTTGTTTTTCGAGCGTGTCACGCAGAACACGCAGCTTTTCCTGCAAAGAATAGGGCGTGTAAACATAGTCGACTTCGTACTGAAACCCAATGCGCGAGTCCCGGTTGACTGCAAGCAACGCAAGCTCCGTGCGGGCGATTTCCTCGCGCAGGATGCCCGCCATTTGATCGAGTATACCCCCCGCCTTCACTTCGTCTTTCTCGGCAACCAACTGGAGACGAAGATCTTCAAACGTAAGAATCGCCTGATCGCTCATTAACATCCGATGAATCTGCTCGGCCACGATTACTTCGTGCAACGCACCCGCCCGTTTGGAAGGCGGGCTGTTAAGCGCTCCCGCCCGGTAGAGATCCAAGCCCTCCTCCATTCGGTCGGTGGCCAGTTTGAGGTACTTCAGAAAGGTGGGTAGAATACGTTGGTCAGCGGGCACTTCGATACCAGAAACGCTCCGGGCATAGTTTTCGGCTTTGTTCGTCCGATTCGTGAAGTCGGGAATAAAGACAAGGCGGGTGACGGTAAAGGGCCAGTAGGGATTTATTTCTGCGCCAAGGTAGCCCATCCACGCCGTTTGATCCATCCATGAGTACTTGAAGGTGGCGGTTCGTGCGGGTGGCTGCTGGAAAAACAGCGGGTTCCCGATGGCGTTGGTGGTGCCCATGTACGGGCCGGTGTCCGGGACGAGCCGAACGGCCTGGCTGAAGAGGTCCCACGCCTTTACGACCATTTCTTTGCTCTCAGGCCCAAAATTACGGGCTGCAATCCTGCCCAGCAACTCCTCCATGGGCGGCGCTTCACTCCAACAATACCAGGCCCGAAACTCCGTCATAAAATTCGGCGTATAGCCCGAGGTCCAGCTCTCCAGCGTGCCGTTTATCCCGTACTCCTCCAGGGCCTCGTAGCGCTTGTGCCATTGCTGCGGAAAAGGATGGTAAGGAACGGTCTGCAACTGGGCGCCGCAGGAAAAGGTTTGGGCGTTGGAGTAGACCTTCATCCCCCGTTTACGCGCTTCGCCAATTTGAGCATGGGTCACTTCCGCAGGCCCAACCTGATTTATTGCGTAATCGCGCAGGTAGCCCTGGAGTCCATCGATCTTAAAACTCTTCCCATTCTCCCACGTCAACATGGGAATCGTATCGTCGGGCAACTGCTGGATGAAGTACTTTTTCGTCTCCACGTTCTGCGGACGGAAATCGATATTGTACTCCCACGGAAGAACCTCAATGGCGGGATTCACCCGATGGCATTCCTCGGCGACGATGCCCACCGCCTTGCTCCAGTTGCGTGCCCAATCCTCGATATATTCCTTGCTTGCGCCGTGGCCCCCGCCCCAGGCCTTGTACCAGAATCCCTCGGTCAGCAGCACATACCCCGTGATGTCTGGAAACGCCTTGAGGATCTCCTGCATGAGCCGGCGCAGGTCCGCCTCGCTTTCCGGGGTGCCTACGTACTGGTAGATAATCGGCGTATAGACCTTGATGCCAAAACATGAGGCCCGATTAATAAGGTCCCGCACCCGGGCCGGATCCTGACGGCGAATTTTGGACATAAGGCGTGCATAGAAATCCGTCGAGTTGTCTGCCGTGGTCCGGTCCCCATTCGGGTTGGCATAGACCGACGCATAGATGGCATCAAAACCATCGTGGGCCAAGTGCGACAACAGCGCGTCAGGAAACTCCATCCAGCCCATCCAGGACTGGACCATGCGCGTGTCGTAGAGACTGTGGCGGACCGTGCTCAGATCGGCAGGCAGAAAGGGGGCCTCGCGGAGATTCATCCGGGCTTCCAGATTGTAGAGTCCGTACATGGCCCCCCGCTCGTCGTAACCGCACACGATCACCTGCTCGGGTGTCACCACGATTTCATAGTCTTTCGGGTTCTTCAACGCAGCGCCGCATCCAGGCAAGTCCGCACGGGTACCGACCACGATATGCTGTCCGAGTTCCTGCCACCCTTCCAGGGAATCTTGCCCGGACAGCTTCACCTCAACACCCATGGAGGTGCTCAGATAATCCTGGAAATCGCGAACTGCGCCCTGAATAATCACCGAACTGCCTTGGTTCCAAAGGAACGTCCAACCCTGCACGGGCACTTCCATTTCCCCCACCTGGAGCCGGGCTTCGGGAGCACGCCGGGCTTCATGCACGGGAGCCGTCGACAGCCGCTTGTGATAATCGAAGGGTTCCACCCGTGGGAGCACGCGCTCAATCTCTCGGGCAAATACTTCCGTTGAGACCGCCTGGGCCGATTCTGCCGAAACAACGCCGCAAGAAAGGAAAACACAGAGGGATAGCGTACACAAGCTGAAAACCAGTGCCAGAAGATGCTGCCTGGGAGGGATAATTTTCATGCTTGTTTCCTTCGTGGTGAAATATTTCGTAAGCGTTCACCGTCTGAGCACGAAAGCAGATCGTCATCCCCGCGAACGCGGGGATCCAGTGTGACCAGAGAACTCCCTGCCGCGTTCTGGATTCCCACGTGCGTGGGAATGACGGTGCGGAATTCCCTTGGGTGTGAACGCTTACAATATTTCTTTTCTTTGCGCCTTTGCGCCTTTGCGTGCGATCTTTTTAAATTGGCACACAAAGGCCAGAGAGGCACTAATACTCCCTGCGCCGATAGAAGAGGCTCGAAGCCAACATCATCAGAATGGTCAGGCCGCCGAGGAAGATATCGCTCTTGTGATCCGCTATGAGCTTTTTCGTATCAGCGGGTTGGAAGCAACCCTCACCCTCACCTTCTCCTTCTCCCTCACCTTCCCCCTCGCCAACGGACCCGTCAGCACTCATCGCGATTGTCACAGATTTGAGTTCACCTGGCATGATCGTCACATTCATACTCTGCTGCACAAAGCCCGAGGCGCTCACAACAATCTCGTAGGCCCCTTCTGAAATCGCGGGGAAGGCATAGATACCGTCGGTATTATTTGAAATCGACTTGAAGGCGCTGATTTCCAAGTCCAATGATGCCACCCCGATGCGCTTCTGATTCGTATCCTGCCATACGGTACAGAAAAGGGAGGCTGCGAGTATGGCCGAGCTCTGCACAAGAATAGGCTCGATGACCGAGGGTCCATCAACGCGGGGACCCGCCTCCTCCAGCGTGTCCACCCCCCAATAGTTGGACTGCATATTAATGGGTTCATCTCGTTCATTGATGACCGCAGCACCCTCAATGGTCATGAGGAAGTCGTTCCAGCCCGACTCGGGGTTGGTTTCGTCACCCAGAGATTTTTCCGTTGCAGTATCAGTGAGCGACCGAATAATAATCGCGGCACCGGGACGGGGCGGCATACCAAACTCTGCCGGGATGTCCCCAAAGGTGCAGCGCCGAATAGTGGGCAGGGAAGCGCCAATATCAATGCCAACACCGAGGGATGTGAAGGTACAGAGGTCAATCACGGATTCGGCAGGTTCCTGACCGTCGACCAGGATCCCGGTAACATCCCGGGACGCTGTGCCTTGGAACGTAACCCGGAGCAGACGCATGGCAACGTCATTCATATCAAGCAGGTAAGTTTCATCTCCAGAGGGCGTAATCGTCAGATTTCTCATGGCGCTGCCCCTGGTGCCGGTGATCTGGCCCATGATAACGACACCGCCACGGCTTTCACCCGCAATAATGACGCTGCGTCGCAGGGTAAGGTCCTCCACATAGGTGCCATCTCGAACGACGATCCGCGCAGGGAAACCAACCAGGGGTGTTGCCTGGGTCAGCGCATGCCCAATGCTCTGGAAGGGGCTGGCCGATGTGCCCACTCCCGTGGCATCATTTCCGGTAGTGGCCACAAAGAGGGTGCCGTTCGGACTTTGCGGATCCGTCGGGTCACTATTCTCGAGAAACTCCTCGAGGTTCGTGAGGTCATCCAGATCGGGATCCTCTTGGGAATCATCCACGAGGGGATCGAGGCCGAAGTCAACCTCGTAATTGTCCGCAATGCCATCACCGTCTGTATCCGTATTGTTATCATCCGTGCCGTAGCACGCTTCCTCACAAGCGGTGAGTCCGTCGCCATCTTCGTCCACGTCGTTGGTATCGCACAGGGAAAGGCAGTCTTCACCCTCACCCTCACCCTCGCCCTCACCCTCACCCTCACCCTCACCCTCACCCTCACCCTCACCCTCACCCTCACCCTCACCCTCGCCTTCACCCTCGCCTTCACCCTCGCCTTCACCTTCGCCTTCACCTTCGCCTTCGCCTTCGCCTTCACCCTCGCCTTCACCTTCACCTTCACCTTCACCCTCGCCTTCGCCTTCGCCTTCACCTTCACCCTCGCCTTCGCCTTCGCCCTCGCCGGGCATCTGATAGGTAATGGCGAAACTCGCACCACCCATAAGGTCATTACCCGCTAGATCTTGAACAGCGTTCCCACCAATGTTTACCGTAACTACACCATCGGCTATCGGCATCACAGTTCCACTGTACTGCGTGGCGTCGAGCATGGTGTAAGCAGTCAAGGTCGCGTTTGTCAGAAGCACTTGCATCATATCGAGCGTGTTCACCGGTTCGTCGAAGACAATCAGAATCGGGATCGACGTGCTGCTCGTCGGATCCGGCTCGGTGGATGTGATCGTTACTGCAGGTGGTGTCTTGTCGATTTCGTATTCCGCCGTGCCCACCAACGGACCCGTCAGTGGATTGGACGCCAAATCGACAATGGTACCGTCATTTTCCAGTTGAATCCCAATCGTGCCGTCAGCACCACCGCCCGTGCCCACGCTAACGGTATATACTGCGCCCGTGCCCGTAAGAGTGAGCGGAAGGAGCGTATCTCCGAGAACGGGTTTGGCATCGGTCGGGAACTGGGGAATGCCATCCACGATGACCGTAAAGTCGGTGCTGTCCACACCAACAACATCCTCATCGAACTGGACTTCAAAATCGACCGAGGCCGCGTTGGTCGGGGTGGCACCAGTACGCGTAATACTGATTACGGATGGAGCACTCAAGTCAATCCCCAACTCATCCAACGTTCCATCCGCAGCCGTGTGCCCCAATGCATCCGTGGCGACCGCCATGACATCATAGGTCCCTTCGGCAAGGGGTGCCGTCACGTCAGCCGTCCACACACCACCAACAACCATCGCCGTGTAGGCGGCACCACCCACTGTGACATCCACAGCCGTGGTGGTCGCGTCGACTACCGTGCCGGATAGCGTTGGTGTCGCTACATTGCTGGCTTGGGAATCCACGGTAACAACCGGATTCATGGTGTCAATGGTAAGTTCATTGGTGGTTCCGTCGCTCGCCGTATTGCCAGCATCATCGGTCGCAACCGCCAGCACGTCGAAGACACCGTCGGTACCAGTGTCCGTGGCAACCACGCTCCAGGTGCTGCCGCTTATGGTGGCCACATAAGGGATGCCGTCCACCGTCACGGAAACATCATTTGCTCCGCTGACCAAGCCAGTCAAGGTGGCGGGCAAGGTTTCAGTGGCCACCGTATCAACCGAGACGGTGGGCGCAATCGTGTCGATGGTCAGTTCCAAGCTGCTCGCGTCGGAACCGGTATTTCCCGCAGCATCGGTAGCCGTTGCGGCCACTTCATAGGTGCCATCAGCCAGCGTCTCCCCTATCGTAATACTCCAGTTCCCGCCGCTACCGGCGGTCATATAGGTTATTCCGTTTACGACCACCTCCAGCGAGACGGCCGTTGTGTCCGCGTACGTACCCGAAATCGTCGGCGACGTGTTCGACGTGGTGAGGGGCGTGACCGTCACGATGGGGTTGGCTTTGTCCACGATAACCTCATCTGGGGTACTATCGGTACCGACATTACCTGCGAGGTCCGTCGCGGTAGCGACCACGTCGTGGATGCCTTCACTCAGCCCAGGACTG
>JAJRPE010000025.1 GCA_024280935.1 Candidatus Hydrogenedentota bacterium
ATGCCCATCAACGCCAGTGGCTTCGTGGATACCTACACCCCGAATTTCTTCGAGGGTGAGACGGAATCTGAAGCCGCGGGCTATTCCGCCAGCTTCTCCGTGTGGGATCCCTCGGGCTGGGACAAATTCCAGGGTTCTGCCGCTGAGGATTTGAACTACAACCGTGTAAATCATGCCACCGTTATGTACACGCCTCTGGGTGAGCACGTGCGCCCCCGGTGGGACTTGGGGAACTCCGTGGTCAATGCGGTTACGGGCGAATTCATCAACTTACGCGAACTTTTTGCTATCGAAACCTGGGTTGAAGTGTTGTCTATCGATGCCCACGGTGAGTTTTTTGGCGGCTCCGGCAGCGGTTTGGCGCAGCCTTCCGAACTGAATCTTATTCTCACGGATATAGGGGGTGACCCCTTTGGGCCACCGGGCAACGGCGGTCTCGATCCCACAGAAGGCCTCGACACCTTCACGACCGAGAGTCAAGGGAGTGCCAATACAGCCCTAAGCACCAGCTACGCCTTCAACGGGATCTGGCTTTTTCACGATACGAATGGCAGTACCCTCTTTGACGTGCCGCAGAATAATGGAACCGGTGTCAGCTTTAGCGGTGGTGACTATCCCATGAGACCCTCATCTGCCAACGCGGGCACCGAGGACACTGTGGAGCCGGGACTCCTGGAGTGGGAGTATATTCCCTTTCCACCGGGCGGCGGCGATCCCTGGTGGAAGATCAAGATGCGCTATTCCGGTGGTCGCAGAAGGAGTGGGGGCGACACGCCCACGGGGCACATGGAACTGATTCCCGATCCCTATCCCTCCGACCGCCCGACCGCCGATTATTTCGTTACCATGCGCGCAGACAGTGGCTTTGGTGACATCTCCGGGCTGCCGGGCGACGGAACGGGCTTGGCGATCGGTGCGGACATGCGGGCCTTCATCGAACCACGTCGTTGGTCCACGGGCCGGTCGGGATCCACCAGCAGCGCACCCGCCGAAGCGGGCCACTGGGAGGGTGGTCTGTGGTTTAACAACCAATTGAATGTTCAAGGTATCGGATCTGGACCCATCTTGAATCCAACTGGCCTACCGGTCAACACCACAAGCTATCCCCAGAATGATATTCGTCTTGACTACGTGTGCCCTCCCACCCTGTACCCGTGTCCCACCCTGGACCAACTTTATCCTGTTGAACCCTGGTGGCCCGAACGGCATACGAACCAGAACACGGTAAAGCCGATCCGTTCTGGCTTCGAAATTCACGACCTTGTCATGACGTATAGCACGAACAACTTCTATGCCAAAGAGACCTTCATGACGATGGGCCAGCTGCCGAGGGGGTTGGAGGCGCGCCCGCTCACGGGACAGGTTCTCATCGATAGCTGGTTTCTCTTGCCTGGACTGAGTACTTCGGTGCGGACTTTCGACAGCCTTTGGCTGGACCCGGCCCTTGCAGAAAGCAATTTTGATAGCAATGATTTTGTGAGCGGCGGTTTCTTTGACCGGGGAATCATGGAGTCGCGGTTCCAGAACTATCATAACCAGGGTGGTATCCGTGATGTGACCGATGGTTATATCGTGAACGGAGTTGTCGTTGCTGGTGAATCTCTCTTGAGCGATGACAATCTTACGGGAATTCAGTATGCCTTCGAGACCGTGCCCTTCCGCCTGAGCGGCGACGCGATCGACGCGCAGCTGAATGATCCGCGATCAGTATTTTTTCCGAATCCGCCGGCGCAACCTACCTTGCCGAGTTACGACACGTGGCCGGTTTTTACCGATGGCTTGGTTAACGCGGGCAACAGCGGTGAGATCTATCTGAGTTCTGAGGGCGCGATGGCGAATGAAGCCTACCACCAGCCCACCAGTTCCCAGTCGGAATTTACGTATTCCGACGACGTGTATATTTTCGAGGCGAATGATGCCCAATACGGTGCCATCGCCGACGGAGCCGTTGCGGGTATGTGGCTTGTCGACGAAAACGGCGCACGCAGCAAAATACTCTCCAACGTAGGGAACGCGCTTACGCTGGCGAACGGTCATCTTCTCTACTTGGACCGGTTTCAGACAAACGGCCAGGAACTCACCGTTCCGGATCATCCCTTCGGTGTGCCCGTGGGCCAACGTGTACAACGCGGCAGATGGTTAATCGTCAGCGACACGATGGTCAATGGCGAGTATCCGCGAGTGGGCAATTGGCCCGCTGGCTTGGATCGGGATGTACCCGTGGCGGACCAGGGCCTTCGTGCGGCCCGTCTGTTGAGGCAGTATGCTGGCTTCGACTCCGCACCAACGGCCATGCTTGGGATCAACCTGATCGGCGCCGACGATATTGTAATCAACAGCAACCCGAATATCTCCGTGAACAGCATTACCGTGGCCTTCTGGGGACCCGAGTTTACTTCCGGTGATTTGGCCAAGCTTGACGAGGATGGATTGCTATTTTCTTCGGGCGTGTTGCTCTATGAGGATGCGAACGGAAGCGGTGTCTTTGAGGGGCCGCTCCTCAACGATGTGAACGTCAATCCTGTATTTACCGATAGTATTGTCCCGGTTGAGCCGGGCAGTCTCGAATGGGGTGTGGAGCCCGAACCAATCAATCTTTATGGTAAGCTTGATCCCGCTACGGGTGCCTATGTTGCCGACGATTTGAGCGGTGATGGCATTGTCTTTACCGGCGATCAATACGATGCGGCGGAGGTAGCGGCCTTTACCGCAACCTTGAGCGCCACCGACCAGGCGCTTTTCGACGGGCTTTCTGACCGGGCCTGGGTGCTCACCTTTGAGATCGGCGACCAATGGAACGTACCGCAATCTGACATTCGCAGCGGCGGTGCCAATGGCACGTTCGGCGGTGCCAAGGCTGCCGCTGGAGTCCCCTTGTCAGTTGATGATGAAGGTGCCCGCGACAAGATGCTTGCACAGAATGGTGCCCTCAAAAATTGGCCAAGCTTCTGGAGTTCCGCCCCGACCTTGCTCGATTTGGGCAGCCACGCTAAAGCGGGCAACAGTACCAAGGCGCTTTCTGCGGGTGGCAATCTGGGTGATGACCTCTTCATCGTCATACGGACTTCAGAGACTATTGGTTCCTTTGAGGAGTTCCGTGTGGTTGTGCCGGCGCGATTGCCCAGCCGCAGCCCGGCTTCCGAGCAGATCGCAGGCATCGAAATATCCCCAAGGACCTACCCGGTCGTCGGCGCTTTCGAAAAGGTAAACCCAGATGAAGGCACACTCAGTGACTACTATGGACACGACATGTTGGTCATCGACGTGCCCGCCCGTATCATCACCGAGGATATCAATAGCGTGGCCGTGCCGACGAGCTTCCCCGCAATAGTCGAACCCGGTAGCCCCCCAGGCGCGATACTTGGTATAGATGCCTCGGCGAATCGAAATGACAATCTACTCGGCCAAGGTGAAACTGGTTCCGCTGGTGCAGGGACCTTTAGCACGACAGGTGCCACTTGGGACGACAGCAATATCGGTGACTGGCTTATTGCCCGATTTGAAGATCCTGATACTGATGGCGATGGCGTGGTAGAACCGGATCGTGTTGAAGCCTACGAAATAGTGGGTGTAAGCGGTTCCACACTGTCCCTGCTCGCAGGAGCGCCCGCAGACGGAAGTCCTTGGGCGGTTGTCCGAAATCCGATTTTCCTGGAACAGGTTATCGTCGAGTTTTACGACGAAGGTAATGACGGTAATTTCGACATACAGCGCGATCTTTTGCCCCTCACTACGGAGGATCCGGCCAATGGCCTTATCAGCGGCGTGTCTATATATCGTGACAACGACATGCACCCGAACAACACCAATGGTAAATTCGATCCGCCTGTGCTTAACACAGTCACTGGCGAAATAGAATATATTGATTTGCCCCTCACCTTGGACGATGAACCGAAGTTCATTGGCGTAGTCGGCGAGCCGGAACGGCAGGTGAAGTTCGTCTTCTCCTCGCCGGGTACCGACAACCTGACCGGTCGCGATTCCGTGCCTTACACAACGCAACCGCGATTGCGGCAGGTCATTCCGCAGAGCTTTGGTCTCGCCGACAATGATCCGGAATTTGGCTCCGACTTCTTTGTGGTGCTTCGCAGTTCACGAAATATGGACCTCGGCGATGATTTCCGCGCTGCTATCGTATCCTGGGGACCCAATACGCCCAGCGAACCGGACCCGG
>JAJRPE010000026.1 GCA_024280935.1 Candidatus Hydrogenedentota bacterium
TTACGAAGCTGTCCCGACTGGGCACAGGAACTTAGCCCAAGGTGAAGCGAGGCACGAGCGAAACCTTGGGAATGATGGACAAAGCCCACAAAGCGGTCGACGGAGCCACTGGGCGTTTTCCGTTACCCGCTACGCGGGTTAGTGAGGTGTAGGAGGCACAGATACCTGGGGTTTCGCTCGTACCTCGCTTCACCCCAGGCTAAGTTCCGTCGTCCACTTCGTGGACTATTAAGAGCAGGCGGAGTTTTTTTGTTTACTGGCGGCATCGGCCCTTTTAGAGGTCTTCCTCAAGCTACGTGCTCTGCAGGTAGTTGCTGACTACCCTTTGGAACCCCACATGCCATTCGAAAAGTTTAGCCAAACGGCCCGGCGCGCCGCCCAAGTCGCCCGTATCGCGGCAGCAGCCCACTCGGCAACCAACGCAACCGGGAAGAATCGGGAGGCGGCCCAACGTGCCCTTGCCGCTCTTATGGCGGATGCACGGGGCGTTCCGCTGAAGATTGGCCAACTCATGGGAAGCCTGGGCAAGGGGGAGACCTTCGTCGATCTGGCCCGGGGTATTAAGCCTCAACCCATGTCCGTCATCCGACCGGCGGTGGAAGAGGCGCTGCGTGTTCCGCTGGAAACGGTCTTTGCCGAGTTCGATGAGACCGGCCTGGCAGCATCTCTTGGCCAGGTACACAAGGCGCGATTGCTAAGTGGGGAGGAGGTGGCGGTCAAGGTGCGCTATCCCGATATTAGGGCGGCCATTGACGCAGAGATGCGCCTGGCGAAACTTGTGCCCGGTGTGGGCCCCGTGCGCAAATGGGGATTTGACCTTGATGACTACAAGCGTGTACTCCATGACAACATGCAAGACGAATTGGATTACTGCGGAGAAATGCGCCGCCAGCAACAGTTTGGCGAGACCATGCGAGTTTCGGGCCTGGTCACCCCCCGGGTCTTTCCTGACTACTGTTCCGAAAGTTTGCTGGTCCAGACTTGGGAAGAGGGTCTTCCCTTGGATGCCATCGCCCATTGGCCCGACCAGCAGCGGAAACACGTCGCTGTTATCCTCATGTGTACCTTGTTTCAGAGCCTGTTTGTCCACGGTATGCTCCATGGCGATCCCCACTTGGGCAACTATCGGTTTCGCTCCCCGAGTGGGGGGCAGCCCGAAGTTGTACTCTTCGATTACGGCTGTATGGTTCCTGTTTCACGAACAGCGCGCCTGGCCCTCCTCAGATTAATCCTGGGGGCTATTGAGGAGGATGATACCGATCCGCTACGGTGCTTTCAGGCCATGGGCTTTGATGCGAAGAAGCTACAGCCGATACAAGCCGTCTTGCCCGCCCTGGCCAATGTCCTTGTGGAGCCATTCGCTACGCCGACGATGTTTCCCCTCAAGCACTGGCGGGTCGGTGAGCGCGTGGACACCCTTCTTGGGGAGCTGAAGTGGTGGTTCCGCGCTGCTGGACCGCCCGAGCTCTTGCTGTTGATTCGGGCCTTTGGGGGACTCATGATGCAGTTGGAGACGCTTCAGGTGGCACTGCCTTGGCAGCAAATTCTTTTTCGCACGGTAGATGCCAGCATTCTGAAAGAAGCCCGAAACCTTCAGATGCCGCCCTTGCCGCCGACGCTGGCGGAGCAGACAATGGATTTCAAAAGCATGGCCCGCTATCTGAAAGTGCAGGTCATCGATAACGGACGCCAGGTTGCTTCGATAACCATGCCCGCATCGCAAGTCACCGTGTTGGAAGCGATCATGCCGCCAGAGACCTTGGAGAAACTCGAATCTGGCGACATCGATCTGACGGCCATAAAAGCCCGAGCCTGTGCGTCGGGACTCGTACCCCAACCTTTGTTTGAACACCGTGAAGGTGCCAAGAGCTACCGGGTCTGGCTTGAATGAGCACGGTTCTCCAAGGCACGATTGAAGCTATGAGAAGTGTTTCGCTATGTTGTGTTCAGTCCAACGAGGTTGCGCCTTGAAATTCAAAAACAACCTTCGGGTGCAGGTCATCTGGACAAGCGTTACGCCACCGAGGGATACTGTGTGCAGTCCTTGTCCGCTGAAATTCTATCTGCGGACAGAGACCCTCTTGGGTGCCCATACCCACAGGCCACCCTTGCCATTTTCTTTGTAATGCATGGGAACTCGTAAACACACACGAACCAAACAAAGGCCACCATGGATGAAGTCATCATTTACCACAATCCCCGTTGTTCCAACAGTCGCGGTGCCTTGGCACTGCTGGAAGAGCACAGCTGCACGCCCCGCATCATCGAGTACCTGAATACTCCTTTGAGCACCGATGAAATAATGGGGCTGCTCCAACGTTACGACGGCGAAGCCCGTGATTTCGTTCGCTTCAAGGAACCCCAAGCCGCAACACTGGGGCTTTCTTCCGAAAGCAGCGCCGACGTGATTGTCGCTGCCATCGTGGCAGCGCCGATCCTGTTGCAGCGCCCCGTGGTGGTGATTCAGGGGCGGGTCATCATCGCCCGGCCACCCGACGTGCTCGTGCCCCTTTTGGCAACGGACGATGCCCGGTAACAGTCAGGGCTACCCCCTGATCTATGACACACATTATCGCACTTCTGAAATGCAGTTTTAATTCAATGGTGCCTGGTGTGCGCCGAAACCCATGTTGTTGCTGCATACCCCTTCAAGAGCGGGCAGCACGCATGGTAGTCGCACTCAGCTCAACGGGTGATCCGTCTTCGACGCAGCGGTATTGGTCGAAGTCTGTATAGCCCACCTCGCGCAAAAAGTCTTCGTCAATCAGCGCCTTGCCGTTGCTCTTTTCGGGGTGCCGAAGAATTTCCAGGGTGGCATCGGCCAGGATATCGGCCTTGCGCCACATCTGGGGCGTGCCCATGCCAAAATTCACGGTGGCATAGGATTCTATGAGGGTTTTGGGCCACAACGCTGTTCCTCGAATATTAAAATCCTCGAATTCCTCCGCGATGCCACAGGCGATCATGGTCATGCCAAATTTGCTGATCATGTAGGCGATATGGCCCGGAACGACAGTGAGGTCAATAGGGGGCGACATGTTGATGACATGGCCCGACTTCTGCGCCTTCATGGTGGGGAGGAAGGCCTCGGTTACGGCATAGGCACCCCGGGCGTTGACCTCCATCACCAAGTCAAACTTGTTCAACGGTGTCTCGTCCATATCGCGCCACCACAAGGCACCCGCATTGTTGACCACGGCATCCACCCGGCCAAATTTATCCAGCGTGGCGTTGGTCGCGCTACGTACGGAATCGGCCTCGCGCACGTTGCATTGTACCGGGAAGATCTCCGTGCCGAATTCGCGAAGGGCTTCGGCCGCCGTGAAAATCGTACCGGGGAGTTTGGGGTTTGGCTCCACGGTTTTTGCCGCGACAACGATGTCCCAGCCTTCCTGGGCCAGCCGCCGGGCGCAGGCGAATCCGATACCCCGTGATGCCCCGGTGATAAAAGCAACATTGCTCATAATTTAACTATCCTTTCTTCTGTCTACCAAGATGAGCTTTGCCCACAACCGAAGACCGTCATCCTCGCGAACGCGGGGGATCCAGTGGTGTTGCGATGTGCTCCTGCCGCGTTCTGGATTCCCACTTTCGTGGGAATGACGTGGCTTATCTTGTTTTTATAGCGATTTTCGTAGATGACTGCACTAACGAAGCCCGATGCCGTTCATCGGGTCTGGTGTACGCATGGGACGATAACACACCGCGCCCAAAAGAGAAAAAGGATACCGTTGGCACATTGGAGCCGTTTGACGTAATTCGCCCGCCCATGATACCTTCTATAGAGAGAATAGATAGCCGTTCACTAGGCGTTGCTGCTGGCGAAGCCAGCTTCTTCTTCCTGCGGGGCCAGCCTCGGGGCCGTGAAAAGGATACCCATGAAAAAAACCTGTATTAATTCCCCCAATATCACACCGGCCCTCGGACCCTATTCCCATGCCGTGCGTGTGGGCGATTTGCTCTTTGTCTCGGGTATGGGGCCTTTCGCCAAGGATGGGAGTGGGGCGGTGCCCGGCACGATAGAGGAAGAGACCATCCTGACGCTGAACAACCTCAAGACCGTGCTGGAAGACGCTGGCTCGGGTTTGGAGCATGTCGTCAAGACCACGTGTTTCTTAAATAATATGGACCATTTCAACGCCTTTAACGAGATCTATGCCCAATATTTTTCGGAGAGCGGCTCGGCACGCTCCTGTATCGAGGCCGCCCGCCTTCCCAAGGACATCCAGGTCGAGGTTGAGGCCATCGCGTTGATCCCGGAAGCGTAGGGTAGGGCCAGTGCAGTCCCTTCATACGTATCGAACCCTTTTGCTTCTCGCCCTGGGTGTTGTTGCAAACCTGTCTGCCCATGGTCTCACTGCGGTGGAAAACAACGAGCTGGGCATAAAAGCGTACAATGCGAAATCCTTTGCCGAGGCGCTGGCCTATTTTGAGGAGGCCTACGAGCACGCGTCTGACAACACGGTCATCAAGCACAATCTTTGCAATGCCCACCAGGAGGTGGCCAGCCAGCTTGAAAAGGAGAATAAGACGAGGGAAGCAATTCGTCATCTTGAATTGGCCATCGGCATCGACACCGCGAATCCGGCACCCCTGATTCAGGTTGCTTCCTACTACCTGAAAGAGAATCAGGTTAGCGACGCAATTTTTCGCCTGGAAGAGGCCATCGAGTTGAAGCCCGGCTTGGCCGATGCCCATTTCCTGCTGGGCGAAGCCTACTACCGCGACAACGACCTTCCTTCGGCGCGGGTGCAGTGGGACTACGTGCTGGAAGTAAAACCTGATTGGCCCGGACTCAAGGAAAAGTACGACAAGCTCTTTCGGGAAGAGGCCGTGGAGCGCGACTTCAACAGTTCTTCCTCACGCCATTTCCAGCTTAGCTATCCCAAGGGTGTCCGGCAGAATACACGTTTCCTGATTCTGTCCATCTTGGAGCGTGCCTATTCAGATATCGGCCGGAAGCTGGGTGGCGTCTATCCGCCCGACACGGTGAAGGTCATCCTCTACAGCGCGGACCAATTTAGCGAGGCAACGCAACTGGATAGTCACGTGGGGGCGCTTTTTGACGGAAAGATCCGCACGCCTGTTACGGATAGTGAGGGAGAATGGTTGGAGGAAAAGGAGCTGTCGCGGCGACTCCAGCATGAGTATGTTCATGTGGCCTTGCGCCACGCGGTGGGGCCTGAGGTGCCCTGGTGGCTCAATGAAGGGCTTGCCGAGACCTTGTCGCGAAACATCGACACCAGCCGGAGCCGCCTTCTCCAGCACGCCTACACGCAATCGCTCACCTATCCGCTGAGCCAACTGGAGGGCAGCCAATTGCACAAGCTGGACCCCGACGCGCTCGCGCTGGCCTATGCCCAGGCCCACGCCACAGTGAATATGCTGTGGACGAAATACGGACGGCGCCGCGCTGTTCCCATGTTGGAAGATCTCCGGACGGGCATGCTTCCCGAGGAAGCACTGGAACGCAATTATCGCAAGACCTACGCTGTGTTGGAGCAGGAAGTCGCTAACGCTTTCCGGTAGCAGGATTCGTTTCGCCCACCAACCCAAGGCCGTCATTCCCGCGAATGGGCCGCCTGTCGATTTACGCATTAGCCCCTACTGTTGTGAAGGAACGTCCGTATTTGTCATCCTCACGAACGCGGGGAACCAGTGGGGACTTGGCGCGAACTCGCCACATTCTGGATTCCCACTTGCGTGGGAATGACGTTATGATTTCTTGTTTGTATCGTTTTTTTTGGGGAATACGGACTGTTAAGCCCGCCGGTCGAAATAGGTGTTTGATCCCTCCACCGACTTGGCGAGTTTTTTTACCTGGGCCGCCCGCGCACTAATGTCCGCGATATGCTTCACGGGATGGAGCGACGTGTCCACGACAGCGATGGAGCAGGTCATAAGGGAAAAGGTACGAGAATCTCCCTGGCGATCAATGGAGTGTATTGCGCCCCGAATACGGTCTTCCGCGTCATAGAAATTGGGAATAAGCAGGTCAAAATTCTTCGTCACCTCATCGCAGGTGCTCTGTGCGACACCCGGCGGAAGGATAAAGATGAAGTCATCTCCTCCAACATGGCCAACATGGGTATCATTTCTGTTAAGCGCGCGAACCGCGTTGACCACAATGCGCGCCGTCATGCGAAGCACCTCATCGCCGCGCAAGAATCCGTATTTATCGTTAAAAGGCTTGAAATTGTCGAGGTCCAGATAGGCCACACAGAAGGGGGTGTCCTTCTTCAGGCGCGATTCCGCCTCTCGAATTATGGCAAGGTTTCCAGGAAGCCCGGTAAGCGGATTGGCATCCTGGTCACGCTGTGCGCGCGCCAGGCAAATCTGGACCCGGGCCAGCAAGGTGTCCCGTTCGAAGGGTTCAAGAAGAAAGTCGTCAACCTGTACATCACCCCAGTCAATTCCACGCAACGCGGCAGCAGGAAGTGTCGTAATCATGGGAAGATGACCATAAATGGTGTCGCTCTTCAGGGATTCTACCAGGGAAGTTCCACCATCTGGCCCGCGAAGCCCGTAGGGTACGATAATACAGCCAGGAGGCGCTTCTTGAATGATCGCCTGCAACAAGTCGGGTTCAACCACGGGCTGGGCTTGATAGCCAGCATCGGTCAGCATACCCACTATGGAACCGCAATCCCCATCTGCCGATACGACAACGAGTATCTTTGCGCCTTCGGAGTCGCTCATCTAACTTCGCATCCCTGCCGTCATGACTTCCGCGCCCTCGCGATATCGTTCGTTCGCTTCCGTCATTATTTGATCAAGTTGGGCATCATTGAGTCCCAGCGAATCAAACGCCTCGCGCTCCAGGGCAGGCAGCGTCCCATCACCGGGTTCTCCGTATTCCTGGGCACGGGCCAGTATGTCGGCGAGATGGACGATTGCCGCCATCTGCGGGCTGCACTTGGCGCGGGAGGGGGCATGGTGGCAGGTCAGGGCATCGGTCAAACTGTCGGGTAAGTGCCAGCGCAGAGCCAGCCACAACGCTATGCGCGTATGGTCCACGCCAAATACTTCACGCTCAACTTCGGAAACGTGGCAGCCCCGCTCGTGGGCGCGCCGAATCACTTCGAGGTAATCCTCCAATGCCAGGTACGCCAAAATAACTTTTCCCAAATCGTGCAAGAGTCCGGCGACCATACATTCCTCAGGATCCTGGACACCCAATTCCTGACCAATACGGCGAGAGAGAATAGCTACGGCCAGACTGTGTTCCCAGAGGCCGCTGGTGCCCTTTGCCAAGTCGTTGAAGACCGCCGTGGATAACACGAGGCCCTTGACTACATTGAAGCCCAGAAGCACGAGAGCATGGGTCATCGAAGAAATCCGTTTGGGAAACCCATAAACAGGAGAATTCACGAGGCGGAGTATCTTGGCACTCAAAACCTGATCCTGTTGGATAATTTCGCCAATTTCCTGGGCGCTGACGGAGTCATCGTCTACCATGTTGGTGATGACGGTGATGAAGGCGGGCAAGGTTGGAAGGCTGGACAGCTCCTCCACCTTGCGCTTCAACAACTCCGCTGACATGACCATGTAAATTGTCCCCGGCTACGATTGGGCCTACCCAAGTGGGCTACCTAATTCCTGCTTAAAACCTGATGCCGGGGTTAGACTCCAGCACGCGAAAGAAGCGCCCGAATCCCCGCCAACAGCGTGTCCAATGGTATCAGATAGCCGCCCCGGATTGCAGTTTTGGAGGCAAGATTAAGAATCTCACGTGGTTTCGGAGGATGGAACGCCGCTATTCGCCACTGTACTCTGCGCGAAGTAAATCAAATCGTTTTTGGATAAGCGCTTTGATACGCAACAAGATTGGATCATCGATACCATCGAAACGCTTGTTTAGATTTGCTTCGAGCTTGTTTACGTCGGGTCCTGCATCGGGATCGCCCTCTATCCAGATCGATACCACGCCGGCGTTTTGCAAGCGCTCAATGGCCTTTTCGGTCAAGGTGTAGCCCATCGGGCACAAGACAGCCCCACCGCTGTTTTTGACAGCATCTGCCAACACCTGGCCGGAACGCAAAAACTTAACATTGACACGGCGCAAGAATCTCTCCTCCTGTAGACCGCCATTTTAGGCGAGCATCGCCATGGGAGTCAACGTATTTGGATATAAGGGCTTGGATTCTATAGGATGGGCCGGGATTACCCAGAGGAGTTATTATGTCAGCATTGCTTACGGCCCTGGTGGCACTGCAAGCCGCCTTCGGCATCACCACCATCGGTGGCCTGGTTGTGGGACCCGATGGCAGCCCCATTCCCCACGCGCAGGTCTTTCTGGAGCCTGGCCTGGGCGGTGGCGTCGTTGATACCATTTCCGACGCATCGGGCCATTTTGAGTTTGAGGATGTAAGTCCAGGGCCTGCGGGTATCTTCGCAATCGCGCCGGGCTATGGCTTCGAGGGGCAACACCTCAGTGTGGCGGTGGCCGACGAAATACCCCCGGTGCGTCTGGCCCTCCATCCAGCAACACAGATAAGCGGTACCATTACCAGCCATGATGGAAAGGCCCTTGCCGATGCGCGCATTACGCGAATCGGAATCAAGAGCGCGCACAAGGTGGGCGTACCCCTTGCCAAACTCAAGCGCTTTGGCTATCTGGAACCCAAGAGTGATGGAGAAGGCCATTTTGTTCTCGAAAATGTGCCGGAAGGATGCACTGTTGACTTGAAGGTCGGCCACGCCCGCTTCGCTCAGGAAGGGGTACGTGATGTGGCTGCGGGAACGGACGATTTACGAATTGCCCTGTATCCGGGGATCCTTCTCGAAGGCGTCGTTATCTCCCGTTCAAGCAAAAAGACCATTGGGCAGGCTGCGGTGCTCATTCAAAACGCCCAGCCGCCCCATGACACCGCCCTGGCACGCTCCAATCTCCAGGGAAAGTTTTCACTCCGTCTTAAACCGGGCGTGTATGTGTACCGGGCGACAGGCGCAGGACTCCGCAGCCCCGGTTGGGAGCGCCTTACGATTACGGGCGAGCGGACCGTGGAGCATCTTCGCCTCGCGGTGGCGGGCACCGGGCAAATCCGAGGGAACGTACGCGATGCCCTCTCTGGTGAAGCTATCCGCGGTGTGCGCATCTCCCTCACAACCAACGGTACCCGTGCGGCGGTAGCGCGAACAGGACCGAGTGGCGATTTCCGATTTGTGGCGGGAGAGGGGGAGAATATCATCCGCGTTGATGCGTCGCCGGGTTATTCTTCTCCCGAATCCCAGAATATGAAGGTCAGCATTCTGGAGGGTGCCAGCGTGGAGCTTCCCGGCATGTGGCTGAAGCCCCTTCCCGCCTACTCGGTGGCAATTATCGATGAAGAGGGGAATCCCGTCCCCGGCGCGTTGGTTTCCGTGCTGCGACCGGTTCAATTTGGCTGGCACGTTGCCAACGATGCCGGGCAGGTTGCTCTTCAAATCCAAACCTTTCCCGAATCAGGAAAAGTGCTTGGACGGGTGGAACATCCAGTAAAACCAATGGGCGCACTTTTTTCGTTGGAGAAACACCAGGAAGCCCCTGCCATCGTTCAGCTTTTTCCCTTGGCCTCCGTGTCTGGACAGGTTGTAAATGCTCGCGGGCGGAGCGTGGGGGGGGCGATGGTTGGTGCATTTTTCCCAGGGGAATCGGCCACAGACGCTGTCTTGCTCTGGCAGACGCTTAGCACAAAAGAGGGAGCTTTTCGCTGGGATGCCGTGGTTCCTGGCGTGCCCCAGCGTTGCGTGGCCCGGCTGGGAAAGGATGCCCATGGCGAGTCCATGACCTTCAACCTTTCCCCTGCGGAGAACAAATCTTTGGGTGACGTTGTGGTATCCGGTGGCAAAGCGGAGACCACGCTCTTCGGCGAAGCCTTCTCGTGGCATACCCTTGACCTTCAGTGCGGCGAGCTGCCGGGCGAAGAAGTCCGTGCAACGCGGCCCACTCTGTTGTTATATACCGATGCGGCCCGCGCCATTGCCGTGGCAGAGAGCGCCGAACAGATACAAAAGGCGGTGGGCGACACGAAGCTCATTGTCGCAGTCATCGCCGCCGGCCCCGTCAGTTGTTCCGGGGCGACACCCGTGCCCATATTGTTGGGAAAGCCACCTTCGTCGGCAACAACCCTTCTGCTTGACCGCTCAGGCAAGGTTGTTCTGGAATCGGCGGGACTGCCGCCCATATCCGTGTTGCGTCAACGTTTCTAGCCCTCAGGAATATCAAGAAAGCCTCATTCCATGCGCCGCATCAAGCTGTTATTCTGCATTGTCACAATCAGTTATCTCGCCATTCTTCCTACCCTGTCGGCGGCTACGCTGAAGGGCATCGTGATCGACTCCGCCAAGGACACTGTTGTCGCTGGGGCCACGGTGTGGGTGACACAGCACCGTCGGGTTCGCACGCTAAAAACCGACGACTCGGGTGAATTCACCTTGGATGCCATCGATGTGGCCATGACCGAGGTGGTTGCCTACAAAGAGGGGTTGGCGCTCGGTGGCGCAACCGCCCTGATCGTGGGCGATGCTTCTGTTGAGATTTTGCTGGAGCCGGGGGATCTAATTACACTCAAGACTATCGATTCAAGATCGAAGCCCGTGCCCGGCGTACTCATACGCTCCATGTTCGTGTCGAGGAAATTTTTGGTCTCCGTGGCAGACCTCGTTCCCCACGGACTTCCCCAGATGCGCAGCGACGATAACGGCATCCTCGTCATCCCCAACTTGCCGAAAGACGGCTTCATACAGGTTGTTCTTGGACACCCGCGTTACGCGGACTCTTCGGTCACCTACCTTCCCGTAGAGCGGGAACAACGCAATATCCTTCTTCGGGAAGGGAAGCGAGTGGGGGGGCGCGTCACCTACGAGGGCGCGGGCGTAGCGGGCGTTCGGGTTTCAGTTTTCAAGTCGGGTCCCCAAGGCCAGAAAGAATTCGCCGAAGTATTGACGGATAGCGACGGTTTTTTCCATGCGCGTGTTCACCCCGATCGCTATTTAGTGGCCGTGGAACACGAAGACTATGCGTCACCCGCACCGGCAATGTTGGAAGTTCACCCACGAGAGGAGGCCCTCCCGGTTAGCCTGGCCCTCGAAGCACCTCGCTATATTCGCGGTAAGGTCCTTTATCCAGACAAGAAACCGTGCGGAGGGACGCGAATCCTCTATCGCAAGGAGAACACGGTATTTCAAGACACCTTTACCAACAACGATGGCGCGTTCTCGCTCCGAGTCCCAAGCGGCCCTGGCGAAATTGCCATCGTTCCGCCCCGAGGATACCAAAGTCCCAATTTTGGCAATATACCGGTCGATCTGGGCGAAGAAACGAGCATTGATATGAAGCCGATCCGCCTGAAGCGTTTGCCCGTCATTACCGGGGTGATCCGCGACCAGGATGGCCAAGAACCAGGGCCGGTACTTGTAACGATCTTAAATCTGCCCAATCCTTATCACGTACTCACCGATGAACACGGCAAGCTGTCCCTGCCGTTGGATTTTATGCCGGATCTAAAGAAGTTGCAGCTCCGTGCGGAACATGGCAAACGATTTCAGCGCGTGGACATTGAGGTGGGGCTGAAGAAGGCGACATCCTTTGACGTGCAGCTTGCCCCCTTCTCACCAGACCTGCAACCCCGCACGCCCGTCCCTGGAAGAAATGATCTGAAGGGCCTCGTGGGAAAACCGGCCCCGGAGCTACGCGGCACACAGTGGATAAATAGTGAGCCGCTCCATCTCGCCGACCTCAAGGGAAAAGTCGTGGTACTGCTCTTCTGGGCCGGCTTCGATGAGGACATGGGGCCTGTTGTTATTCAAGAGCTACTGACCCTGCACGAGCTACTGGCTGACGTAGACGATGTGGCCTTTGTCGCGGTCCACGACGCTATAAGCAGCGCTGGGGAAATCCAACAGTATATCGACGGCTATGGAATACGCTTTCCCGTTTTGCGGGACGAAGACGAGCAGACGACATTTTCCACCTATGGCATCGTGTTTATTCCCCAAGTCGTCGTCTTGGACAAGCAGGGCAAGGTTCGTTATTACCAGACCGACGACAGACTGCTGACATGCATCAAGGGATTGCGTCGGGAGTAGTGGGGGGCAGGTAAAGTGGCTTCTACTTCCTGCAAAAATTGTACGTGTTCGCAGGTAGCTGCTCTGGGTGCCACGGACAAGGGGCGATAGCCCTTGCCCGTGCTTGAAAAAGATGTTCGTCGGACAAAGAGAAAGTTTTCGGTCGCTCCCATGTCTCCGCACGGGTAAGCCCTGAGAGGCCTATCCGTGGCACCCGCAGGTTGATTTTTTAGAACTAAGATGGGGTGGATTGTGAACGAGTAATGGTTTTTCAGTCGCTTGCCGACTTAGAAACCTCGTTGTACTGAACGCGTGGTGCTTAAAAGGACGGCTACGAATAGCAGTCGTGCCGCGCGATCCCCAAAAGGCGAGTTTCAACGAGTCCTGACGGGTTCGTGCGCCGGGGGCTTTGGAAATATCACGGTACTGTTCCTCCAAGCGCACGAACCTTCGTTCCTCAGGATCGCGCGGCACATCCGACTGGTTTAATGCGTGCCAAATGACGGTATCGCCTACACAATGCTCTACGGCGAAGCCGTTTAGTTCAACACTTACCGCCGGGAGGTAGGCACGAAAAAACGCCGCAGACCTCTGAAGGGCTGCGACGATATATTTAGGGGGCTGTGCTGCTCTGTTTAGAGGGCAGCAGCGCGGTGCTGAAGGGAAGACTTCTTGCGGGCCGCGTTGTTGGCGTGAATCACACCTTTGGACGCCGCACGGTCAATCGAGGACAGTGCCGCAGGCAAAGTCGCCTTAATCTTCTCGGCATCCTTGGATTCAAGCGCGCTCATCGCGTACTTGACCAAGGTCTTCATCTTTGACCGAACCGCCATGTTGCGTTGACGGGATTTTTCGTTGGTAAGGATGCGTTTTTTCTGGGATTTAATGTTGGCCATTATTTTCTCTCGTTGAAAAGACTGAATTGTAGTTACAAGAACGGCGATTATAGCAAACGCGGGCACCCGGCACAAGTTTATGTCAGACTATGGCTTACGTGTCTGAGAATCGCAAGCTCCGAGCGCTCAGGGCGGCAAAAAACCACCCCAGGAGAAAAGCAACACCGCCAATGGGGGTAATTGCGCCAAACCAGCGGATATCCGTGATTGCAAGGAGGTAAAGGCTCCCGGAAAACACCAAGGAACCCACAATCCACGCGGCACCTGCACGCCAGGCCCAAGCACTGCGCCAAAGCCTCTCGCCACCGAGGCTGAAGGCCAACAGGGCCAGTCCGTGGTAAAACTGATAGCGAACGCCCACCTCGAAGACCGCCAGCATATCCGGCGCAAGGCGGCTCTTCAGGCCGTGGGCGGCGAAGGCCCCCAGCGCCACGGCAACACCACAGAGCACGCACGCCGTTTGGAGCATGAATCTTTGCTGTGACCCCGCCACCTAATTGCCTTGATAGGGGCTGATGCTGGAACCACAGGTATCCACATGGTCGTTGGAATCGAAGACCTCGGGGGCGACAGAGGGCCCTTTTCGATCACAGGTCTCTTTGAATACGTCGGTCAAATTGTTGGCAATATCAATGGCCGTCATGCGTTCGATGTGCCGCCGTTCCAGCACATGGATAGGCTTTCCGTCTTTGAACAGAGCGATGCAGGGCGAAGAGGGCACGACACCGTCCATAAAGTCACGTGCCTGGGCTACCGCTTCCTGGTCCATGCCCGCAAACACCGTAACCATATCATCGGGGATAATTTCGCTTTGCAGCGCCAGCGCGACACCTGGGCGGGCACCGCCGGCAGCACAGCCACATACGGAATTCACGACACAGAGTACGGTGCCGCTGTCTTTGCCTATGGCGGCGACTACTTCTTCGGTCGTGGTCAGCGGGCGAACCCCTACATTGGCGAGTTCCTCCCACATGGGACGCACTTGCTCAGGATCATAAATTGGTGGCATGAATACACTCCTTATGCTGTCTGAATGCAGCGAAATGGCAATAGCTTTTTGCGGTGATGCGACATTATATCATGGCGGAAAGCCCCGCATCACACAAGCCGCGTGGAAAAGTCTGCGGCAACCCGCGTAATACTGCTACACTGGATGCTCGGTCAAAGAAACACCAGAAACACCATCGGAATTCCCAACGACCTGGGTGTCAAGTGATATGGGCGTAGCGCCAACAAGAGAGATGATGAGACTTGTCGTGGCGGCCACGCATCGGGGCCGTCGCAACCTGTTGTGCCAAAAGCTCTCCGAGCACCTGCCCCACGCGCTTTTGGTGCCGGTATCAAGTCCCGAAGCGTTGGAGGAAGCTATTCGCTCGGATACGCCTCGGAGCATTATTCTCAGTGCTGATCTCTGCACAATGGCTCTCAGCCCCGATTCGCTCACGGATACTATCCGCCAGTGCAACCCGGACATCCACATAGTGTGGGTGTTGCCCAGGCAGGCCAACGCGCCGCTCTGGCTGGATCGTGCGCAGGCGTATGACTTCGATATTCTCGTTCAACCGGTGAATGGTCTTGTGTTGGCGCAACGATGTCTTTGTGCTCAGAACGATGCATACCGTTTGCAACTGGCAAACAAACGGCTGGCGATGCTCGCGCAGCGACGAAGCGAGAGCCTCTATGAAAGCGATGAGCGCTATCGATTGCTTCTGAACTCCTGCTCGGACGGTGTTATGGTTGCCCGGCTTGAGCACGAAGGAGACGGGTACAAGATCATTGAGGCGAATAACCAGCTTTGTCAAATGCTGTGTTATCCGCGGGACGAGTTTTTGCAGTTGCAGCCCAAGGACATTGTCGAGTCCCGTCGCATGAAGTACGTCAACGCACGGATCGAATCGCTGCGGACCTACCGCCATCTATTTTTCGAGACCGTCCTCATTTCCCGAGACGGGCGTCAAATTCCGGTAGGTGTTACGGCACGACTCTTCTCTTTTTCCCAGCGACCTTATGTTATTTGCCTGGTCCGTTTGCCTGGAAGCTATGAAGTGCCGCCGCCCGGTATTTCTGCCCAAGCCTACCATACCGTGGTGAAACAAACGGGACAGCTCATTTACGAATATACCTTCGCCACGGAACAAATACGGGTCAGCGGGGCCATAGGTCAGCTTACGGGGCACACGAGCGCGAAAATCGAAGCCTCGAACCTTGAATCCCTGCTCACGTTTATCCACGAGGACGACCGTCAGGCTGTCGTGTCCGCCCTTGCTGGTGCCGCCGATGAACTCGGACTTTATGACATTCGCTACCGCATTATTCATGCGTCGGGTCAGATTCGGCATGTTGAAGACGCAGGCATCGTGCTGCCCGATGAAACAGGGCGGGCAGCCCGTATTCTCGGTAGCGTCAAGGACATTACCGAGCGCGTGCGAACCGACGAGGAGCGGCAGCAAGCAGAGCACGCGGTCCAGCACTCGAAACGCCTGGAGAGCCTCGGTGTGTTGGCGGGCGGAATTGCCCATGATTTTAATAATATACTTGCCGCGATTATCGGCCTGACAGATCTGTCCATCCAAGCGCTGGACGGGGCCAATCCAGAAGTGTTGGAGGATCTGCGCGAATCGCTCGGCGCAGCCCACCGAGCAAAGAATCTCATAAAACAGATTCTTGCTTTCAGCCGTCAATCGGGGGAAGAACACGCGCCGCTGCACCTGCATAGGGTCGTTCGGGAGGCTCTCGGTCTTTTTCGAGCCTCACTGCCATCCGGCGTCAAGATTCTCGATAGCGTGGATCCCCGGAGCGGCATGGTCATGGCCAACGCGACCCAAATGCACCAGGTCGTCATGAACTACTGCACCAATGGCCTGCAGGCCATGTCCGAAAAGGGTGGCATTCTGGAAGTTCGGCTGGAAAATGTCGAAGTCACACGGCGTTTCGCCGATATCAACCCCAAGTTACGCCCAGGTCCCTATATTAAGCTGACCGTGGCGGACCGTGGCCATGGCATGGATCAAAATGTTGTTCGTAGAATATTTGATCCTTTTTTTACCACCAAAGAACCCGGCAAGGGCACCGGAATGGGACTTGCTATGGTCTATGGCATCATCGCGAACCACGGCGGGGCCGTTCTTGTTGAAAGCACCCAGGGGCAGGGAACCGAGTTTTGCACCTACCTGCCGCGGGTTGAATCTGTTTTGCAAGGGGAGCAATCCACGGATATGACTGTGCAACGTGGTACGGAGCGTGTCCTGGTGGTGGACGATGAACAATCGGTGAGGCGATTCTGCGAACGCGCTTTGAGCCAGTTGGGCTATGCCGTCAGTACCGAAGGGCACCCTGACGATGCGCTCAAGCTCATCAAAGCGGATCCCGCCGCCTTTGACATCATCATCACCGACCACCATATGCCCGAAATGTCGGGCACAAATCTGGCCCGGCGCATAAAGAAGCTTCGGCACGGGATCCCAATCATACTTTTCACCGGATTCAGCCAGAACATTGATGACGCGGAGGCTCGAAAATCGGGTATTCGGGAGATAGTCAGCAAACCGGTCGAGGTCTCCCAGTTGGCGGGCACGCTCCGCCGGGTGCTGGATGACACGTCGCATGCTGCAGGGGAAGAAGAAAACGGATGCTAAGCGTTGCGCTAAAGTGGTCGGACTCCAACCAAGACGTAGACTTCGTGCGCTTGGAGCAGCAGCACCACGAAACTCCCCCAAAAACGTATGCGATCGGATTAACCCCATTTTTCTTGCGCTCAGACAACGCACGAACCCGTAGTGGTTCGTTGAAACTCGCCTTTTGGCGCTCGTGTGGCACGCCTGAAGATCCTGGCAGTCTCAATCACCCCAAAATGTTCACTGCAACACCTGTTTCCCTCCTTGTGCTGTACGCGCTGACCCTGCTCTGCGGCTGCGATTCGACAGGCAACGCCGTGTCGGAAAAGACCGGGTCCGGCCCAACAGCGAGCATTTCGACAGTGATGCCCAAGCCAAATCAGGAACCCGCACCACCTTCGCATTTGAACGAAATCATGGTTGAAGTTCAGGGAGCCGTCCCGAATCCAGGAATCTATCGCTTCCGCGCAGGAACCCGAATCCAGGATGCCATGGAACGCGCTGGTGGTCCAAGCACCATGGCTGAGATTCGTGATTTAAACATCGCGGCGCGATTGATCGACGGAAGCGTTCTCTCGGTTCCATACCAGCAACAACACGGAAATGTTACCCAAGCCACGGCGGCACAACTAAATCCACCAAGCTACACCCGATCAGGATGGCGTGGGGGAGAGGAGGTCCCCATTTTGCCAGGGGCCGCTGTGGGAAGCAGCACTCGTTGCGTCAACCTCAATACCGCGACCCAGCAGGAGCTGGAAGAGCTCCCCGGTGTTGGCCCAAAAACGGCAGCGAAGATCATGCGATACCGGGAGCAACAACCCTTTGCGAGCCCCGAGGACTTGCGCAACATACAGGGCATCGGGGAGAAAAAGCTGGAGTCCCTGCGCAGGCTGATTTGCGTCTAATAGCGGGCTTTGCCGTATCTTGACCAGTCGTACCAATCCAACAATATGGCGGTGCTCAAACGCAGAGCATGGGTGGATGTTTCGCCGACCAGTCAACATGGGCGCTGCGCTGCAAGGGGGCAAGACACTCCGTCTGGATAATACCTGGCCACACCGAACAGGATAAGATATTCAGTCTATACCTAAAGGGACTGGGCCCTAACCCAAGACCGTCATCCTCGCGAACGCGGGGATCCAGCGGTGTTACGATGTGCTCTCCACCGCGTTCTGGATTCCACTTTAGTGGGAATGACGTGGGCTTATCTTGTTTTTATAGCAGTGGAAATGGGGAGGCTCAGGCTTCCTGGCCCCGGTGGAATTGGGTTTGGCGCTTTTGGGGAAAGATCCACGTCGGGTGCCACGGGTAGGCCTCTCAGGGCTTTACCCGTGAAATACTTGCCGACAAAGAAGGGAATATCCGGTTCCGGGAGTCACCGGATTTACACGGGTAAACCCTGCGGGCCTACCCGTGGCACCGGCAGTGGTGCTTTATGGAGGAGATAGAATTGGATGTAATGGAGGTCATTTGTTCGTTCTGCACAGCGTCTCGCTTGTGATGGACACGCAGTGACGAGAAAAACCTTTCCCGGCTCGATCGCGCAGGATGACGGCTGCGCCACGAAGAGGATAGAAGCAATGCCCAGCCTGCGTAAAGACGTTCAAACCACACCTCAACAACGTCTGATAATATATATTATGTTGCTTTAGTATACTGGCTCTAATAGCTTCAAAACAAAGCGCTAATAAATTGCGCCGCTCTGATGAATTAAAATTCTAGGTGTCGTTATTCTTTGTGTCATATTTATACCTAATTCAGAAGATAATTTATGCGGCCTAACATCATTATAAAAAGAATGTTAGGAATATCATGTCAGGTGTTATACCTTCCTGCCGATCATGATTTTCAGTGGTACGGCGAGGTGGTCTAAAATAAACCAGCAGGGGAAATGGTCTGGGTGTTGGCAGACGAAGAGCTTCGGGCGCGATCACCACGTGGCAGAGGTGCTGCCGGGTGGGTGCTATTCTCCCCTGCCGGGATGGGGGAGAAAAAAGGAAGGAAAAAGAAAATGGAGCGGGACACGGGGTTCGAACCCGCGACATCCAGCTTGGGAAGCTGGCACTCTACCAACTGAGTTAGTCCCGCTCACAAGGTGGCCCCAGTCTAGCACCTGCCATGGGTGCTGTCAAGCGGGTGACTTCGTTCCGAATAACTCGGGGTGCCACCTACACGGACACGAGGCACGAGTGGCCTTGTGGGTGCAGGGTGCCAAGGGAGACTCAGCATCCTCAGGCAGGGACGACATGCAGTCTTTCTTGTTGGCGTAACACGTGTCTAAATAACCTACACCCTTAAACTCCCCCGCTTCGCTCCTCCGTGTAAGGGTGGCACCCCTGACGCTTTCCTTTTCGGCTCCGAATGCCCCAAAAATCCGAACGTTGGCCACGGGCATTGGATGCCCTCTTAATTGCCTGAGGGTCTGTCCGCGACACCCGCCACCCCTACCCTGTGTTGGGAGCGTGTAGAACCCCTAGCGTCTGATAATATTTTCTCCTCGGCAATTCCGATCACGATGCACAGGCTGCCCAAACCCTTCAAACTTCAAACATAAATCCCGCCGCCAAAGCTCAGATCTCGTTCGATTTCCACGTTGATACAGGCGGCTTTTCCCGAGGCAAAAGCACGCTCCAGGGCCGGGCGAATCTGGTCGGGTTCGGTCACATACTCCCCGTGTCCGCCCATGGCTTCCACGATCTTGTCGTAACGGGTATAGTTGAGCTGGGTCGCCACCGGGGGCTTATCCGGGTAAAAGGCCAACTGGGGACGCATCATTTGTCCCCACGCCGCATCGTTGCCGATGATGCCTACGATGGGCAGATTAAAGCGAATCGCGGTGTCGTATTCAAAGCCATTCAGCCCAAAACTGCCATCGCCATAGACAATGAGAACCCGCTTGTCGGGATGGGCTTTCTGGGCGGCCAGGGCAAAGGGCATACCCACGCCGAGCGTTCCTAGGGGGCCGGGATCCATCCAGAATCCATGCTTCGGTATGGGCAGGACCTTGGCCGTTTTGGCCACGATATCCCCCCCATCCCCGACGATAATCATGTCATCGTTCACGAAATCGGCAATTTCGCGGCACAAGCGGCCCGCTTGAATGGGCACCTGATCACTGGCGGCCTCTTGCGCCACCGCCGCCGCTTTGGACTCTTCGTCGGCACGCAAGGTCGCGGCGTAGTCCGAGAAATCGAGGGGCTTATCCCGTCCATCTAGGCGGGCGGACAGGGCATCAAAGGTACAGGACAGATTACCCACGAGGGCCACATCCGTGGAGCGATTCTGGCCGATAAGCGTGTTATCCATCTCCAACTGGATGATTTTCGCGTCTTTTGGGATGGAATCGCCGAAACCAAGGCGAAAATCCAACACGGCCCCGGCAAGAATCATCACATCGCACTGCTCCATCGCTGAACGGCGCGTGCGGTTAAACAAGAGGGCCGAATCCCGAGGAAGCATACCCCGTCCCATGCCGTTGGCGTAGGCCGGAATTTTGGTCTTGTCGAGGAAAGCGGCCAGCGCTTCCTGGGCCTGGGACCACTTCACGCTGGTCCCCACCATCATCATGGGACGCTCCGCCCCGGCGATAAGGTCCAGCGCCGCCGCAATGGCGTCGGGGGCCGGAGAAATCGCCGGTGGCTGGGTTTGGACCTTGGGTATGGTCACTTCCCAGCGGGCCTCCCCCATCAGGATGTCCATGGGGATTTCCAGAAAGGACGGTCCGGGAATGCCCGAGACCGCGTGGCGCATGGCCAGCTCCACATATTCCGGGATGCGCTCGGTCTCATAACACACGTCGGACCACTTCGTGATGGACTTCATCAGGGCGACGTGGTCCATCTCCTGCAAGGATCCTTTTCCCCGGTTGGCGAAGGGGCCTTGTCCCCCGATGACCAGCATGGGCGAATTGGCGCGCCACGCATTGGCCACCCCGGTAACGGCGTCGGTCACACCCGGGCCCGCTGTGACCAGCGCGACCCCAATGCTGCCCGGACGAACACGGGACCAGGCATCGGCGGCATGGGCGGCGGCCTGTTCGTGGCGCACGTCGATGATATCGATGCCTTCGTCCTGACAACCCGCGTAGATTGGCATGATATGCCCGCCACTCAGGGTGAACACGCATTCCACCCCGGCTGCCTTGAAGGTTTTTGCCACCAAGTTACCACCATGCATCAGTTTATCTCCTGTGAAAAAACGACTTGGTACGCTGCCCGTGTACCAAGGACCATGGGAGCATTTTCAACGGGGTTAAGTCAACGTGATGCAGTTTTTCCCCGCACAATCAGGGCGCAATGGCTGGAAGAAAAAGCCACGGGTCGTAGGGCTGGCCATCAATGCGAACTTCGTAGTGTACATGGGCGGTCGAGGCGTTGCCCGTGGCACCCACACTTCCTATCGGCGTTCCCTGGCGGACCAAGTCCCCCACTTCGACCCAGATTTTGTCACAGTGCCCGTAGGCCGATACGACACCATCCCCGTGGTTAACCTGGATAAAGTTGCCGTAAGCACCCCGCCGCCCCGCGTAGGTCACTTCGCCATCGGCTGTCACAACAAGCTCGGCACCTCGGGGAGCCTTGATATCGATACCCTTGTGGAGCTTTCCCGAACGGCCGCGCGGTCCAAATCGAGAGATGACCGCCCGCTCGGGATGCACCAGCGGCCAGATCGAAGGCTCACGGGTCCATTCCGATGCAACATAATCACTGTCCCGCACAAACCGACGAAATCGAACATCGCACAATGACTCCGTTTGTGCCGATTGGGGAGGAATCGACTCGAAGGTGATGTCCTTACCGCCACCACTGCCCTTCGGAGTAATACATCCTGAACAAAGAACACAGCATAGGAGAAAAAAAGTACTACGTTGCAACGAAGAAACTCCATAAGTACAAACAAACACAACTAAACCCGTCGAAACAACGATATCTTACGTATTAAACCAGGCGAAATATAAATGGGATCTTGTACGACTCGCCGCTGTTGGCCTTGATGGCCGCGATGATGACGAACACGACTTGGGCGATAGCAAGGATGAGCAGAAGGGGAATGCCAATTAGGATAATCGATAGAAGGAGAGGAATGATCGCATAAATCATGTATGCGATCTGAAAGTTCACGGCTTCGCGACCATGTTCGTCAATAAAGGGCGATTCGTCCTTTTTGACCTGCCAGACCACCAGCGGTCCGATAATGTTGCCAAAGGGGATGATGTAGCCCACCAGCGCCGACAGATGGCAGATCATGGCCCACATCCTTACGTCTTTGTTCATTTCCTCGCTCATGGCGATAGTCTCCCTGCGTTTTGTTGTGGTTCTATAGATGCACGATCCAAAGGGCGATTATTTCATACTACGCGACTTTTCCGCAATTAGTTGGACACTCGTTCACAACACGGGCAAGGGCTATCGCCCCTTGTCCGTGGCACCCGAAACAGCCTGTGAATACTTTTTGACTCTCATTTCCCCTGGCGGCGGCGGGGCGGAGCGAGGGCTTGGCCGGGGGCGCGCTGCACCCGTGGAACGCGGAGCTTGCTCCATTGGATTGTGCGATCCAGGATGGTGCCCCGGGGTCTGCTCGCACGGAAGGTCTCAAAATTCCGATAGAGGATATTCTCGATTAACTGGGGCGACAGCCGCAGCCCCTTGAAGGTGCGGCCCGGCAGCAGGGGTGTCGTATAGGTATCCCGGCTCAGCATGTCGAGATAGGCCCGCGTTCGGACGGCGTACCAATCATGATTGTGGGGGCGCAAGGCTGTCACAACATAATCCGTGCCGAAGAGGAAGCGCTCGGGGAAGGCCGCCAGGAGTCTTCGGAAGGCTGTCGGATTGTCAGAAATGCGTTGGAGACCGGTCTTCAAGTAGTCATCGTGCCCGAAACTGATATCAACCACAAGGTTGGGGAAGATGGCAAACATTTCGCGGAGGCGTGAATGCACCATGGACGACAACATGAAATGGGGCGTATTCACCTTGAGGTCGGGAAAGCGCCGCAGGACAGTGACAAACTCGTCCATGAAACCCGGTTTCGCCGGGTTGACGTGGTAGCAGACCGGGATATGTATTTCCGACAGGTATTCATAAAGTTCCATCATGCGGGAATCATCCATGGCGATGGAATGAAATATATACGAGTTTCGCCGGGTGGCGGTGTAGCCATGGCCGAAATAGAGCTTGACCCCCGAGGCTCCCTCCCCCACCATCGCCTTAATCTTTTCCACCTTATCCCCATCGAGCGGGTTCACCGTGGGCCATGCCTCGAAGCGGTCCGGGTGGGCCTGGGCCATGGCGACGATGGCAGCGTTGTTCTCATCGTAGCGGGTGAAGCCTGCCTGTTCGTAGAGGGCAATGGTAAACCAGGGACTCCCCAGCAGGACGGTGCGCCCGATGCCGAGGGCGTCCATCTCGCGCAGCAACGCGTCGGTGTTTTCCTTGCCCTGAACGTGTTCGTGGACGTTGATGATGCGCCGTTCTGCTACGATGCGGGCGATGGCCTGGGTGGGTGTTTCGGGTGCCTGGGCGCTCGCCTGCTTGCCAATGCCCAGTGCCGTACCCGCCACAGCCCCCACCGCCGAAAGAAAGGCGCGGCGACTTGGCCCCAAATCAGGATGAGGCACGACGAAAGGTATCGGGGTATGGGAATGGGGCGTGCCTACGTCCTTACTGCTCATGGTGGAGCAGTGTAGCAAGGGTGCAATGACGGGTCAAACGATGAAGGAGGTTGGGTGTCTCTGCCCGACACAATAAGCACTTCCGTTCCCAAAGCCCGCCATGGGCACATATCAAAGAAGCCCCACACACGCGCTGTATGCGCATCTGTGGGGCGATTAGCTATGATGGTGCCGGAGGGGGGACTTGAACCCCCACGATGTTACCATCGCCGGATTTTGAATCCGGTGCGTCTGCCAATTCCGCCACTCCGGCAAGGGACGGAAGTATAGCGTTTTGCGGGAGAGCGGTTCAACTTCTCTGTTGAGCCGCATGGCAGCTTTTCCCGATACGAAGCTGAAAAGGCTACTGTATCGCAGGTGTTTGCATTTACGGTTTCGCGCACGCAAGACACCCGACATGAGTACATGATCGGGTGGCACATGTCGCTACTCTTCACAAGACTCGGCAA
>JAJRPE010000577.1 GCA_024280935.1 Candidatus Hydrogenedentota bacterium
AGGGCATTGGTGATTAAGAGGGACGTAAGCGACGCAAAGGACACGGGGGACGATATTGCAAGCGTGCCACGGTCAGGAGGTCGGGTTTTCCTACCCGACACAAGGTGCGCCTGGTGCCAGCCGAGGTTCGGGGGGGATGCAAGCGTGCCACGGAGGTTTTGCAGGCGTTGCGTTTCCCCTGTTGTGGACGGAGAAAGTCCGCATACCTGTTTTTCTCCCCCGGATTGTTGTGCTATTATTTCTCTTCGGATACCGTTTCGGTATTCAACGTGAAGCGGGGGGGACTCATCGTGTCCCCAAAAAATCGGCGCCCATCGACAAACGCCATGCGCCTTGGGAAGATTGTCATGAAAAAGACTGAAACCATCTATCTTGTCTCGAACGGGGACTTTCGCGATTCCGCCTGCGAAGTCTGCTGGCCCATGCAGGATGACACCCTGAAGCAGGTGCAGAAGGCCTTCAAGAAACTCGGTTACAAGACCCAGGTGGTTACGAAGTACGACGCCAAGCGCAAGCATGGTTTCGTCACAAAGCAATGCGATGGTGCGGAGGTCTTCTCCAAAATTGATCCCAAGGCACCCGTGGTGATCGTTCTCAGTTGCTGGGCCTACGCCCACCATGTTTGTGGCCCCCTCCAATCCCACGAAGGCCCGAAACTCTTGCTGGGCAATTTCGATGGCACTTGGCCGGGCCTCGTCGCGCTGCTGAACCACGCGGGCACGCTGGAACGCCTCCATGTGAAGCACTCGCGCCTCTGGACCGACGACTTCATGAAAGACGAATACTTCATGAAGAAGCTCGGCGAATGGTGCAGCAAGGGCATTATCAAGCACAGCACCAAGCACCTTATGGACGCCGACGACGCAAAAATTTCGGCGGCCGCCAACAAGTTTGGTAAGACCCTCGCCCAGGACATTAAATGCAACCGCCGCATCATGGGCCAGCTCGATCCCGGTTGCATGGGCATGCTCAACGCCGTCATGGACCCCGCCCACCTCGGTAAAATCGGAATGCCCGTCGAATATCTCAATCAGTCCGATCTTATGGCTGAAATGAAACTCGTGAGCGACGAGGAAGCCCAAAAACACCTCAACTGGCTCGTCAAAAAAGGCACCTGGTTTGACTGGGGCACGGATCAATACACCGACCTCGTCCATGGCCAGGTGCTGGAGCAGATGAAGATCTACTCCGCCGCCGCTCGCATGGTGGAACGCTTTGGCCTTGCCGCCATTGGCATCCCCTACCAGCTCGGCCTGGTCCGCTGCACCGCCGCCACCGATCTGGTGGAAGGCATGCTGAACAACATAGACCGCCCCCCGGTGAAGGACCCCGAGACGAAAAACATCGTTCGCAAGGGTCAGGCCATTCCCCACTTCAACGAAGGCGACATGGGTGCGGGCATCCCCCAGGTGCTCATGCACGACATCTACAAGGCCAAGGACATGCCCACCGAAACCACGCTGCACGATGTGCGCTGGGGCCGCGAATGGAAAGACAAGTACGTCTGGGTATTCCTCATTTCCGGCGCTGCGCCGCCCGCCCACTACGGCGGTTGGAAAAAGACGGCGGTTTACCGTCAGCCCGCCATGTACTTCCCCAAAGGCGGCGGCACCTGCTCCGGCGTTTCCAAGCCCGGCGTTATTACCTGGGCCCGCTGCTACGAGCAGTTCGGCGAACTTGGCATGGACGTGGGCACCGGCGAAGTCATCGAGTTGCCTGACGGGGAGGTCCAGGATCGCCTTGACAAGACCACCCCCGTGTGGCCCATTGCCAACGTACACATCCCCGGCTACGACCGCAACGAGATGATGGCCACCCACATGTCCAACCACATCGTCATGGGCTACGGCGATATTCTCCAGGAGCTTATCGCCACGTGCCGCCACCTCGGCATCAAGACCCGCATCGCGGGTGATGTCGGCAAGACGCTGAAGAAATAAGACGACACCACATCAAATTCACAACGGCCCGGACGGCAAACGCTGTCCGGGCCGTTTTGCATAGGGACGTACTGCCGCAGGAGCGCAACGCAGAAACAACGGAAGCCACGCGGCGAGCAACAACGCCCCGGAAAAACAGGACCACCTCTAACGCGGCAGCATGTCCCGGTGGCTCACCCCCCATCACCAACACCTAAACAGAATCCACCGTCGGGGTGCCACGGATAGGTCTCTCAGGGCTTACCCGTGGCACCCGCAGGGGTTGCGAATGGGCACCGTGTTTGTGCAAGGCCCCGCACGAACCTTCGTTCCTCAGGATCGCGCGGCACGTGCGTCAAAATGTCGATAGTATCAGGACCTACGGTGCCCCCCTTTTTTTTCTTTGCAAAACCTTGGCGGCTTCCATACCCCTTGGCAAAGAAAGAAACAAGAAAAAGCAATGCTTTCCCACAGTACTTTTTCCCTGATCCATCGCTACTGTTGACCCTGTTACTTGGCAGAAGCGCGTCCCCGTGACGGGGATGCCAACAGGGAGAACAGGAGCATGGAAAAAAGGACCTATGCGGATCGATTCAAGGTAAATTGTGCGCCGACGATCATGGAGAACTTCGGCAACGGGGCAAACCCCTGGTGGGAGGATGAAGCCGATGTGTCGGCGGGCCTGGCGTGGGGGGAAGAGAAGGAGCGCCTCCTGAAGTGGGTGCGTAAGCAGATGCGGCGACGGCTGACCGAAAAACAACGCCGCTGCATCGAACTCTATTACTTCAAGGACATGACCTACGTGGAGATTGGGAAAACGGTCGGGTGTGCCCCCTCATCGGCCTGTCGCAGCGTACATCGGGGTATCACGCGGCTTAGGGAGGCGGCTCGTGTTGACCCGCCCGCCCATCTGAAAGATCGCCGCTGTTTGGTAGCCCGGGCGGCCCGAAAGTAAACGTCCTGGTGGGTCCGCAAGAAAAAGGACAGACCCGTCTTCGCTCGTACCTCGCTACGCTTGTGTCAGTCCCCTTTTTGCTCATCGTCGGGTGCCACGGGTAGGCCGCGAAAGCGGCTTACCCGTGTGATGCCTATCGACAAAGAGGGGAGATCCAGCTTTGGGAGACCTCGATTTTCCACGGGTAAACCCTTCGGGCCTACCCGTGGCACCCGTAGATTCTTTTGAAGTAGGAAGGAAGCCAGAGGTGGCCGTGAATGCTCACCGCTACTTCGGGGCAGATGCTGGGTAGAGCACCCGATCCCGTTGGGCCATCGCCGAGTCGATGACCGTGCCCGGCAGGACCACACACCCTTCGAGACGGCAGGGCTGCACAATACAAACGCCATCGCCCAGGACCGTCTCATGGAGTGTGGTTCCCTGGGCGACCTGGCAGTTTTCTCCTACGAGGTGCGGCTTGCCCATCGCACGGAGTGCATGGCGGTTGCAGGCAATCAGATCGTCGGGTGTGGTGACGTTCACGTCCTTATCGACGACGGGGGTGCCATAGACCGGCCTTCCGTCGTCGATGAGGGTCTGGATGGCATCTGTAAGCTCGTATTCGTTTCGCAGGCTGGACCGGGGGGTGCGACGGATGGCATCGAAGATGGTTGGGCCGAAGAGGTAGAGTCCGCATCCCTTCCACAAGGAAGCTACCTCCGTGGGTTTTTCGACAACGCGCCGTATCTGGCCGGTGTCGTTCATCTCGACGCTAAAATTACGCCGAACCA
Source organism: Candidatus Hydrogenedentota bacterium (assembly GCA_024280935.1). GTDB lineage: Bacteria > Hydrogenedentota > Hydrogenedentia > Hydrogenedentales > JAEUWI01 > JAEUWI01. Next base: position 3,645 of record JAJRPE010000577.1, read on the forward strand.
GTGCCGGGTCACTTTCGTCTTTTACGGCGATGGCGGCGCTGGCCCTATGGAACTCGAAATGCTCGATAAGTGGCACCAGATCCTTGAATGCAAAGTAGATATCCCCCAACAAGAGTACGAAGGGTTTGGAAATATGGGCTTCCAGCATGCCCACGGCCTGGGCTAATCCTTCGCGCCGTTCTTGCTCGACATAGTGCAAGGCCATGCCGAAGGCCG
>JAJRPE010000578.1 GCA_024280935.1 Candidatus Hydrogenedentota bacterium
AGCGCCCACTGGCCAGAATTTCATACTGCTGGTACCTCTATTTCATGTGTTGGTGTTAAAAAAGCGTAAGCGTTCACAGAGCCGAAATGGCTCCCCTCCTCGGAGGGGCTGGGGGTGGGTCAATTTCTACCCGAATACGCAACCCACCCCTACCCCCTCCAAGGAGGGGAACATAAGGGCGTTGGCTACGCCAACCAGAAATATGTCGTGAACACATACGATAAAACGCAGCGTCCGCCATCAAAAATCAAAACGTATGCTCGCGCCCAGATGGGTGTCCACAGAATCCAGCGTATCGAACACGGGTTCTTCCTCAAAGACAACACGCATATCCAATCTCAGGTGTAGTCGAGGCATCAACGGATAGGTCAAGGCCGTTTCCGCCTCCGCACGAAAATCACTGACCGAAGACACTCCGGGAAGTAGCGTAAGGCGGCTATCCCAACGCCCTCCTCCCCGAACGAGTTGGGAATAGGCCATGCCCAGAGGAACCCGCAACGCCGCAGCCCCCTCTGATTCACGGGATTGATATCCAAATTTCCCGGTGTCGCGCCCACGCCAATGACTATAAAATCCGGCCAAGCCCACAAAGCCAAAAAACTCTGCGTCGTCACCAGCAGAAAAATCATGTCGCACGCCAACCGTTAATCCGGTGCGCCACGCAAGCGCCTCGTAAACATCACGCCCGAGCGTCAGCCGAAGAAAGGGCGTCCATTGTCCTGGGCTCCGTGAAAGCAATTCCAGATCGGCTTGCACCACATCCCCGACGGTATCCGTGTCTGGAACATCGAAATTGAGCCTCAAACTCAGCGTGCCTTGCTTCAACGGACGCGTGGCAGCCCATCTGAAAAAGGGGGCAATCGCGTCGTCGGAACCCAAATGGGATTGCACCCCAACGGCAATATGTTGCTGCCATGGGGAGTCTTCTGACCAGTTGGTCGAATTTTTTTTGGGCAAAGGCGGCGCCTGTTTCGCCGAAGACACAGTGCCAAGGGGGAACGGCACCAGCGTGTCAGCCTCCACATCAGAGGTATCCAGCACAACTCCGTTGAGAGCGAAACGACCAATATGGACATCGCCATCGCTCAAGGCAATTATCCAACGACTCTTCGTCCGCAAGGATCTCACTTCGCTCATGGGAAGCATCATTTGCCCGTGCAATGAGGTGCTAAAAACCAAGATCCCATCGACGACACGCGTCAAAGTGCCTGACAGGGATTCGCCATCATCAGTTACGAGCACATCCCCATGGGCAAATGGCCCGCAAGACAACAGCACGGACCCGATGACCACACAGAGGGGCCTCCAGAACCGTGCTGCTATATGCTGACCTGTGATTCTCATCTGTCTCTATTGTACCGGCAACTCCCCCTCCTCACAAGAACACAACAAACGGCCCGCCGTCAAGCCCGCCAGATCGACACCGAGGCACAGCCCGAAATGGCTTTGCCGGCAGTGATGGACTCGGGATTATTTATCAACGCGTCAATCATGGTGGCCTTATCGGCGCCAGCTACCACAAAGACAATCTCCCCAACCTCAGCGAGCAATGTCGGTGTCACGGTAATCCGGTCCGGGGGTGTTTCTTTGTAAGCAGGTACCGCAAGACAATTCTCCGCACGCGCCAGATCGGTGTCATTAAAAAGCGAACAGGTGTGTCCGTCTGAACCTAGTCCCAAAAGGGCCACCGGAATCTTCCCACCCCGTGCCAGAAACTCGGACAAATCAGCATCATAATGGACCGCGCAGGCTTCAATGTCCAGCGTGGGGTCTATTCGCAGACACCGGTCATGCAATCCCATCGCCTCAATCATGGCGCACGCATTGCCAAAATTGCTCTCGGGCGAATCAACGGGCACATAGCGGTCGTCGGTGAATGCCAAGTGTGCCCGGGGCGCGGCCACCACAGGATCGGCAGCGATTGCCGCATAGACCGGCAGCGGCGTGTTCCCGCCGGAAACCATAAGGGCATAGTCATGGTCGGCCTCCCGGCTAAGCGTCGAACGAATCAGCGACTCGACCTCGGCAAGGAGGGCATCTTTACTTTCAAAATCACGTACTTTAATCGTCATTGATACCATATTCCATCGTTTTGCCGGGACGCATGTAGCATAGGCGTCCCGCCTGTGTTTTCATTGCAGAACGGGTACGTATTCACGGACCGCCACGAAAAAGGGGGTTCGACACAAGGCGCACGGTGGGTGTTGAAAACGCACGTAACGTTTGTGATGATGCGTTGGTTATCCAAGTCGATGCCTCGTGTTTTTTAGGTGGATCCCAAGTGGGCACACGTACCGATTAGCGGGCTTTATATCCGGCGTGCCCTTTATGTCGGGCAGGAATGCCCAACCCCCTTTGCCGTGAACGGTTAGCATTTCCTATGTGTCCGTCCGCCAAATTGCCCCAAAGCGGCCCGCCAACGCCGTGGCAGCATCGGGCCCCTGGCTGCCAAAGGCATAGGTCTCCGGGACCACATGCTTGGCTTCCAACTCATGGAGTGCAGGCGTAAAAATATCCCAGGCGGCTTCCAGTTCATCCGCACGAATAAACAGGCTCTTATCGCCCTGGATCACATCGAGAATAAGCGATTCGTAAGCGTCAGGCATAACCCCTTCAAAAGCCGACGAGTAGCGCAAATCCAGTTCAGTTTCATCAAGCCGTATACCCAAGCCCGGCACCCGGTTCACGATGCGGAAAGATATCCCTGCATCCGGCTGGACCGTTATCACCAGTTCATTTTGCGGCAACCCTTTTGCTGCCTCGGCGAAGATATTGCCCGGCACGCCACGAAAGCGAATGCGTATCTCCGTCTTGGAATCACTCATGCCTTTGCCGGCACGAATGAGAAAGGGAACCCCATCCCAACGTCGGTTGTTCACCTTGAGCACCGCCGCAGTGAAGGTCGGCGTAATAGAACCTTCGGGCGTACCCTCTTCTTCGAGGTAGCCGGTGTACTGTCTCCCGCCCGAGCTGCCGGAACCATATTGGGCCACCACCATGTCATCGATTGACAGGGGCGCGATAGCACGCAAGGCCTTTACTTTTTCATCCCGCACATAAGTGGAATGCAAGGAAACAGGCTGCTCCATGGCAACCAAGGCAACCATTTGAAGCAGATGATTCTGCATCACGTCGCGAATAATGCCGTATTGATCAAAATAGCCCGCACGCCCTTGCAGACTCAGGTTTTCGGTCCAGGAAATTCGGACGTTCTGAATATGGTTTCGATTCCATATGGGATCAAAAATCAGATTGGCAAAACGGAGGACCAACAAATTCTGGATGACCTCCTTGCCCAGGTAATGGTCGATACGGTAGGTCTGGTCCTCGCTGAAGACCTGAAGCATGCTTTTCGTCAGGGCATCGGACGAGGCCCGGTCACTGCCAAAGGGTTTTTCGATAACCACCCGGCTCCATCCGCGCACGCTGCATTCCGACACCAATTCCGCGCCATGAAGCGCATGGGCAACATCCAGAAAAAGGAAGGGCGGTATCGCCATGTAAAACACATGATTCGCCGACGCATCCGTTTCAATATGCTCCAATTCCGCGTGCAATTTTCGGAAGGACTCTGCGCTGTCATAGTTGCCCGACATATACGTGCAATTGGCCAAGAAGTCCTTCATCAACTCATCGCACTTTTCGCCCGGAACATAGCGGCACGTAAGCTTTTCCTCCACCCGCTGACGAAAGTCATCGTTGGACATGCCGCTTCGGGCGAAGCCCACGATATGGAATTGTTCTGGAAGCAGATTTTGGCAATACAGGGCAAACAAGGCTGGAAAAATCTTCTTCAGCGCCAAATCGCCCGAAGCGCCAATCACGACCACCGCAAGCGGGTGGGATCGGTCTATGTCCGGTGTGCTATTGAGTTTCATCATTCATTTCTTTCCATGGCGTCCGTCGCTGAAAAATTACACTGCTGAGTTTCGTGTTAGCCCTAGTTGCCCTATAGGGCCGCAGCATCTGCGAAGGGTGGCGTTGTAATCTCGTATACGGTAAAACCAAGATAACGTTTGGACTGGGATGCCACGTAGTCACCAAGTTCCACAGCCACAACGGATTCTGCCTTGGAACTTGCATGATATAAACGCCCACCACCCGCTCCATCGGGCACGAAGAGACCACAGTGCAAGGCGAAGAGCCAATCGATCTTGCCCACGAATACGATAATTGACGGTGACATGATGGCCTTTGCCGCCTCCCTTGCTTGTGCCACCGGAATATAGCGTATGGAAACATCCCGATCCGCAATGCCACCACCCTCACCCGCCGCCTTAACCCGCTTAAAGAAATCACGCTTGCTGATGGTGCGGGTGAGTTTCTCCACAGAAACACCCAGCGCTGCGGAACGGTCAATACACCAGGGATTGTTCTCCACCCAGTCGGCGATCATAAAATGGTTTCGGGAAGCAAAATCAACCATGCCGTCCGCATAGCGAATCTGCTGGAGCTTCTCACGACTGTCTACAAAGTCCGCACCGGCAGCCAAGGCAAGGCATTGCTCGACATAGGTAACACAATCGACCCGTGTCAGGTCGATAAGCGGATCGGTATCGTACTTGCCATCGGGGCCTTCGCCAAGGGGGCTATCACTGTAGGTTGTGCCCAATCCATCCTTCGCAATTTCGACAACCCGCTCCACGTAGGAAAGATCCCGTGCTTGAAGGCGCTGAACATAGGCATCAACCGCCGGGGCATCTCCGCCGTAAGGCACTTCGGCCAATACACTTACGATTAGAATAAGCCACATGAAAAAGAAGCGCCTCCAATAGGTTTTGTCCAGCCAACTACCGGCTTATATACTAGCACGTTGCCGTCGCCGGGGCGAAACCCACGGGGCCACCGCGCTGCTCAAATCCTTGTCTGCAAATCGGATATGCCGCCCGCGTCACTAAAATCCCACATCATATTTTCGAAGGGAAGCGTATACATTGCGAAGGTACGGCGACGCTGGGCAGGAGGTTGGACTTTCCTGCCCGACACAAGCAGCACCATACACACAAGAAATTGTGGGAACCCTTGGACTCACAAAAAACAGGCGAGACACCTGTGCCACCCTTTCTTGAACCAGGCATCTTGACCGCGCCAATCATTCCGTCGACAATGAATCCGTCGACAATGAATCCAGAAAATCCCGGCCCACGTCGGGAAAATCGATAAAGACACCGTCGATCTTGTAAACCCCGAAAAGCTGCTGAAGCTCGTCCTTCGTGGTGGCGTATTTCGCGGGGCGATCATCAACCCGAACCGTGTAGGGATGGATCACCAGTCCAGCCCCATGTGCCCATGTTGCGAAGTCGGGATTCTTCTCAATAATGTTCTTGTCGGGTCCGATGCCATTCGCATACTTCGCCACCGCCTCCAGCCCCGCGCGGGTACGCAAGTCGGCCTGCATCTTATGCCCCGAAATGAGCTGCACCAACGGCAATTCCGACTTCAGTTCCTGCCGGATTCGCAGGAGGCTATCGGGATAGAAACACTGGATGTATACCTTGGCCTTTGCACCGCTGTACCCGTAGCGCTCCAGTAGCTCCAGGAGCCTGGCTTCCACATCAAAGCCTACTTCCTTATGAAAGGGTGGCTGCTTCAACTCCGGGTAGATGCCCACGTTGCGCCCCGTGCTCTGGTTCAGCCCCTGGATAAGTTCGATGGCCTCTTCCATCGTGGGCACCTCAAAGCGCGACTTCCCCACGGGGAAACGCCCCTTGAGCCGCTCATGGACCGAGAGTGTCTTGATCTCCGCCAACGTAAAATCCACCGCATACCATTTCCCATCATCCCGATGGCGCTTCGGGAACTGCTCCTCCACGTTCGTGGTGCTCTCCAGGTTAATGTCGTGCATAGCGACGAAACGACCGTCCTTCGTCATCACCAAATCCTGCTCGATGTAGTCCGCCCCCATGCCATAGGCCATCGCATAGGCCTCCAGCGTATGCTCGGGAAGATAGCCGCTCGCACCCCGGTGGGCAATAACGATGGGTTCCACACATTGCGCAGCCCCGGCTGAGACCAAGAGCAATGTGAAGGAAAAATACCGAAGAAACACGCCGTACATCATGTTATTACCTCACTCTGTGCATCGCCCGCCCAGGCAACGCTGTGATTACAAATCGATGTCGATGGCTATTCTCGAAACGCCGTCCACCGGACAATACGTCAGCCCGCGTCGATACAGAGCCTAACAGAGCTGTCGGCTGCCGAACAAACCTGCTGCACCGTTCAATGCGCAAGGGACGTACCGCCGCAATTAGCCACGTAAAAGGGCATCCCCTCCGTGGCGAACAAGGCCACTTAACATATACCCTACAACCGTCAACGCGGCGACATGTCCCCGTGGTGAAACGCATACGGCGTCGTGGAAACAATAAATTTTTGGGATGCTCCTCGGAGCTACTATAAATATTGGCTATAACGCACTTTTCGAGACAAATGAAACATTTTTAGAATTCGGCAACCTTCGCGGTCAAAACTCAACCTTTGCGCCTTAGCGCCTTTGCGTGCCAAACAAAAAAGACCGCACGCAAAGGCGCGAAGACGCAAAGAAAAGAAACATTTCACCACGAAGACACGAAGAGCACGAAGGAAGATCAATGAAAAACCTTCTTCAGCATCTGGGGACAGCCCCGCCTGTTGAAGTGCCTCTGCATATCTTCGGAAGGCGCGCTGGACACTGCGGCTTGCCTCGTCCTGCACGATGGACTCGGGCGAGGCAGTCCCCGCAGGTCTATTTCACACAGGTGAGCATCCAGCCGTAGTCGTAGTCCGTGCCTGCGGCTGCTTCTTCCAGGGCCACGGTGGCATCGTGGGCCATGGCGAGCTTGTCCCAATCGAGGTTCTCCTCCGCCTGGGCACGTATATGAAGGCTCAGGAGCAGGGTATTCAGCATGGTCTCCAGCCGTTCTTTGTTGAGCCATTCCTGGCCCTGCCAGGTGTTGACCCCCAGGAAGGACTCCACGTCGCCATCGCGAAATATGGTGCGAATCAGCGGACCCCAGATTTCCGTTTCCAACGCAACGATGTGGTGGGCATGGGACACGCAAATACGCACCAGGCTCGCATCCGCCGCCGCCTCTTTGGGGTCTGCGCCAAGGGCCTGGAAGGCCTGGGCAATATACTTGCGCAAGAACCACTCCCTAATCCACGCACCGCTTGTCGCGGCCACCTTATAGGCATGCTCCTCTTCGGTCGCCCCGTCATCTGGCGGAAGGACGGAACCCAGGTGCCTCAGGAGCGCCCAGGCCAGCAATATGCGGTAGGTGGGCAATGAATCCTCGCCCTCGTCGGGAAACTGTCCCCGTAGCAGGGCGCGTAGTTCCGGGTATTCCGCACTTTCTCCCAGACGTGCTTCGCAACTATAGATCGCGCTCAGATCACGCTGAATCTCGACTAACAATGGGACCGCATCGATTTCGATGTCCAGGCGGGTCGCCAGCACATCGAGAAAATCCTGCATTCGTGGCGCAAACGCCGACACCAAGGCCAGGTCTCCGAGATTGTCGTGTATATCCCGCAGCAACGTAGCACTCATCAGCGCGCCGAAGGGCTGCAGGAGCGGAGCCAGATGCAGTTCCTGGTAGGCTTCATCCATAGACGGGACACCCTGACCAGCGAGATTGCCGTGGAGGTATCCCCAGCTTGCATCCAAGTCGAAAATGGGCCGCCAGTCCAGCAGGGCCACGTATTGGTAGGGCGCCAACGTTACAAACAGCCCTTCCCGGTGAATGCGGGGCGCGTGCTCCAGATACTCCAGGCCCGTGCGCGAATCACGGTAGATGTAATAGCAATTATCCTCGCCTTGCAGGCCCAGAGCCTCTCCTATGGGAATCTGTCGCAGCGACACGTCGTCCACGGTCCCAATGTTGCGCGATGTGGACCAGTGAATCCTTCCCTCGGTGTGACCGTGTGCATTCTGATAGACAATCACCGCACGGGTGTCGCCGACCCGGTTGCTGTAGGCAAAGACATTTTCATCCACCCACCCGTCGGGCGTAACGAAGTCGAAGAAAGCAAAGTTGGCCGCGCCGCTGAAAAGGTGGCGCAAGCGCATGAGGGGAAAAATCTCTCGCTCGTGGCGCTGAATCAAGCCTTCGTCGGGCGATTCGTCACGGTAG
>JAJRPE010000579.1 GCA_024280935.1 Candidatus Hydrogenedentota bacterium
ATGACGGAACTTAGCCCAGTGTGTAGCGAGGTACGAGCGTAACGCTGGGTACCCGTAGCATACACGGCCCAAACCCGCGTAGCGGGTGACGGAACAGGCGAACGAAACTTCCGTCGACCGCTTCGCGGGCTTTTTCATTATTCGCCTTCTATTCCCAGGGTTCCGCTGCGCTCCACCCTGGGCTAAGTTCCTGTGCTCCGCCGGGGCACCTTCGTGATCCCGCGCGTTGATGTATGTCGAAAGCACGCTGATATATGCCGGAACGGCAGAGCCTGATGAATTCTCACCGGCAGAGCCGATGGATTAACTATGATTTAGTAGTCGATCAAATTCGAATTCATCGAGCTTTCCGCCAAGGAAAACTCCCGTCGTGGCTACCTTGATGCTCTTGTATTCCCACTTCATATTGATTCCCTTTTTGCCGACCTTTTGTCTCGTAATATGGTCACTCTATCCATGAAAATCACAGCCGGGACGGCTATGCTAGGTATTTTCCTCAAAAGCCTGCTGAAGTTTATCACGCATGCGGGGCTGGAGTGACAGGGTGTCGGGGATGTGCTCCCAGCGGTGTATGGTGGGGGCGGATACGCCGAGGTACTTGGCGAATTCAGGGACGGTGAGTCCCAGTTTCGCACGCAGTGCGACGACATCGAGGCCAGTAGGCTGAAAGGGGGCTTCGTCATGCTCGGTTCTGGCGGGAGCCGTTGTTGGAAGCTTTTTCATCGGCGCTCGTTTTGACTTGGTAGGGGCCTTGCTGTTTTTTTGCTTGGCTTGCGTCTTCTTTTTTGCCCTTGCTTTGGGTCTCGTCTTTCGCTTGTTCGTGGGTTTGGTGTTTTTTGTGGATTTCTTCTTGCTCGGCAGGGCTGGGGCTTCGGTGTTCAGGTCCAGGTCGATACCGAAGATTCCACCCAGTTGGTCGTCATCAAGGGCGTTCGCGTCCGTCTTGCTTTTGGTGGATAGGGCCAGGTCGGCATCGATGAGTTCTTTGGCATCAACGCCGCGCAGGAGGAAGAGTAGTTCTGGTTCGTGATCGAGGCGGTTGCCCACGCCGTAGAGGGCTGCGGCTACATGCTTGCACATGACCGCCCAGTCGGGGCAGGAGCAGCCGAGGGAAATCTCCCTGGGTTTGGGGAAGAGGCCGTCCTTGCGGTCGGTGACGATTCGCATGACTTCGTCGGAGAGGGAGCCTTGGAGGAGTTCGAGTACCGAGCCAATTTGCCCGGTGGTCTTTTTCTTGATGCGCTTCCAAATAGTCTTTTTGAGCGGCTCTATCTTAATGGTGATGTTGTATATGTCACTGCCGACCACTTTCGCCTCGATGCGGCCCGCCAGGATTTCCAAATGGACCACGGATCCATTGCGTGCGTAGGTTCGTCCCCGGGGGAGGCGGTTGCTGTAGTCGGAGAAGGCTTCGAGGTGGTCGCACCAGCCCTTACCCCAAAAGCTCTCGGCGATAGTGCGTCCATCGATGTGTACCGGCTGGATTTTCTTGCCTTTTTTTGCCAGGGCTTTCATTTTGCGTTCGGCCTTGGCGCGCCGTTGGGCCACGGGTACGTAGGGTCGCCAATAGGGCATGATGTTCTCCTTTGTTGGCTTGAGTGACAGGGCCACAGCCAATGCCAAGGGTCGTCATCCCCGCGAACGCGGGGATCCAGTGGTTCTGCACGGGTAAACCCTACCGGTCCGTGGCACCCGCCGGTCTTTTTGATTGACTATAGTTTTCCGTGTTCTGAACGTTAACCTTATTTTTATAGTGGCTCTTTCAAGCCAAGGCGCTACACCGTCGCCCGGTTCACGTCCAGCCGAACGAGTTGTAACAATTCCTCATCGTTCATCTCTGTGAGACTGAGTTCCCCCTCGCCGCTCAATATTTCCTCGGAGAGCTGTCGTTTTTCTTCGATGAGCGCATCAATGCGTTCTTCGATGGTGCCGAGGGTGACAAACTTATGTACCAGAACGTTCTTCTTCTGACCGATACGGAAGGCCCGGTCCGTGGCCTGGTTCTCCACTGCGGGATTCCACCAGCGGTCAAAGTGGATGACGTGGGAGGCGGCGGTGAGGTTCAGGCCCGTGCCACCGGCTTTGATAGAGAGGATGAAAAAAGGCGGGCCATCTTCTTCCTGGAACTGGTCCACGAGGGCGCGGCGCTTGCCTACGGGCGTACCCCCATGGAGGGCGAGTCCCCGCCGCCCGAACAGATCGGCGAGATGATCTTCCAGTGCGGGGATGATCTCGCGGAACTGGGTGAAGACCAAGAGCCGTTCCTGGCGTTCGGCCAATTCTTCGCAGATTTCGGAGAGGCGCTGGAACTTCCCGCTGTGGGCGGCTTTGTATTCGCCGTCGCCGGAGAGTTGGCTGGGATGGTTGCAAATCTGTTTCAGGCGCATCAAGGTTTGCAGAACCAGGCCCCGGCGCTTCATCCCGTCGGCGTGTTCCAAGGCGCGGGTCATGGCGTTGACCGTCTTCTGATAAAGGCGAACCTGCTGTTTTGAAAGATTGCAGAAGCGGGTGGTTTCCGTTTTGTCGGGTAGATCGGCGATGATGCTGCGGTCGGTCTTCAGTCGGCGGAGAATGTAGGGGTTCACCAGTCGGCGTAGTGGCGCGTAGTGGTCATGTTCACGTGCCCGGAGACCTTTGAGGAATTTCTTGAAGACGGCGGGGGAACCCAACAGGCCAGGGTTCAGGAAGTCGAAAAGGGACCAGAGATCGCCCAAGCGGTTTTCGATGGGCGTGCCTGTCAGGGCGACCCGCGTTCGCGCTTTGAGCTTCTTGATAGTCTTGCTCTGACGTGTCCCCGGATTTTTAATGGCCTGGGCCTCGTCGAGAATGAGCATGTCCCACGTAATCTCTTGGAGCCAGTCCAGTCGCGTGATCATGCCGTAGGTCGTCATCACCACATCGGTATCTACGAATCGGTCTCCTTCGGCCTCTTCGAGGGCTTCCATGGTTTCGGCATCCATCTCGGAGGCATGGAGGGTGCGAATGCGCAACGCGGGGGTGAAGCGGTTTGACTCGTTTTTCCAGTTTCCCAGCAGGGATGCCGGTACGACAAGCAGGGCGGGCGGAAGTTGATCGGCGCGTTCGCCCCGGCGGCGACAGAGGAGCGCGGCCAGCACCTGAATCGTCTTGCCCAGGCCCATGTCGTCGGCCAGGCAGGCACCCAGTCCCAATTCGCTGAGGAGGTGAAGCCAGGCGAGGCCGTCTTTCTGATAGGGTCGCAAGGTGGCGTGTAAATTCTTGGGCGCTTGAATTTCGTCCAGATTGGCAGGAGAGCGCAGGTTGGAAAGCAATTCGCGCATGGCTGTGCCGGCCGATACGTGTACCCAAGCCTGCTCCTCGTCGGCCTCGACTTCGGAGGTGAGATCCTTGGAGGCACCGGCCAGCAGGCGCATACCCTCAATGAAATCAATTTCGCCATCTTTGACGGTTTCCTCGATGGCCTTCCAGTGTGCAAGGGCTTCCAGCAGCTTGGCTTTGTCCACCTCCACCCATTGCCCTTTCAGCAGGATCAGGCCGTCGTCCCCATGCAGGAGTTCCTCCACTTCGTCTTCGGTGAGGTGCTCATCGCCCAGCGCCACGTCCATGCGGAAATCCAGCAGGGCGGAGGCTCCCATTGTGTTCATGGACTCATCGCCAATGGTGACCGCCACTTGGGGGCGCGTTCGTTTCTTCCACCAGTCGGGGAGGCGGAGGGCTAGTCCGCTCTCTTCCAGGGTCTCGGCATCCTGGAGCAAGCGGTAGGCTTGGGGGGTGGTCCAGGCGGTGGGTTGGTATAGGGTGCCTGAATCCACCAATTCCTTGACCCACGGACAACGTTTTCCAGCCTCATGCACCGGGGTAAGCAGCTTAATGAGCGCGGCCTCGTTGTGCGTGCCACTGAACTGTTCGACGGCGTTTCGCAGGGGGAGGTGTTTCAGGTTTCCCGCAGCGTTGAATCCCGGCGTGTAGGTGGCCATGAAGGCGAAGGGCCGTGTGGGGTCCGCTTGGTTCTCCGCCAAGTGAAAACAAACCATGCCGACCTTGTGCCAAGCCGCCGCATAGCGGTGGAGAAAGGCCTCGAGTCCGCCGTCCTCCATCAAGGTTCGCTCTTGTACCCACCGCTCCAGCGATTTCCAGATACGTCCCAAGGTGTTGATCGACAGGTATTCGCCGCCTGTCATGGGTGGGGCATGCAACACGATTGATTCCAGGGCTTCAACACTGAGGGCGGGGACCGACACCTTATCGGTGGCACCGGGAATGTGGCACAATGCGGTTAGAAAGTGATTGGAAAGTTCCTGCCAGAACAAAAGCGTGGGATGCGCACCCACCGTGAATTTTTCGGCGGCAAGGGAAAACAAACCGTAGCGCCATTCTTCCGCGAAGCGCTCTTGTATGTTGGTCAGGTCCTTTGCATCGTCGAGCAAAGACTCCCAGCGCAATTGCCCGCCGGGCGAGAGTCGTAATGCGTGTTGCATGGTTTCCGTGTTCCATCCTTGGGGCTTTGGGGCGCGGATCTCCGAATAATCCACGTTGTGTTGAGGGGAAGAGTGTAGCACAGGCGGGCCGTCGGGAGCACGGTATTTATTCGGTCAGATTAATAATTTGATGTTATTTGCGCGTACTTTCCGGCCATTGTCAAGTTATTGTTGTATTTTGGTACGATAGGCGGGTGGCGATGAATGTGTCAGGCGCGGGCCTGAGGAAGAGTTGCGTGAGAATCTTGAGCCGAGACAGAGGGACGGTTATTGCGGCACTCGTCGCCGTCGCTCTCTTGCTCTCCTCGGTATTCGCAGCAGAACCTGCACCTCTGAATCCAGCGGTTGCCAATTCCGTGGCAATTGGTACGAACGATACCCGGATTAGCGACATGGGGCCGGACCAGAACACGCCGTACAGTCTCTTTCAGGTTCACGCCGCTTACAATAGTGTAAACAACGAGTTTCTGGTGGTATGGGCGGGAGAGGATAACACCGCACCTCTGGTTGATGGCGAGATCGAGATTTTTGGACAGCGCATCGATGCGACCACGGGGTCGGAGCTGGGTACGAACGACTTTCGTATCAGTGATATGGGGGATGACAGCGAGACGGACCCATCCGTGCGCACTAGCTTTTTTGCCCTTGATCCCCAAGTGTCCTACAACGCGACGAACAACGAATATCTTGTTGTGTGGATGGGCAACGACGATACGGCTCCGACGGTGAGCGGTGAAAACGAGATCTATGGACAGCGTTTGGCCGGGGCCACTGGTGCAGAGGTCGGTGCCAATGATTTCCGCATCAGCGATATGGGCGGAGATGGCGCCAACGGTTTTAATGCTCAGAGCGCCGCAGTGGCCTATAACAGCATTGCTAACGAGTACCTTGTCGTCTGGGCTGGGGCGGATTCCGTCTCGCCGCTGGTTGGTGGTGAACTCGAAATATTCGGACAGCGCATCAATGCCGAAACGGGCGCGGAAACGGGCAGCAACGACTTTCGCATCACTGACTTGGGGAATGACGCAGAGACGGATGCTTCGGTCCGGGATAATTTTGATGCCTTCAACCCGAAGGTGGCCTACAGCAGCACGGAGAATGAGTACCTCGTTGTTTGGCAGGGCGATGATGACAGCACCAACGCTTCGGACAATAGCCTTGTGGATGGGGAGCGTGAGATTTTCGGTCAACGTTTGAACGGGGCGACGGGCGCGGAAGCGGGCATTAATGATTTCCGTATCAGCGACTTGGGTGCGGACGGGACAACAGGTTTTTCGGCCAGCGAGCCTGATGTGGCGTATAACAGCATCAATAACGAATACCTTGTGGTGTTTCGTGGTGATGATGATAGAGTGCCGCTGGTGGATCAGGAGCAGGAGGTGTTTGGTCAGCGCTTGAGCGCCGCGACGGGTTTGGAGGCAGGCCCCAACGACTTTCGGATCAGCGACATGGGGAATGACTCTGAGGCGGATCCTGCCGTGCGGGACAATTATACGGTTCTAGAGCCGAGAGTCGCGTATAACGCTGATGCCAGTGAATATCTCGTGGTCTGGTCGGGGGAAGACGATACTGCGCCGCTGGTCGATGGCGAGTTTGAGGCTTTTGCCCAGCGTCTGGATGGGGAAAGTGGATCTGAAGTGGGGGAGAATGATTTCCGCGTGAGCGACATGGGGGATGACAGTGAAGCGGATGCAACCGAGCGTGGCAAATTCAGCGCAGGACGGGTCGAGGTGGTCTATGGCCCGACGAGCCGGACATACCTTGTTTGCTGGGAAGGCGATGACGACAGTAGCAACGAATCGGACAGCACGCTGGTGGACGGTGAAAACGAGGCATTCATCCAGCGTTTCAGAGCATCGAATGCGAATCCGGCGGCTGAAGATGACGAGGCCAGTGTTGAAGAAGACAGTACCGACAACACCTTGAGCGTTCTGGCAAACGATATAGACGATGATCTCGATGCGCTCACGGTCACGGTGATTGGCGCAACGGATCAGGGAGGTACCACACAAATCGCGGCGGATGGTCTCAGTATCGTTTATAGTCCGGCGACGGACTTTTTTGGCGAGGAGACCTTCACCTATACCGTTAGCGATGGAAACGGGGGTGTGGATACGGCTTTGGTTACGGTTATCGTCGTGAACGTGAACGACAACCCTACTGCAATCGATGACTTGGTGTCGGCGGCGGAGAATTCAGTAGGTACGACGTTCGACTTGCTGATTAATGACGCAATTACGCCGGACGCGGACGAGATGTTGACCATCACGATGGTGGGTGTGCCCGACAAGGGTGGCTCCGTGGTGATTACCAACGTGGGTTCCGATGTGAATTATACCCCGGTGGCTGGTTTCTTCGGCACGGAGACTTTCAGCTACACCATCAGCGATGGCAATGGTGGTACGGATGCGGGCATGGTTACAGTGACTGTGGAAGAGGGGCTTGGTGGAGAAGGAGAAGGAGAAGGAGAAGGTGAAGGAGAAGGAGAAGGTGAAGGAGAAGGTGAAGGAGAAGGCGAGGGAGAAGGCGAGGGAGAAGGCGAGGGAGAAGGCGAGGGAGAAGGCGAGGGAGAAGGCGAGGGAGAAGGCGAAGGTGAGGG
>JAJRPE010000580.1 GCA_024280935.1 Candidatus Hydrogenedentota bacterium
CAGCTTGTCGCAAATACTACTGTGATGACAATTGAACAGATTAAATCGCATAAGGCTCAAGGCACCCGAACTCGCCTTGTCCCGTCTCCGACGTTCCAAGTCAAGATCGGGTGGCACACCAGCGCCTCTTTTTACGACTTGGGTAATGCCATGTTGAAGACAAGACCGTGCCATACCCGTGTTTTTCGAGACATTCCCGAAGTCCCGTCCCGTTATGGAACGGGGCCGCTGATAGAGGTCAAAAATGAATTGGACAGCACTCCGCTCTGATTCGTATAATAGGGTATAGGGTTTCACGCCATCTTGCGCTGCCGGGCCTGCACCCGGATTGGAAGATAGCCCTGCGGAATTTAATAGAGGTTCCGCCATCCTATTGGATTCCGCGCGTGGCAAACGTGGAATAGAAAGAATCGGGGAGTTTTTGATTTTGGTCTTGGGGTCCTGTACGAGACCCCAACGGAAAATTTTGATAACAAAACAGGAAATGGCCGTAGCCATGATGCCCGGCCTATCCAGAGATTGGCGCTCACCAACACGGGCCAACCCAAAACCTTGCGAACCTTGGTATCGCATTACAAAGGAGAAGTCATGAGCGAAGTTACACGGCGTAATTTCATGAAGGCCGCGGGCGCTACCGCCAGCATCGCCGTCGCAGCCGGGTACAACCCCCTGGCCCACGGACAGACCGAAAAGATCCGCGTTGGCTGCATCGGCACCGGCGGCCAAGGTAACTTCCACTTGGCCGACGGCATCTGGGGCACCGACGAAATTGACGTGGTGGCCGTGGCCGATGTCTATGCCCCCCACCAGAAGGGCGGCCGACTCAAGGCATGGGTCGCCAACGCCCAAATTCCCGGAAAGCCCAAGACCCCCGAGGAAAAAGCAAAAATTAAGGCGGCGACCAAACCCAACGCCTACTACGACTACAAAGAGATGATTGCAAACGAAAATCTCGATGCGGTCGTTGTTGCCACGGGAATCACCCACCACTACGAACCCACCATGTACGCGCTGGATCAGGGCCTCTATGTCTTCTGTGAGAAAACCATGTGCCTGGATATTGAACAAGCGCGGGACATCGTGAAGAAGGCCCATGAGAAGGGCCTCTTCGTCCAAGTCGGCCACCAGCGCCGCTACAACCCCAATTACAATCTCGCCATGAAGCGTTTTGTGGAGGAAGACTGGCTCGGTCGTCTCAATCACATGGAAATGCAGTGGCACCGCAACGCTGCGGGCCGCCGTGTCATCGACACCGAGTATGAATTCAACGAGATGGAAAAGAAGTTCATCAACACGGACTTGGAGCACCACCTCAACTGGCGGCTCTATGAAGAGACCTCCGGTGGTCTCTTCACCGAACTTCTCACCCACTCCGTGGATATTGCCAACTGGTTTGCGGGCACCCTCCCCTCCCGCGTGTACACCTCCGCCGGCACCGATTACTGGCGCGACGGGCGGACGGTCGCGGACAATATTTCCGTCATGTACGATTACAACGTGAGCCGGAAGAATGGCAACTTCGTCAGTATCGATGGCCGCAATGACTACCAGGATGTCTTCGCCATCAACAAGCCCTACACGGTTCGTTGCTTCTACTCGAGTATTTTGGCCAACGCCAAGAAGGGTGCTTCCGAGATGTTCATGGGCGACAAGGCCTCGATCAGCCTGACCGAAGCCAACGGTTGCTGGTTCACCCAGGAGCCTTGGGCGACCCCCCTCACCCCGGAACAAATCGAAGAAAAGAAGGCCATCCTTGCGGAGTTCGCCGAAGAAACGAAGGACATGAGCAAAGCCGAGCGCGAGGCCTACAGGATCAGTTCCGGCCTCAGCCGCAAGCTGGGCAACTCGGCCAACGATGGTGATGTCCAGTTCATGGCCGAAGGTTCCGAAACAACCGCCGACGTCCATCAGTTCCGCGCCTTCGCCCAGTGCGTGAAAACAGGCACCACGCCCCGCACCAACGAAATGGTCGGCCTTGGCGCCACCATCGTTTCCGTTTCCGCGCTCAAAGCGGCGGCCACCGGTGGCATTGTCGAAATCGACCCAGCCTGGTCCCAGTTCGACTTCGACGCGCCCAGCGCCACGACCTACGACACCGGTATCACGGCCATCGAAGTCCCCAAAGAAGAAGAGACAAAAGCCTAGCATCCCCCTCAAACACCGCCGGGCCGCGCTCCAATGCGGCCCGGCGATAAAAAGCCCCTCTCGTGCATGCCCCGGGGAATACTTGGGCAACCACCGCACGACCTGCGTTATAACCCCAGACAGATTCCGAGGTACCCAAAGGCACCCTGGAATGGAGAATGACCATGAAAAAGCTATCCCTCCTACTCGCCCTCACGCTGATCACTTCCATCGCCATCCTGCCCGGTTGCGACAACGAACCCGGCGAAAACATACCTTCGGCCATTCCGGTAGAGACGACTACGAAACCCGCGCCCGAAGCAGAACCCGCGACACCCGAGGGGTCCGCGACCGTGAAGGCCACTCCTGCGAAAACACCCGCTGAGCCAGCGACCGAAGGCTCCGCCGCCGTGGAAGCCGCGCCCACTGCCGCCACTGGCCCCGTAACCTACACCCTCGCCCCCAGCGACGACAACATGATCGGTTTCATCGGCTACAAAATAACCGGCAAGAAACAAGGCGGCTGGGAAGAATACAATGGCACCGTGGTTGTTACCGATGGCAACATCGAAACGACCCAGATCAACATCACCTTCACAATGAACTCCCTCTTCAGTAGCGCGAAGATGCTCACCACGACCCTGCTGAATGATGTATGGTTCAACGTGGAGAAATTCCCCGAAGCGACCTTCACCTCCACCAGCGTCAAGAAGGCGGAAGATGGCAAGTTCCTGGTAAGCGGCGACCTGACTATGCGCGGTGTCAAGAAGGCCATCGCCTTCCCGGCCACCATTGCCATCGACGGCGACACGCTGACCACCCAGGCCGAATTCAAGGTGCTGCGCAGCTATTGGGAAATGACCGACACCGGCCTCGCCGACGATCTCATCAAGGATGACGTGGTTATTCGATTCGACGTTACGGCTCCGAAAGCTTAATTGAGTGCTGTTGTCCGCAAGAAGCACTGCGATAAACAGCACGTTTCCTGGGCGAGGATTGCTTAGGACCAAAGGTCTTGGTCGTGGCCCAGCCACTTAATCATTGATTCCCCTAATGGAGTTTTGCTACACTTCGCGTCCCGTTGGACGGCGACCTTTGGCCGCAAAACAATGGGAGTTTGAGGGCGATTAGCTCAGTTGGTTAGAGCGCCACGTTGACATCGTGGAGGTCACAAGTTCGATTCTTGTATCGCCCACCATTTACTACACCGACGCTGGGAAGCATCTGCTTCCCGGCGTTTTTTGTGTCCACAGCGCCTTTACTTTGCGGGCACCCTTCCGCTATCTTCAAAGACAAACCAGCGAAGGGCGTCTTGCCATTCTCGGGGGGAGACGGCCCAGGGGAGACTGTCTCATGAAATGCACGAAAAATATCGCGTTTTGGGCAAGCCCAATTCGGGCAAAGATACTGCATGATCGGTCGTGGCGGCTTCTGGCGGTCTTGCCCATGCTCTGTCTGATGGCGTTACCCGCGTTCCCGTTTATGCCGCCGGAAGACTCGGCCGGGCCGCTTACGGCGCGCATCGAGGGGCCGAGCGAGGTGACTGAAACCGAGACCGCGCTCCCCATGAAGGTCGTCATCTCGAATACCGGCGCGGCACGCATGGAGGGCACGGCACGGCTTGGGGTCATCGACGACTGGCGCGTCACCCCGGAATCCGCCCGCCCCTTTGTGGTCGAAGCAAACTCGGAGACCACACTCGACTTTGCCGTGGTCGCGGGGAAGGGTACCTACAGCGCCCTCTATCCAATCCACGCCTATGTTGATGCAACGACCGACAATGCCTCCTTTCAGGCCCACCCCATCCTCATTCTCGAAAGCAACCTGGCGGACGCACCGAAACCGGAACTGGAAATTCCCTGGCGCCCCATTGCCATCGCGCCCGATTCCGAAACCGGCCTGTGGCACAGGGCTCTATCCCGCGTCGTCGTTCACGTGGCCGACGAAGAACCCCTTGTCATGCCCATGGGATGGCGCGGTGCGGAGCCAGGCTCGTATGGGTCGGTCTCTCCCCCGTGGACGGTTGACCGTGGCGCTGCCCGGATAGCGGTGGGCATGCATCCGCCGTGGCGCGATGGGCGCCGGGGCACGGTACTCACCGAAACGCCCCTCACACTCCCGAATCAAACCCCCATCCGCTTGCGCTTCGCCGTCGCCATCCGCGATAACGATGTGGAGCGCAACGAGCCGCCCAGCGATGGCGTGACCTTTCGGGTACGGGTACTCCCCTTCGACGCGCCCGACGGCCAGTTGGGAGAAATCATCTACGAGCAACACACCGCGACGAAGCGCTGGCTGGATGTCGAAAAGAACCTGGACCGTTTTGCGGGACAGACGGTGCGGCTCCAATTTGAGGCCCATCCAGGCCCCGACAACGACCCAACCTGCGATCTGAGCTACTGGGCGGAACCAACGCTGACCGTCGGCGCACCCGAAAGGCGGAAGGCTGCGCCGCTGGGACCGTCACGCAAATTGGGCATCATCGAAGGCAATGGCGCACGCTACGTGGTGAGCGTGCGACCGGGTTCACGGGGATTGCTCAACGCGGAAGTCCGATTCGCCTCCGGTGGCAAGGAGCTCTCCTTTATGGGGTTCCAACCCAAGGTTCTTGGGATTCCCCTGACGCAACCGCAGGTGCTGTGTCCCTTGATCGATACCCGTGAAGAAACGAGCGCGGGCTACAAGGTTAGACATTCATTTCAAAACGGGTTGGGCACCTTCGACCTCGTCGGCGAGCTGTTGGTCGAGGAGGGCGCCTTGAAAGCCAGCTTTCACCTGGAAAACACCCCCGCCGCCAAGCCCTGGCAAGTCACCTACCTGGAAGACGTGGCGGCGGGTCCATGGAGCACCAAGGCCCACCGTGTCTACGCGGGCCACGGCAACGTCCTTATCGATCCCGAAGCCTTCTCGCTGGGATATGACGGGCACCGGCTGGCCACCTCTTTTGTGGGCTTCGAGTTTGCCAACGGCATGACCATGATCCAGGCCAGCGACGTGCCGCCCGAAAACCTCGAAGTAACGCCCGCAACGCAGACCTACTCGCTTCACGTGCCCCATCGGCAGACGGTGTCCTATGTGCCCGCGAAGAACTGCTGGGAAGGTGCCCTGGTCTACCGTAACATCGACAAGCGCAAGGCCGCCGGCGGTGTCGAAGGGGTGGCGGGCCGCTTCGTCTTCGATCTCTGGGGCGGCAGCTACGCCCAACGGATGGAAGATCTCCGCAAGGCCTTCCAGTACGGACTCACCGACGCGATGGTCGTCTGGCATAGCTGGCAACGCTGGGGCTACGACTACCGCCTTCCAGACATCTGGCCTCCCAATTCGGAGCTGGGTTCGGAGGCGGAGTTCAAGGCCCTCGCCGATCTCTGCAAGGACCACAACGTTGTCTTCGCGCCCCACGACAATTACATCGATTTCTATCCCGATGCCGACCAATACTCCTACGACCACATTGCATTTACCCAGGAAGGTACACCGATACGGGGTTGGCTTAACGAGGGGCGGAAGGCGCAGGCCTACCGCTGGCGACCCGACCATGTGCGCCCTTTCCTGGAGGCAAACCTGGCCAAAATCCGCGATGGCATCGCCCCCACGGGCTTTTTCATTGATGTGTGGTCCTCCATCAACCCCCACGCCTACTGGACCCGTGATGGTGCCTTCTACACCAAGGTTCAGACGCAGGACACCTGGGGCGAACTTTTCGCGTGGATTCGCGATTACCTCGGCGACAACGCCCCGCAGATCTCCGAAAGCGGCCACGACCAACTCATCGGCTGGCTCGACGGCGCACAGACCAACCACCTTCGGGTCGATGCGGATGCCAAAGACTGGACCACGTGGCCCATCGAATGCGCCGATGCCGAACGGATTCCCTGGATGGACGCGGTCCACCACGACCGCTTCATTTTGCACGGCGCGGGTTACGGAAACCGCTATCAGGGTGGTTTGAATGCTGAGCTTCACGGCATTTACAGCGACGATTATATGGTCACCGAGGTGATGACCGGCCACCCCGCCATGGTGCATGCCGCCTTTGGTCGAGACATCGTGCGGAAATACTGGCTCCTCCACGACCTCATGCGCGGCCTGGCTCTGCGCCGCATTGAATCGGTGGCCTTTGCTAACGACGACATCCATCGCCAGCACATCCGCTGGGACAACGGCACGGAGGTCTGGGTGAATCGCGGCGACACGGACTGGCGCGTGAAGGGTCGCATCCTGCCGCAGTACGGATTTTACGCCCAAGGTGAAGCGCAGGAAGCCGCCATCGAACGGCGCGACGGTGTCATCACCGATTGGACCCGTTCCGACAACGCGATCTACGTTAACGCCCGGCCCGTCGTGTCCGACCGCGTGCCCATCTCCGTGTCGGCGGATGCGGTGAACTTTAGCAACGGAACCGTTGAACTCAAGCTGAACTGGGTCGCCGACCGGAGCACGGAGGAGGCTATGCGTATCTTCGTCCACTTTGTGGACGATAGCGGCGCGATCACGTTCCAAGCCGACCATGACGGGCCAATAGAAACCACCGACTGGAACGGCCCTATCGCAACGTCGACCGCCGGGAGGCTTCCAAAAAGCGCACGGCCCGGTGATACCGTTGAACTTCGTGTGGGCCTCTACGAACAGGGGACCTTCAAGCGGTCGCTTATAACAGGAGCCAGCGACGATGAACGACACGTCGTACTCGGTGCCTTGGCCCTGACAGGCCCCGGTGCCACGGTGACGGGCATCACCTGGACCCCGGTCGAGCACGCCACCGGCCCCGACGCGAAGCTGGACCGCCTCAATTCTTCCGGCAAGCCGATCCAGTTCGGCGCGGTGACTACGAGCGGTGCATGCCGGATTTCGCGCGATGCAAAGGGACTCGCCGTGACACCCCTGCCCGACGGTCCCGAGTTCACCGTCCGCATCGCGTGGTCGAAACTCCCCTGGGCCCTGCCCATACCGACCCGTGTGGAGGCTATCAACCTGGATGGCAACGTGCTTCGCAGGGAAACGCTTCAGAGGGATGGCGACACGGTGGTGCTCACCTGCGTGCCAGGCGTGTTTGAATACAGACTGATGAGATAACTGCGCAGCGGGTGACGCATCCGGCCCCACGCTCCCCCGCCAAAGGTGTCACCCCACACACCCGCTGCGGGCCTTCGACACTTGTCCTGTGCGAATGAAGCTGCGTCACCCAATTCCGCTATAATAGACCCCGTTGAACGATAAATCCGTCCCCGCTTCAAATAGAAAGTTTCTCTCCATGAAAAAACGTGGATGTCTCAAACATTTGTTTCAAGTCGCCAGCGCCAGCGTTTTGCTGCTGTTGCTCCTTGCCTGGGGACTCTTCTTTTACCCGGTTTGGGGCATCCCCTTTAATTCGCAACGGCATGGCAACCCGCCCTTGACCCCCGCGTGGGCCTTGGAGTGCTGGATGTGGGAAGACGACACCAACACGGCCGAATCAACGCTGGAACTGGTCAATGGCCATCTCAAGCATGACTTCCCCGTGCGGACCGTACTCATCGACAGCCCCTGGTCCACCCGCTACAACGATTTCGCGGTGGATGAGGCCCGTTTCCCGAATCCCGAGGCCTTCTTTACCAGTCTGGACGAGCGGGGTATTCGGGTCGTGCTCTGGATGACGAGCATGGTAAATAGCCGCAACAAGGACACGGCCATTGAAGATGCCACAGATTGGCATCAGAATGCGACGGAGCAGGGCTACCTCGTGGGCGGTGATTTCCAGATAAAGTGGTGGAAAGGGCATGGCGGCTTCATTGACTACACCAACCCCGAGGCGATGCAATGGTGGCACGGTCTCCAGCAGCAAGTCCTCGACTGGGGGATTGACGGCTGGAAGCTGGATGGATCGGCGGCCCTGGCCTTTGATTGGAAGGGCAAACTCCCGTGGTTCTATGTCAACACCCATGAAGGTCGCCTGTCTTCGCGCAGCTATATGGACCACTATTACCGCAATGAATATGCCCATGGCCTGACCCGGAATTCGGAGTTCATCACGTTGACGCGTTCGCTCGACTCCCCCATGTCCTGGGCGCACCCGGAGGGCACGGCCCCCATCGATGCCTCGCCCGTTAACTGGCTGGGTGACAATAAGCACTCGTGGTCCGAAGAAGATCGTGGCCTGCAACGGGCCATCCGCTTGGCGTTGAAAAGCGCCGAGATGGGCTATAACATCATTGGTTCGGATGTGGCCGGCTATCACGGTGAAACGCCCATCGACCCCGAGCTCTATATTCGGTGGACCCAGTTCTCCACCTTTTGCGGCCTCTTTCTCAACGGAGGCCACGGCGAACGCCGCATGTGGAAACGCAGCCCGGAAGAAATGGAAATCATTCGGACCTTCTCTTGGCTGCACCACGAGCTCGTGCCCTATATGTACCACTACGTGGTTACGGCCCACGAGGGCGGAAGACGGCTGATGACACCACTGAACGGCGCTCCCTATCACTATCTATTCGGGGAGGATATCCTCGTCGCGCCCATTGTTGAACCGGGTGGCAACCATACCGTCACACTGCCCGAAGGGCGATGGCACTATTGGTTCGCGGACCACGATGTCATTGAGGGTCCCGCAACGATCACACGGGATTTCCCGTTGGCGGAGTATCCCGTCTTCGTGCGCGATGGCGCCATCCTTCCGATGCAGATTTCCCGAAACTACACCGGCATTGGGGACGCCTCCTGGAGCGACCTGCTGACGCTCAACATCTACCCGGGCACGGGTCACGCCTTCGATTACTTCGACCCCGCTGATCAGAGCGCTATGACCATTCAGACCGAGACGACAGACGGACTACGGGTCAGCATATCGGGCCAGACGCACCCCTACCTGCTCCGAATTCTGGCGGCCAACGCGCCTACCAAAGTCACGTTCAACGGAATCGCGCTGGACCCAGAACGTTGGAACTATGACACCACAACGCAGCGGCTCGTCATCCCGAACCCCGATGGTATTGGAGGACGCTATGTCATCGACTAGTGGCAGGGCCACAACCAAGAGCTATGGTCCTTGATGCCCCCGCCTGAAGGTCTTCTTATTTTTCATAGTGTTTTTTCCAAATTAAGGTACTAAGGGGGACCAGGGTCAACCAAAATTCTGAACGCGGGTTGTAATTGGATGGGTATCCATGCTAGCGTGTGTCTATCGTAAATCGACACCAACCATGGATGAATTCAGGAGACGACCCATGACCATTTTAGATCAGATCATCAGCGGATTTTTGTTTACCCTCGGCGCGGTGCTGCTATTCCTTTTCGGCGCAGGCGTGGGTTTTTTTGACGGCTTCTAAACCATCGCCCATTCAAGCAAAAAGTATCTCAAACCCAAGTCCTGCTTTCCGTGAAGCGGGACTTTTTCTATTCTTCGCACAATACCTGGTTCACCACGGCGAGAAACTCTTCGACCTTGAAGGGCTTCGTGATCGTTGCCCGCGCACCAAATCGTCGCGCGAGTTCGATAAAACCTCCTGGTGTCGAGAGATCATCATTCCCTCCCGACATGGCAATGGTACGGAGTCCGGGAAATTCTCCACATAAATCTCGTATGGTCGACATACCTTCCTTTTCCGGCATGAATATGTCCGAAATCACCAAGTCCACATGATGCTTCCGCTGCATTTCGATGCCGGACAGCCCGTTTGGGGCCTCCACTATCTCGTGCCCTGCATCTTCAAGGATCTCCCGAATCGCCTGTCGCATCGCATAGTCGTCGTCGATTATCAGTACACGTGCCATGTATCAATCACTCCGTTGCTCTAGTATTCCGCGTTATAGAAGAAATCACTCCTATTTTACGTCTTTTAATTGTTTATCAATCTATACTCCCTTGAATGTGAGCCTATTTGTCCCAAAAAAAGATTTTATTCATATAAAATACGTTATTTCGTTATATTTTCTCCATATTTATGCGCTATACTTCTGTTTGTAGGCTCACACAGTTGATTGGCTCTTCGGAGCCAGCAGCTCCCTCAATTTGGCATGCCCCCTGCCAAATAATCGAGCCTACCTGCCGCAGCCCGTCGAGGTGCCCCCCTCGGCGGGCGCTTCCTTTTCATCGCACCTTCTCGTGCGAATAGCGATACCCCATCGTCTGCTCTACTGTAGCGATTGGCGCACCTGCTTTCAACTTGCACGTTATCTGACACCGCAACACATCGGCAGACACCACGCGGCCCACGCAGCGGACAAGAAATGCATACCCCTGTTATTTGGCAAGTTCCACTGGGATTGGATGAACCCAAAAGTTCCTCAAGTGTGCAGACTGTTGGGATCAAAGTCTGAAGATCGGTGGCACTCCCCCGGAGCACGACACGGCCATAACACGATTAATAATAACTACTTACGCGCCAAAATCAGCATTGAAACAGATTCTTTGAATTTTCGCTTCACTTTCTATGTACTTTTGCGCTATACTTTTGATCGTAGGCTCTACTGTTGATTGGCTCTTCGGAGCCAGCAGCTCCCTCAATTTGGCATGCCCCCTGCCAAATTATCAGAGCCTACCTGCCGCAGCCCGTCGAGGTGCCCCCCTCGGCGGGCGCTTTTTGTTTATGCACAACCTTTGCGTTGCGCGGCAAGACGTTGCCAAGGCACGCCGACTTGAATTAGCAGACAACACAGGAATGTGGTCGTCCTATGCAGATACAAATAATTGGTGG
The DNA here is from genome assembly GCA_024280935.1 of Candidatus Hydrogenedentota bacterium. GTDB lineage: Bacteria > Hydrogenedentota > Hydrogenedentia > Hydrogenedentales > JAEUWI01 > JAEUWI01. The sequence goes on from JAJRPE010000580.1 coordinate 10,794, forward strand.
TGGCAGTTGGGGACTGGCGCTTACGCGTCTCCTCGCGCTGAATGGTCAATCCGTCCAACTTTGGTGTCGCCAAGAAGACGATCCCGATCAGCTTCGGCGCACCCGCGAAAGCAAAGCCTACCTGCCCGGTGTTCTCATTCCCGAAGAGGTGAAGATCGAAGACACGGTCAACAGCGACGCAAACATGGTTATCTACGCTGTTCCCTCCCACGCCATGCGCGTTGTTGTACCCACCTTCGCCTTTAATGGCACGCCATTTCGTGTCAGTGTGGCCAAGGGCATCGAGAATGAAACCCTGCTGCGCATGAGTGAAGTTATCGAGGAACTCGCACCGGGCAGCCCGGTCGTTTCCCTTTCCGGGCCAAGCCACGCCGAGGAAGTCGGACGGGGCCTCCCCGCTTCGGTGGTCGCGGCGAGCGCAAATGCGGATGCCCGCCATGCCGTTCAGGAGGCCTTCTTTTGCAACAGTTTCCGCGTCTATTCGAGTCCCGATATCGTCGGGGTTGAACTGGGAGGATCCCTCAAGAATGTTGTGGCCATCGCTGCCGGGGTATGTGACGGTTTCGAGTTGGGCGACAATGCGAAATCAGCGCTTATCACCCGGGGACTGGCGGAAATGGCACGACTCGGCGTGGCCTGTGGCGCCAATCCACTCACCTTCGCCGGACTCAGCGGCATGGGAGACCTGATAACGACCTGCACCAGCAAGCACTCCCGGAATCGTGCTGTGGGCGAAGCGATTGCTCGCGGGAAATCTCTGGACGATATTGTGCGCGAAAGCCGCATGGTGGCCGAGGGAATTCGCACCACGCAGTCCACCCATGCGCTGGCGCAAAAGATGGGTGTCGATCTTCCGCTGGCCGAAGCGACGTACGGGGTACTCTTCGAGGGCCTCCCCGCTCGTGAGGCGATTGAATCCCTGATGGCCAGGGAAGCCAAGCCAGAATAAGCCTGGAAGACGAGCGGAACTAACTGGGGCCAACAGGGACAGGCAGTCTGCGCCCCACCCAAAGAATCACTCTCCTAAAACGACAGGGTCTCAACCCAGATTTATGGTCCTCAGCCCCCGCCACCCGATGATTATCTTGTTTTTTTATGGCAGTTTTTCCAGATTAAGGTACGCGAGGGCGGCTGACCTTCGTTGGGGGCAGGGCAAAAAGCTGCTTGACCCGTTGCGCCAATTCTCCCACGTGGAACGGCTTCCTCAGAAAATCATCAAATCCGAGACTGGCCAGCTCCAGGACTTCTTCTTCCTCGATAAAACCCGAGATACCCAATATACGGGTGTTACGGGTCTCTATCCTGGATTTCACCCGTTCGCATACCATGCGTCCGTCCATATCGGAAAGATGAATATCCAATATGACCAGTTGTGGATTGTATTCGACGACGATTGCGCCGGCATCGAAGCCCGTTGAGGCCGTAAGCACAACGAAATCATCTTCACGAGCCAACACGGCCGGGATAATATCAAGGTAGTAGGGGTCATCATCCACGACGAGCACACGCCGCTCCCCTTCTTCCAGTCGCTCGACTGGAATACCATGGCTGAGCATGAATTTTCGCAGGTTATCGAAGGGAATCCTACGGTCACCACCCGGCCCAAGCCGGTAGCCCTCGATTTGGCCTAAGTCAAACCATCGTGAAACCGTATCAGCGGAGACACCACAAATCGTGGCAACCTCACCCGTCGTAAATACTTTGTTTTTCATTATCGTACCTTCAGCAACTCCACTACACATTTCATGGTATCGATTTTCATGGGGAAAACGCAAATTATCACGACCTGAAATACGCCAACCGGGTGTCGGTATTAGATGCGGAGCCGTGTGCTATACTCCGGTTTTTCCTCGAAGTGACCCGCACAAGGAATTTCCCGTGGCCGAAATCTTCGTTAGCATGCGCAATTTGAATTTTCTGCTCTATGAAGTTCTGAACACAGAATCATTGTGTACGCTCCCCTACTTCTCCGATCATGATCGTGATATTTTCGACATGATCCTTGAAACGGGTTTAGCCTTGGCATCGGAGGAACTCTACCCCGCGCTGGCATCCATGGATAAAAAAGCCCCGGTGCTTGAGAGTGGTTCTGTGCGAGTATCGCCCGTTGTTCGTGAATTGCTCCAGGCCTGTGGCGAAGGCGGTTGGATTGGTGCGGGTGCCTCCTTTCAGCACGGCGGCCAGCAGCTTCCCGACACGCTTCTGTCGGCTGTTCGACTGATTCTAGGTGCCGCCAACTACTCGGCGAGTGTGTATCCCGTGTTGAGCACGGGTGCGGCCCAGCTCATCTGTTCCTTCGGCTCTCAGGAGCTTATCGATGCCTATGTGCCCAACATGTTCGCGGGCCTGTGGCAGGGCACCATGGCCATGACGGAACCCCACGCCGGCAGTTCCCTGACCGATCTGAAAACCCGGGCCACGCCGACGAAAAGGGGCTATTACCTCCTCGCCGGGCAAAAAATCTTTATTTCCTGCGGGGAACACGATGGGGTGGAAAATGTGGTCAACCTCATGCTGGCGCGTATCGAAGGCGCACCGGCAGGCGTCAAGGGTATCTCCCTCTTTGTGGTGCCCAAGTTGCGGCCCACGACTGGTAGCGGTCTGGAACCCAACGATGTGGTCTGTACGGGTATTTACCACAAACTCGGGTATCGCGGTGCTCCCATTACCCAACTGGAAATGGGCGAACACAGTGATTGCCGCGCCTGGCTGGTGGGCGAAGAAAATCACGGTCTCCGCTATATGTTCCAGATGATGAACGAAGCGCGGGTCGGCGTGGGCCTGGGTGCCACCGCTATCGCGACAGCCGCCTACTATGCCTCGCTGGAATATACAAAAGAACGCCATCAGGGCCGTCCCATCATGGCGAAGGAACCGACCGCGCCCCAGGTGCCTATCATCGAGCACGCCGACGTGAAGCGAATGCTGCTCTTCCAGCGTGCCGTGGTGGAAGGCTCCCTGTCCCTCATCATGTATTGCTCCAAACTCATTGACCAGGTCCACGCGGGTCCAGAAGAAGGCCGGGAACGCCACGCCCTGCTCCTCGATTTTCTCACGCCCATCGCCAAGACCTATCCCTCCGAAATGGGCATCCTCGCGGTGAGCACAGGCCTCCAATGCCTGGGGGGCTACGGATACTGCGATGAATTTCCGCTGGAGCAGTATTACCGCGACGCCCGAATCCACCCGATCCATGAGGGCACCACGGGCATTCAGGGCATGGACCTGCTCGGGCGCAAGGTAACGATGAAAAACGGTGCGGCCTTCAAGCTCTTCCTCGGGAAGGTGCAACAAAGTATCGAAAACGCGAAGAAACATGAGGCGCTCCAAGCAGAATGCACCCAATTGTCGGATGCCCTCGTCCAGCTGCAGAACGTGACCGGTGAACTCCTGAACCTCGCGGCAGCAGGAAAAACCGACCTCTTCCTCGCGGACGCCACCCTCTACCTGGAGTACGTGGGAATCATTACCATGGCCTGGCAGTGGCTCCTGCAGGCCACCGTGGCAGAAGCTGCGTTGGCGAATTGCGATGACGAAGCCGACAAGAATTTCTACCTCGGCAAACGCACGACGTGCCATTATTTCTTCCGCTACGAGTTGCCGAAATGCTCGGCGCTCGCCACGCGGCTCCTGCAAACCGATGGATTGACAGTGAAGATGGATGTGGGGCTTTTTGAAGATTAATGGGGACTGCCTTCGCGCTATATGTATACCCCTGATTTCAACGTATAAAAGAACCAAAGAAATGTAGGACAGCCGTCTCGGCTGTCTCGACGGACGGCACGTCTGTCAAACGTCTGGGGCCGCGAACGGCCTTTGACAACCGGGACGGATGTCCTACATTCAGGTGGACAGTCCCCGCCCGCAACCCGAAATAAAGCCTGATTTCAACCGGGCCTTATTTGGGTTCTCAACGATATACCTCCGGAAATGCTCCAATTGTTCCACGCTACGAACGATGTGGTCGAAAGACTCGTCCTGCCACACGTCTCCGATACGCCCCAAAATCTTGTTGAGTTCATGGGCGGTAAAGGACTTCCAGCTATGCAGCACCGTTGAAAGATTTTTCGCTTCTCC
>JAJRPE010000581.1 GCA_024280935.1 Candidatus Hydrogenedentota bacterium
CTTTCCACGCGGAGAAAACAATCACGCAGGAAGCCGTTGCGAAGGGCCGAGTACTGCCAGGCAAGCCAGAGTACGGGCAAAGACAACAGGGCAAAAGCGCATGTCCAAAATCCCTGCATGGACACCAGGAATACCATCATAGGCACCATATCACGACCGAAAGCACCAAAGATCTGCTGAAATTGGGGGAGGACAAATTTCGCCAGGCCGAGAATAATGACCGCCTCATACACCAGCAGGTTCGTCAGGTACATGCCATGGCCCGCCACCTCGCGCCGAAAACGGAAACTGCTGTCCAACTCGCGTAGCAAGTTCGCCAAGGCCCCTTCGAGGTCGCCGCTCTCTTCACCCGCACGGATCATATCCACACAGAAGCGGGGAAAGATATTGGGCTGATTGCCCATGGCCCGATAGAGTGCGTTGCCTTCCGAAAGATCTCGGTGCAGCCAGTAGAAGGTGTAGCGGAGAGACCGATTCGGTGCCTCTTGACTCAAATGGAGCAACCCTTCCGCCAAAGGCAGATTAGAATCAACCAGCCCATGCAGTGAATGATGCGCCGCGATCAGGTCGCACCAGTGCCGTTGCCAACGGAAGTAGCGTGGTGGTTTGCCACTGGGAATATCGATCGTTTCGTCCACAGGTTTCGCCTCCCTACCCATTGATTATTCCCGCGAATTGCAGCACGGGCACAAAGCACGCTATCACGGCAACGCCGACCAATAGCCCACAGACTGCCACCATGCCAGGCCCCACCAGAGAGAGGGAGCTTTTTTCAAGGCGCTCGGCCTCCTGATCGCAGGTATCGGCCAAACGCGCCAGCATGATCGGAAATTTCCCGTTTCGTTCGCCTTGTTGCAGTATCCAGCAATGGGTACGCCGCAGCACCCCCGTAGCACGCAAGGCATCGCTCACGCCCTCGCCTTGCATCACCGCCGCCGCCGCTTGCCGGGCTGCCTGGGAGAAATAGGCACTGCCTGTTGCCAGCCCCGCCAGGTGAAGGCTTTCCGCTATCGGTGCGCCGTGGGCGAGCATCAGAGAAAGCGCACGAAAGAAACGGGCGGAGAGAACCGTTTGATAGACGGGGCCAAAGAGCGGCGCGGCCAATTTAAGACGTTCCCAGGGAAGAAGGAGACGCGAACTCCAGATGCTGCTACGAAGCAGAAGAAACTGTATTACAGATAGTGCGGCAAGGCATCCCCCGGCAGGAAGCCCCCAACGCCATAGACCCCGCCCGAAGCCCAGAACCCCGGCAGAAAGCAAGGGCAGATCTCGGCCAAAAGAAGCGTAAAGCTCTTCAAATTGGCCCATTACATGGGGTACAAAGCCCCCAAGAAAAAGAAGCAATGCGGCCAATAAAACCACAGGATAGGCCATGGCTACCTGAAGCCGGTAGCGAAGCCAGAGGTAGCGCTGGCCAAATTGTGAAAGCTGCTGCAACACGGCGGGCAGGTTTCCTGTGCGCTCCCCCACGCGAACGAGACTGCTGTACAGCGGCGGGATGGCATCGCCCTGCCTCCCGAGGGCTTCTTCCAGGGACGTGCCGCCCTCCACATCGGACCATACCCGCTCCAGGAGCGCACCCAGGCGACCGCCGCGCAATTCGTGCGACAATTCCGCCAGGGCCGGTGCCAGCGGCACGCCACTTGCTGTCAAGGATGCCAATTGCTCCGTGAATAGATTCAGGTCTTCGGTTCGTAAGGGGCGCTCGTTTCGGCCCAATATTCCGCCACCATCACTGTTGCTATGCCAGGTCATGGTCAGGGTGCCTCCTTTTGCAGCGTGCGCTCTCGCCAGGTGAGCCGATGCAACGCTCCGCTCCCCGCATTGCGCCGGTAAATCCCCTCGACAGCAGCATGGACACCATGCACCTCACCCACCGCCAGGATAACCACAATGTCGTCGGAGAAGCTCTTCGGAGAACCCACAATGGCATACCATCGCAGCTCTGGCGCACCCTCAAAGGATTGGGGAACGACCTGTTCATCGTCCATTTTTGGAAGGGCCTTGATGCCCAACAACATGCTGGCCGCGTCTCCATAATATCCCCGTATCTCCTCCTCTCCCCGCTCCATGGCGTTCCGGGCCGAGGCGAGGGCCAGTTCGGCGCCCGAGAATGCTGCAGCACGCCATTCGGCATATTGACTGTGGCGTATATGGGCAACCGTCCGAAGGCTTATGACGCAAATGCTTGCCAGGGCGGCGGCGGTCATCACCATGCACAAGACCAGCGCCGCACCACGATGCCTGTTCCCGGGTATGCGCTTGCGACACATTATTGTTGGCGCAGGCAACGCCTCTATGTTTCCCTCCTTGGACCGATTGGGGGTGGAAGTGAGAATTGCCCCGCCCTCAGCCGTGCCGCGCGATCCCCAAAAGGCCTCGGGGTGCCACCTACACGGACACGAGGTACGAGTGGCCTTGTGGGTGCGGGGTTCCAGGAGAGGATCGGCATCCATGGGCAGGATTTCAGCGGAAAGGAGCGACACGCCGTCCTTCTTGTTGGCGTAACGCTTGTTCAGATGACCCACACCCTTAAACTCCCCCGCTTCGCTCCTCCGTGTAAGGGTGGCACCCGCAGGTCGTTTTTCAGGGTCAAGGCAGCATGGGTTGTGAATGCTTACGTTTAGTTCAACGATTTCGTCTTTCGTTTGTCGCGTGATGCACATAATCATGGATTCCTCGGCACAACGGTTTCCGCCCCTGTGGCACCCACCACCAACTTTCGACGGGTCTTCCCCTGGACGGTGATCCGTATCTGGATTCCCGTTGCATCGGACTCGAACCACACACCGGGATCCTCCCCGCCCTCATCGCCTGGGGGCACGAGTCCATTCGCCAACACGGTTGCGCCATCCGGCGTTACCAGCACCAACTGTTGAACCCGAAGGCCATCGGTATTCGCATCGTCATAATCCCGCGTGATCGTGTGTTTGCCGCTCAATTGTGGCGCGCCGGATGAATCAACAGGCAAGCCGCCCTTTTCATTGGACACGACGCGGTAGCTGAGCGACGGAGCAGGCAACTCGGAGATGGACGCACGAGAAGCCTGGCGCAGATCGCGCCGCAGGAGCGCCATGGCGTGAACGGTCGACTCGGTGGCCGTCATCTTTCGGTGCAAAACCTCGGTGGTCTGCTGTGCGCTGAACCACGCCTGCCAAATCATAGCGAGGGCCGCCGTCAGTAACACGGTGGCCGTCAGCACTTCTATCAGGGTAAATCCGTTACATCGCATAGCGGCTGGCCCCTGGCATACACGCCGCTGAAACGACAATTTCATGGCCCCGTGTCGTGTGCGTCACAACAGTGACCCGCACCATGCCTTCCGAATCGGATCCCGCCAAGGCTTCGACCTTAATCTCATAGGCACCCGGCAAGGCCTCCGGCGCACGCAGCATGTCGGTGGACAGGCCCCCACCCGGCAAGACCCGCAGTTGTTCCACACAATGATTCAGACACAAGACCGCCAGATGACGGCGTTCCGCCATCTCTCGAAGCCCCGCAAGCTGGGCCAGCGACCCCATGAGAAGAATAAAGGTCAGGAACAGGATACCTGTCGCAAAGGTCACTTCCAGCAGTGTAAAGCCCTGCGAAGCTTTGCGTCGTCCAGCCACGCTACCCTGCCCTCTATGTTGATGCGTTCTGTACCTTAATAGCATGCCCTATACCTTCTTCGCAACACGGATATTCACTTAACGACTTAGCACCGCTGCAAATAGCCCCCGCAGGGAGGCCCACCTGAACACTATACTCCCCAAAAAAACGCCCGTCACGCTCAGACTACGGAATGCCGACACCTTGCGCCCACGTGTTACTAAATGTCGATTTGCTGCTGAACTGGATATTGGCGCACTCCGATTGCGCCGTTTTATCAAACTTTCCACAGCCAAGAATATATTGTTATCAAATTTGACGACATAATAATTGTCAAGTTTGCCTATTTAGTGCCGTTATTTTCCGCTCTTGAAAATACTTATCTTCCATTTTAGATGCTAACACGTTTATATCAACGCCTTGTATCATATGCTCCTTTGTGGCACGGCCCTTGCTTCGTAGATTCAAGGATTACACTGGTTGAGCTGTTGTTGGCCAAGTGTGGCTCCATTGGCATGTTAAATAATAGAGATTGGAGAGTTCTGCAATGAGCACAGCCTATACAAGTTTCTGCCTTCTATTGGGCATCGTTATCGCGGCCATTCCGGCAAGTGCGATAACCGTCACAACCGATGCAAACTATACCGTCGATGTCCCTGGTGTCGTCACGGACCAAGACGGACCAAATATCGCCAACAGCGGCTCGGTCTACTCCTACGTTTTCTTTGGTGAAGGGGAAGAGGCGTTTTTCGGTGAAAACGACTTCGAGGTCTTCAACCCGTTTGGGAGCTACGGCGATGCGAGTGCAACGGCTTCCGACACAGGGAACTTGACGGGCAGATCAAACTTGGAGATGGGTCCCGATGTCTTGGAAATGGACTTCCATGCCTCCTCCTCGTGGACGGATACGGTCACGAACACCAGCGGCGGTTCCCTGGACTACGACTTTGATTTCTTTTTCAGCGGCGGCACCCTCGAACTGGGACAAAATGGAGGCATGGCCATGTTCAGCCTGGACATCCTTCTTGATGGCAGCTCCATTTGGAACCGAACGGCGAGTCTGACTGGCAGTCCGAACGGCGGCAGCGTTGTCCTTGATGATGGCGGTTTGGCGAATACCTTCGTCCAGCCATCTCCAGACTTCGTCTACGCCGACTTTGATCCCTTCGGCGGCAACCTTGGCCTCGGCAGCTATGGCAATGGTGACTCCTTCTCCCTGACCTACAATCTTGAGGTTTGGTCCAGCAGTATCGACCAGGACAGCTACGTCAGCGCACGTGTCGGCGATCCCTTCGGCATCGGCTTCCAGGGAAATATCGCCAATCCCTCCGCACCCGTCCCCGAACCGGCAAGCATGGTGCTGATGGGTATGGGCCTTCTGGGCATGGGCGCCCGTCGTCTGCGCAAGAAAAGCTGAACACCAGACCGGACACATCTCTCAAATAGACAGCAAGGACCCCGCCCTGTGGCGGGGTCTTTTGTTGGAATGGGCCTGTCTATGGAGTAGAATACAGGCGGGTTATTCAGGGGGTATAGATTGGCTTGGATGAACGCAGAAGCGCGGATACGCGAACTGGAAGCACAAGTTGTGCAGTTGTCTGGCACGGTGGACCGTTTGTCGGCCCGCCGTGGCGTGCATGGGGAACACGAACACCACCTTGTGAATGATGTCCGTCATGCGGTGGATCAGGTTATTCTGGCGGATGTGGATGAGGCCATCGAAACCCACGTGGGCGCGGTCTGGGTAAGTAGGCTGGCCGCCGTGGTTATCATGATGGCCCTGGCGCTGGCAGCACGAACAACCTTCGCCAACCAGGAAATCGAAGAGCTCGGCAAAGCCTTTATTGGCTATGGCCTGGCCGTCACCTTCATCGGCTATGGCCTTTTTTTCGAGCTGCGGCGCGACCTGTTTGCCCAAGCGATTCTCGGCTGCGGCTTGGCGGTTCTCTATTTCACGACCTACGCGATTTTCTTTATTCCCGAGATGCAGCTTCATGACGAGCCCTATTGGGGCATTCCCATAACCATGGCATGTTTGGGCATCCTGGTGCTCATGGCCCACGTGCGCTCCAGTGAAACGGTGGCCGGGGCAGGCCTCTTTCTGGCCTATTACACGGTCTACGTCAGTTGCTCCCAGTCCCCCACGCTGAGCAGCCACATCCACGCCGTGGCGACCTGCGCCGTGCTGGCCGTTACCGCGCTGCTCTACCAGGCCAGCCACCGTTGGCTTCTCTTTACGTGGGTCGTCATGGCCGCGACCTATACGATTCACGCCTACTTTTACGTAGAGCAACCCACCAACCTCCCCCTCGCCTCCGACAGGTATCTGTGGGCATCCCTCGGCTTTCTGACAGTGTGTTTTCTCCTCTTCACCGCCTCGGCCATCGTAGAAGGACGCAGACCGGGTGCCTTCCGCCCTATGGTAGCCCCGCTGGCGGCAACCAACACCGTCGTATACTACTTTTTCCTCTGGCGGGCATTGGAAACACACTATCCCTCCTATACGTGGATATTCCAAGTGGGACTGGGACTGGTGCTTCTTCTTTGCGCCATACTGTCGGAAACTCGTGGCAAGCAAAGCAACCATCTTTTCCAGGTCTTTTCCCTGGCTTCCATCGTGATCTTTACGCTGTCCCTGAGCGCGGCATTGTCCACCGAGTTTTTCCTCATTGCCATGGCCCTGGAATGCGTCGCTCTCAGTCTTTTCTTTCAACGCTCCGGCGTGGTGGGCTTCAAGATCATTGAGCTGATTCTTATGCTCGCCACGGGCGTGGCCGTCCTCCCCACGGCGGGTATGACGGACCCGGTTCAACTTGGCGAGTGGCTTGTTCCCACCAACCGATTCTGCGGCGCAGCCATTGCACTGCTCTTTATCCTTAACGCTTGGATCTACGAGAAGTTCACCGTACCGATAGCCCCCGGCAAGCGCACCCGCAGCGGCCATTGGTTTCTGGCAGATTCGTTTCTCGATTGGACGGGTTCCTCCATGGCCATGGCCCACGCGGCCTGCGGCTGCTTCGTGCTGCTGACGTTAACGATTCTGGAGTTCAGCAAGGCTCCCGAGCTGCCTTATATCCTGGCGGGCGAAGGGCTTGTCGTGTTCCTTCTGGGTCTTGCCCTGTTGACACCCCAGATCTGTGTGGGCGCTGTAATGCTCCTTATAAGTGCCCACGTGTGCTACCACGTCTTCCTCTGGCTGCCGCTGGAAGGCTTTGAGACGCAGCAGTATTTCATCGTATGCACCGTCGCCTTGTCCGTGCTGACCTTCCTGGGCGGCCACGCCTGGGAACGCTATCTATGGCGATTTCGGCGTGTGGGCATCGACTGGGAGCACCATATTATTGCGGCGGTGCCCTTTCTTATCGGGACCTACCTGCTTACCGATTTGCTACTCCGGGAACTGACACCTTTGCACGTAGCGGCCGCACAGGGTGGCTTAGGGCTTGGCTTGTTACTTCTGGGCAGCTTCAGCCGTTACACGGGCGTGAAGGCCTCGGGTATTCTTGCCATGATGTTTGCCCTCCAAAGCTTCTACGGGGGACTCAACGACCCCGATATGCCGTTGGATCGCGAGCCCCTCTTCTTGCTCTATTTCGGCATTTTTCTCGGCACATGTGTCGGCGCTGAACGCCTTTTCGCCCTCCTCGCGAAACGAAGCTCCGTCACGACAACCCGCATCGAAGACGCCCTGCGCACCGTGCTCGTGTTCATGGCCATGCTCCTCGGTCTGCTGGGCCTCTACCGCTGGAGTCCCGAGCAGTACCAGATTTTCTACCTGCTGGCCTACGCCGTCATTGTCCTCGTGCTGGGTGTGGTCTTTCGCGAACGGCGCTACCGGTGGGGCGCTCTCCTCCTGCTCGGCTTCATTATCTACCGTGCCTTTACCCGCTTTCAGGAAATGCCCCCCCTATACCAAGTACTCATGTTCGGCGTTTCAGGACTCGTTTTGGTCATCGTTTCATGGGCCTACTCGCGCCGTATAGCGCGAGCGCGGGACGCCTCATCGACCGATGGACCGGCCACACCCCATGCATAACCAGGAAGCCAAGGCCCGAGCCATTTGCGCAACCCTGCGCGAGGCGGGCTTTCGAGCGCTCTTTGCGGGCGGTTGCGTGCGGGATCGGATCCGGGGCACCGCGCCCAAAGACTACGATATTGCCACCAATGCCCTCCCGCCGGAGGTCGCCGAAGTCTTTCCCAGGACAATTGCGGTGGGGGCCTCCTTTGGGGTAGTCATTGTCGTTGATGATGGTGAACACTTCGAGGTGGCAACCTTCCGAAAGGACGGACCCTACCTCGACGGGCGGCGGCCAAGCCGCGTGGACTTTGTAGACGAAGAGGAAGATGCCCGTCGTCGGGATTTCACGATCAACGCCTTGTTTTACGACCCCGACACTGAAGAGGTCCTTGACTATGTGGGCGGGCAAGAGGATCTCCGACGCGGTGTACTCCGTTGTGTGGGGGAGCCCGCCGCACGCTTCACCGAAGACTACTTGCGCCTGCTCCGGGCGGTCCGATTTTCCGCGCGCCTGAATTTTGGCCTCGCCCCCGACACGCGGGCAGCCATGGTCGATGGTGCGCCCAACATCCTGAAGACCAGCCCCGAGCGCATCCGCGAAGAACTGACGAAGATGCTTACCGAGGGCTACGCCCACCGTAGTTTGACCCTACTTGACGAAACAGGCCTGTTAAAGGTGGTGCTGCCGGAAATAGATGCCATGAAGGGCGTGGAACAACCCCCGAACTTTCATCCTGAAGGGGATGTATTTGTCCACACCATGCTGCTCATGAAGCACCTCGAAGGCCCGTGCAGCGCCACCTTGGCATTCGGCGCCCTGCTTCACGATGTGGGCAAACCCGCCACCCAGACCTTTGAAGACCGTATCCGCTTCAATTGCCACGCCAAGGTGGGCGCCGATATGGCCCGGTGCATCTGCCGACGCCTTCGTTTCTCCAACGATGACACGGATCGCATCGTCTGGCTCGTGGCACAGCACATGCGCCTCGCGGCCATCCCTGAAATGAGGGAAAGCAAGCGAAAACGCTTCGTGCGGGAGGAGGGCTTCGATGAATTACTGGCCCTTTGCCGCCTCGACTGCCTCGCCAGTATCGGCACGCTCGATACCATCGAATGGATTCAGGCGTATAGGGCGAATGTGCCCGAAGAAACTATGCGCCCGGCCCCCTTGATTACGGGCGATGACCTGATCGCCATGGGCTATACGCCAGGGCCGAAGTTCAAGGAATTGCTTCGGGCCGTGGAGGACGCGCAGTTGGAGGGCAGGATTGCAACGAAGGAGGAAGCGCTGGCGCTGGCAATGAATTCCGTGGGCAAGGCGGACGTTGCGGACGACCAAGCACACGACTCAACTAACTGACATTCAATGCGCATCTGGAAGCCCCGCAGCTACTCGTCCCCCTCCACTTCGGCTTCCATCAGCTGAACCAAGTCCTTAAAGGTCTCCCGGTTCTCCTCGTTGAGATCCATCAAGGCGCGGTGTGAATTGAGCAATACGTTGGTTAGCCCCATGCCATGATCGTGGGCCTCGACCAATTCGTCGAGTTCCACGTCAGGCTGGTCGATACTGCGGACGATGGTGAATACCTCGCCGAAACCGACACTCTCCAGGAGTTCGATAAGATCGTCGCTTGTCGCCAGGATTGTGGGCTTTTTACCAAGGCTCTTTTGCGTAAATCGAGAGACACCAGCCAGCAGGCCCAGATTGGTGCTGTCGATACTTGTGGTCTCTCCCAGATCAATCAGGACATCCTCAAAGCTGTTCTTCTCGAAGAGGTCGTCAAGAAAAGCGGACAGCGTGATGACAACGCCCCGCGCCGCGCCCATGGTATAGCGTATCTCGCCCACAAACTTCAGGACGACCAGCCCCTCATGCTCCGCAAAAAAGATATTTCCTGAACTCATCTCCATGTCCTTTCCTCTGCGGGCCGCCCGCGTAGTTAGCCGTCGCGAAGAGCCGAGTCCACATCACGACTCAATCATGGTACCACAGCGCGTTCCTGTATGGTTCATATTTCGTGAGCGTTCACCCCAAGGGAATTCCACGCCGTCATTCCCGCGCACGCGGGAATCCAGAACGCGGTAGAAACCTCTCCGGTCATGCTGGATCCCCGCGTTCGCGGGGATGACGATCTCGCACCTGAACGCTTACCATATTTCAAGATCGGCACCAGAGATTCTGTGTGCCACGCCTATGAGGAAGCCCCTTTCCTCACGAGAAGCACGGTGATATCGTCAACGGGTGTATCGGAATCATCCAAGCCAAGATCAGTCACCAGCCTTTCCATCTGAACGTTCAATGGCGTAGAGAGAGGATCCTTGGAGAGACGCTCCACCTGTGCCAGGAGGGCCTCTTTCTTCGCCTTCAGATCTTTCGTTGGATCCATTTCGAGAACACCATCGGAAAACATAGCCATCATGAAGGAATCCGAACAGAGCACCGTGGCCGCCTCGTAGGAAGCGGTATCGAAAAGGCCAACAGGCAGGCTCTTGGCATCGAGAAAGCGCGTGGTCTGGCCGTCGCAAAGAACCGGTGCCGGAAAATGCCCCCCGTTGCTGCAAACGAAGGCATGAGCCTCCAAGTCCAACACCGCGTAGAAAATCGTGAGATACTTGTCGAACTCCTGCGCGACGATTTCCTCATTGAGTAGCTGTAGGACCCGCTCGGGATGGAGTATTCTGTCGTCTTCCGAGCGTTGGTACTGTTCGAGGAGTCGGTTCATCGTGGTTTTCAAGAGTACGGTCACAAAGGCCGACGACACGCCGTGGCCCGACACATCGGCAATGTAAAAGCCCAGATGCCGGTCATCAATTTGGAAATAGTCCACAAAGTCACCGCTCAAGAAAGCAGATGTTTTGATGTGCCAGGTGAACTGAAAGGGGCCGAGTGTAACCATCTGTTTAGGAAGAAGCTGAAATTGAATGTGCCGGGCGGCCAATTCATCTTCCTCAAGCTGACCCAAACTTTCGGCAAGGCGTTTATTCGTCGCCTCAAGAAGCTCGCGACTTTCCCTATTTTCACGTATTAGACGGGCGCGTTCAAGGGCCTTTTCAACAGCGTGCTCAAGCACTTGCATGTCGCGAATGGGCTTCATGACATAGTCCCACGCGCCCAGCTTCAACGCCTCGATCGCATCCTTCATAGTGCCTGTGCCCGAGACCACGATTATGGGTGTTTCGGGCGCCTTTTCGACGATATCGGCGAGCACTTGAAGACCGCCCACTTCGGGCATGCGCAAATCGCAAAGCACCAGGTCGGGATGCTCCGCGTGAAAGATTTCGAGGCCGACCCTGCCATTGTCCGCTTCAAGTAGTTCGAAGCCGCTATCTTCCAAATAGCCCACAATACTCCGCCGCACGGTGAGTTCGTCTTCAATACTGAGGATTCGCACGCACTCATCCATCGACACCATCTCCTTTCTGAGCGACGAGGTCTTCAAGTGCGTCGGCGAGTATCGCCATGTCTTTCATCGGCTTCTTGAACACAGAATTCTCCGTTATTCCAAAGGCACGCAGGTCTTCCGGCACGGCGTACACCGAGGTCCCGGTATGTATCGCAAAGAGGACCGACGGGTGGGCTGCGTGAATGGCGCGAATCGTGTCGTTGCCATCCATTCCCGGAAGGCGCATATCGGTAACAACCACATCAACGGTCGTTCCACCATTGAGGAGTACAATCGCATCTTCCCCCGAAAGGGCGAAGCACACCTCCATACCCTCATCTTCCAGATAGGCGGAGAGGTTTACGCACAAGTTAGGTTCATCGTCCACTATCAGGACGCGCACCGTCATTCCGCCTCCCCCATAAATCTCAGCGGGAGACGCAGGATGAAACGCGTACCCTGGCCGGGCGTGGACTCGACGGTCATCGTCCCTTTATGATGGCCGGTTATGATGAAATAGGACACCGACAGGCCGAGTCCTGTCCCGACACCAACCTCCTTGGTCGTAAAAAAGGGTTCAAAAACACGCCGACGGGTTTCTTCATCCATTCCGGGGCCATTGTCCGCGACCTCGATTCGCGCAAATTCGGCCTCCCGCCGCGTCTCAATGAAAATTGAGGGGTTCTCCTGGGCACCCATCGCCTGGGTGGCGTTCTTGAGGAGGTTGAGAAGAACCTGCTCTATTTTCGTCTTGTCACACGGAATTTCCATGAGCTCGTCTTCATGATCCTGCGTAACAACCACCCTGCGAAAATCATAGTTCTTTTTCAGGTCATAGTCTTTGGTGGCAAGCCGAAGCACTGTTTCGATCATGGCAAGAACCTTGATCGGCGCGAAGTGGGATTCACTTTGACGACTGAAGGCCAGCATATCTGCCACGATGTTGGCTGCCCGCTCGCCATCCTCCCGTATGCCACGAATAAACTCGACAATACCCCGCGCCTCCATATACTGATGAAGAATCTCCATGTCGAGGCCCAAGTCTTTGGCGACCATCAAATTCTTGCGAAGTTCGGGCGAGGTGCGGCGCTCGATGTTCTGGCACGCCTGAAGAATCCCTCCCAGGGGATTATTAATCTCGTGGGCCATGCCGGCCGCCAGCCCGCCCACGGACATCATCTTCTCAGTCTGCACCATCATCTCTTCGATCTTCACACGGGAAGTCACCTCATCGACGCGAATTACCGCGCCAACAGCCCCACCCTCTTCGAGGGGATAGACGATCACATCGCGATACGCAATTTCTTCGTCCTCGCCTTCGGTCTGAAGCCGCTCCGAAACAAGGGGCACCCCGTCCCGAACCGCCTTCTTTACACGATCTGCTATCCGTTCCAAGAGGGGATAGGCATCATGGAAGAAACGTCCCTCCGCCTCCGATGCAGACAGCCCCGTGACGCGCTCCGCCTCCTGGTTCCAATGGGTGACAATTCCTTCAATATCGACGCCGATAAGCGTCGATGGCATGGAGTTGATCACGTTTTGGAGGTAGCGCCGCATACGCGCAATTTCTTCTTCCCCACGCCTGCGCTCCGTGATATCCAAGTGTGTTCCGCAAGCGCGCAACGGTTTGTTGTTCCGGTCGCGACTGATAACGCGGCCCCGGTCCAACACCCAGATCCATTTGCCTGAACGGTGGCGCATCCGGTGCTCCGTCTCGTAGAACTCGGTTTCACCCAACAAATGGGCTTGCATCGCCCTGTCCACGTAGGGCGCGTCATCGGGGTGGAGCAAGTTCATCCGCGACCTGATCTGCGGATCAATTTCCTCAACGCGATACCCCAGCATTTCGGCCCACCGGTCGTTGAATGTCGTCTCTCCGGTGGAAATGTTCCAATCCCAAACACCCAGGTCCGCTCCGCGCAACGCCAGCGCCAGTTGCTCCTCACTCTCCTGAAGGGACATTTGCGCACGCTCTCGCCCCACAAGATATACCGCAAGCAACCCGTTAAGCAGAAGTGCGACCACAAGCACGACCCACGGCAGCCAGGTCCGCCTCGCCACGACAAACCGATGGGTTGGCGTTGCCACAGCGAGCCATTCCCTGTCCGCCAAGGCAATTTCCATAGCATGATGAACGCCACTCCGCAACGTTGCTTCGTCCACCTTTTCTTTAGAGGGTGCCACGAATCCGGGCCAGGGGTAATAGCAGAGGAAACGTTCCTCCGGCGGGGCGCTCATATCAAAGAGATGAATCTCTATTTCAGATCGCCCCAGCCCCGCAAGCGCATCCCGGACGAGATCACCAACTTCCTGTACGGCGGAGACATAGCCTGCCAAGTACTTGCGACGTTCCACAAGCGTATCATGTTGCTTGCCTTTCGCGTAGATGGGCTGGAACGTCTGAAAACCAAGTTGCTCGGCATCTCCGTTTGCAATCCTGATGCGCGCTGTGGCCGTCGGCTCTCCCGTATCACGCGCGTGATTGAGAGAAGCCAATTGAACGGAATCGGCGGCCAAATCACGAAAGAGTCTCCATCCATTGCCTTCGATGGGTGCCACATAGAAAACGGGAAAATACTGCTCGTCCAACACGCCCACCCTTGTTGGTCCCGAGACTTCTCCCGTAAGATCGAGCGCGGGCTTCCCCTCCTCCTGGGCGATTTTCTCAGGGGACTCCCAGTGCAGGCGACGCATGCGGGGAATCCATTCGAGCAATCGAATGCCTGGATGGCGGGCTAGAAATGGTTGGGAAATGCGGTCGAATTCCTCGCGCGTCACGTC
Organism: Candidatus Hydrogenedentota bacterium; assembly: GCA_024280935.1. GTDB lineage: Bacteria > Hydrogenedentota > Hydrogenedentia > Hydrogenedentales > JAEUWI01 > JAEUWI01. The sequence goes on from JAJRPE010000581.1 coordinate 13,774, forward strand.
TTGGGAAGCGGTATAGAAGCCCTCGAGTGCCTTCAGAACCATGGCGTGGCGGTCCAAGGTGCGTTCCAAGGCGAAGACCTGATCCTCCGCAGCCACCCGGAGGTCATCGTTGATACGCTTATTCTCCCATTGCCACGTAGCCGCAAAGGCGGCAGCTGTCAATACGACCCCAACACACACAGCCGTAATAAGCGTCCTGTTTTGGCGCATAAAGCGCCTGACCCCGCTTAATAGCGGATGTCTCTTATTCCTGCCCATCGGCCTCATCCCATGACACACGTTGCTGAGTACATGATCATGGTAACGCCCTTAACTTTGGCATGTCAATGGAGATTCGGCTTTTGATGGTTTCCAGCTCAATGTAACGGACAGTCCGATGAGACCGGAGAGGCATCAAGAACGTGGATGCCTCCCCAATCCCACCCATTCATAGAATCATTCAGGCGACTCATCTGCAATGGGCAATCTATGGATATCATCAGGCTTCAAAAAGTATCGCCGGTTAAACACGATAAAACCGAGCATGGCAATCAGCCAAAAGAGCATGCTGTACAGCATGATTGTATCGATGTTTTGGTCTTCGTAAAGTTTCCGCATCATCTCCAGTTGCTGTTCAGGAAAGTCCATTTTCTCGTAGAAATCAATGATGCTCACGCGAGAAAAGGTAATGAGGGTGGACAGGCCCCAGAGTATGACAAACACCATCGAAGCCCACCAGGCGGCGGGCTTCAGTTTATATAGCGCCCAGGCCAGACCAGCACTCACGGCCCCGACAAGCAACACAAGTACCGCACCCACAGCACCATCTAGAATTACCCCAAAGAAGGGAAAGGCCCAATTGTAGTATCCCATGAAGAGGACGGATAGAGCCGAACTACCAAAAACTAATGTCTGCGCCAGCACGGGCAACGGGCATACGTCGGTCCAACTCGGTGCGGGATTGCGCGTATCGCAGGTCGCCTTGACTCTCTTTCCTCGATAAAAGAGAACGAGAGCGCCCGGTACGACGATATAGAAGAACGCCATAAAACCGAGCATCGTCACCTTCATAGCCTGCGCCATAGCGGGCGGCGTCTTTGCTTCCTCGAAGGCCTGCCCGAACATGTCCCCCATGAAAGACAGCATCATCACCATCGCGCCCAAGCCGCCCAACAGCCAAAGCCATGAAGAAACCAGGATTAGCGCCCTTGCCCAGCGGCGAGCGAGCATCGACCCAACGCCCATCGTAATGAACCAGGCCGCCAACACGCCATACATCAAAAGTGCCGGAAGCATCATCCTGGTATCCATTCCCGCCTGGGCCATTCCTTCTCCCATGGCACTCATGAACACCATCGAAAACGCCATGAACGCCATCAGGAGCAACGCCAAGCCCCCCATGCAAACCTGGATTACCCCAAAGACAACAAGCCCTGTAGAGCGGTCTTTCAATAGTGGCGCTTGGATTCTCGGCTGTTCTTCACTCATGGCATGGCGCTCCCGCATTCGTTCTGGCTATCTATCTCGGTACAACCAAGGGAATCGAAATATTCATCCGTGCATGTGTGTCCGTGCATCGGCTTCGGAAATTTGCAGATTCCTGTTTCTAAAAGGGACCAAAAGGACCCAAGAGACGAAAGGGACAAGAAAACCCGCTTCTACTTCCTTGTCCCTCAGATCACTTTCGTCTCTGAGGTCCCTTTGCGCAACCAAGACGACCATAAGCTGGGCAGCCCTAGATGCCGCTTCGCTGAATCAATGTCTCCCGTTTCTTCCTCTTCGATGGATCACTTTCCGGGATAAATACGGTAAACACCGTACCTTTTCCCATCTGGCTTTTCACCTGAATATCGCCCCCATGCTCCCGAATTATCTTATAGCTACAGGCCAGTCCCAGCCCGGTACCCGAACTTCCTTTCGTGCTCACGAAAACTTGGGAGATACGGGGGACGATCTCCTCGGGAATACCGATCCCCGTATCCTTAATACGAATTGTACAGCCGTGCTCCGTTATGGCGCAGGCGATGGAAACGTCTCCGCCGTTATGCTCGCAGGCTTCCACAGCGTTCACCACCAAATTCAAGATCACACGATAAATGGCCTGGCCATCAACACGGATGATACCGCTGGGATCAGGTTCGTAGTTCAGTCCCACATCCCACTTTTTTGCTCGGGCCTCGAACATAGCGAGTACATCACGGATGATTCCATTGATATCGGTTCGCATCCGCTCCGGCTTCCGGTCCTTCGAGAAGACAAGCATGTTCATCACCAGCATGTCGATTCGTTCGATGGCCCGGCCCAATATGGGCCACCCCCGAGCCAGGTACTTAAGATCCTGTTTTTCAATGGCAATATCGACAAACTGCACGCCCCCCCGAATCGCGGTGAGGATATTCTTAACACAATGTCCCAGCCCCGCCGTAGCCATGCCGATGGCGGCCAGTCGCTCCCGCTCCATATTCTCCCGATAGAGACGAGCGTTTTCGACGGCGACGCCGACGACCCGGGCAATGGCCGTGAGAAGTTCCAGGTCGCTTTCTGTCAACGGGGTTGTGCTGTTCCCCACGTCCACATAAATTACACCCGCCACGTCGTTGCGACCGTGAAGGGGGGCGCACATCGCCGCGTGGATATCATGGCCCATGATGCTCTCGGCCTGTCCAAAGCGGCTGTCGGCCTGGGCATCGCTGGTCAAGATGGCCTCCGCCTGTTCAAAAACGTGGCGTATGAGGGTTTGGCTGAGGGGCGGCCCCTGATCTTTGTCATCGCGGGAGCGGGCCGCACGAATTTCCGGTCGTTTATCCTCGGGAGTCAAGGTAAGAACGAATCCCCGTTGCACCGGCAGGGCGGCGAAAAAAAGCTCCAGGATTTTGTCCAGAAGCTCATCTAAATCGAAAAGCTCGCCAAGTAACTGCGCCGCCTGGTAAAGCACCAGCAATCGGTCATCGCCAGCGTCGTGTACAATCGATTCCTGCAAAGCTGCGGCACGTTCACGACTGATTACCGCCCGGCCGAATCCAGAATCCACGGCAGTCTGTATATACAATCGGTGCCCACCAATAACGATCTGATCGCCTTCGGACAAAATTGCGGAAGTGACACGGCTTTCGTTTATCTCCATGCCATTACGCGAGCCGAGATCCTCCACATGAACACAGCCTTCCGCCAGCCAGAATCGTGCGTGCTGCCGCGAAACATGCTTCGAATGAAGCGTAACCCCACATTCTTCGCTCCGCCCCAGGATCACACCGTCCGGTGTCACGGGGTAGCGTTCGATGGCGCCGCCCGCTTTCACCACCACCAACTCATAGAGGCCCATTAACCCACGACCCCCATCACACTTTGTAGTAGAAAGACCGGATCCACTGGCTTATCGACGAAGTCCTCAGGACCTTCAACGCCAAACTCTTGCTCCATGCGATCGCGGTCATAGGACTCACCCTGTTCCTCATTGATGCCCGTCAACATTATGATGGGTACCTTGTCCGTAAAGGGCGAATCCCGCAAGCGCTTGAAGGCCTCGAAGCCGTCCATGACCGGCATGCTGACATCCAGGATAATCAGATCGGGGGCATCCAGCTCCGCGCTATCCAAGGCCTGCTGGCCATTCAGCGCTTCCTCCGTCTCCCAGCCCTCGGCTTCCATAACGCCCGCGACGAACATGCGAACACCTTCGTCGTCATCCACAATTAATACACGTTTTGCGGCCATGTATGACTCCCCGAAACGTTTCATGCGCAACCGTATCGGCAGTCACATGACTGCCGCCCTTGCGTCACTTCGTTAGCACAGTCTAGCACAAGACATGTGCTCCCCACCTGATTAATGCTGACCCCCGAAATCGATCCCGTAGACCACGGCTCCCCGTGCCACAAAACGGTCGAAGCGCCGACCATGTGCATCCAGAAGATCGACATACGGGGCAACAGTCCCGTCGTAATCGTAGGCCATGGGGAACCATATCCGTCCCCAATGCTCGAACTGTGGACCGATTTCGTCACGAAACTCCTCCTCGTCTGATTCCAGTCCCGGCTTACGGCTTTCGAAAAGGACCGCATCTCTGGGAAAATTGTATCGCCCTTCCAGAAAACGATACGAGATATAGTCCCCCTGCCGCAGATAGATACGATCTCCCACCGCCCAGTGGGCATCGGCATAGGCAAGGACTTTCCCCAATTCATGGTGCCGCGATGGGGCCACCACCATGCGTGCAGCGCGGACCGCAGGTTGTGCCATGAGTAATACCAGGACGGTTCCCAGAACGGCTCGGCGCACCCAGGCCGCCTGCCCTGTGCCCAACCAGACCACACCCTCCCCCACCAGTAGAAAAATGGCGGGCGCGAGGAACAGGGTCATGCGGCCATGAAAGGGGTAGAGTTTGAGGGAGGAAGCAAGCAAAGTCAGCACAAGCGGCGACAGAATCCAGGCGGCATAGCGCACGCGCCGGGTTGCGAGGGCGGCCAAGCCCGCGAACCAAACAAAGAGCGCAAGACCCTGTAGCGTAAACCCTCCCGGCATATCAAAGAACATGAAAACGCGCTCCCGATACCAACGCATATCCCAGTGGGACGTGGGCGGAAAGGGCATGAAGCCATGACGCCAGTAATAATTCATGTACGCCATGGTCTCCGCGTTGCCCCGGCTCGGTGCGATTGCCACGAAGTACTCAAGCAGAAAGCTTGCGGTGCTAAGAGAATAGAGCAGGCAAAGGCAACCCACAGAAATCCACGCACGCCGCCATGTCGCCAAGGCAAGTTGACACAAGCCGACACCCGCAATAACAAAGACCACCGGAAAGGAGTACCAAACCATTACGGCCAGGATCACGCCGTATCGGAGGGCACGCTGCCATGATGGCGGCTTGTCCTCCCAGCGCAATGCCATGCAGATCACGGCAAGGGCCAATGCCACATCCGATGTGTAGGGTTTGGCCTCGCCCGCATAATTGATGAGATGCTGGGAGGCGACCACCATAAACAGTGCCACGAGCGCCCCGCTTGGACTCAGGATGCGGCGAGCCACAGCCCAGAACAGAAAAACTACGGCCAAGCCTGCCAGGATGGAGGGAAAGCGAACTGCATATACCGTCGGACCTCCGACGAGTGTGCAGAGTTTAAGGGTCCAGAGATAAAGCGGCGGTGCCACCTGTTTGAAGGCCAGCGGATCGAGCAAGCCGATGAAGGAGCGCTCCAGAATGTTAATGCACAGCGCGGCCTCATCAAACCAGAGTGCCCTCCCCGTCAGAAAATAGGAGAGGCGCGGCGCGATCCCCATGATAAGCAACAGGGCCACGAGCGAGTTGTAGATCCCCCCCTGCTGGGGGGGCATTCGGATAGCAGGTTTTTGTTCCGTAGTCATGTAAATCCTGGTCACATTCCGTCAAGCGCAACAATACGCCCATCGCTTTGGCAGCTTCAAGAAAAAAGTTCACGCAAAACCGCCGTCAACTTTTTTCTGGTAATTCTCCCCCCGTTGCAACATACTACTACCGGCTGTACAACCAGCCATGGCGTATTCGTGTAAAGACTGTGACACGTGGAGCGCCCATGAAGTTCCACAGTCAGGATTCAGGTGCCACGATGGATTCGAAGCAACAACAAGAATACCAAGAGGCGCAGGAACTTTATCGGCAGGAGCGCTGGGCCGAAGCCTTGGTGATATTTGACGACCTTTCCCTTTCCTACAAGTCCGACAAGGATATTATGATGAGTCGGGCCATGTGTCTCTCTCGCGTCGGCAAAGAGGAGGAAGCCGAACTCATTTGCGATTATTTGACTGTAGTTCACAAGGATCCGCGCGCCGCCCAGATCAAGGCCCAGATTCCGCAGGCCAAGCGCGATGGCAAGACGGCACCCAAAGAAAAAAAGGCCCAGACACCCCTATTAGATCCCTTGGTGGTAAAGCGTGTCGTTGTTGCGGTGTTCGTTGCTGCTTTGGCCTATGCTGGCTGGACCTTCTTCAGCACCTACAAGGCCCCGGTGCCGCCCAGCATTGCGACCGCGCCAGCACCTTCCGGGCGAACCCTGAAATTTCCGGCAGATGTCAGTTTGGGTAGTATTCTAATCCGTGATTGGGGCTACAGCACCAATCTCCAGGGCAAGCAGGAAAATAAGTGGCAGTCGCTGGGCGAAGCCCGGGGCAAAGTCGATATTCCCGATGGCAAAGAAGTTCAACTCCGGGTTTCTCCAGTCCAAGCGGCCAATCTCGCTGCTATCCGACGTCTCGGATCACAGGCGCTTCAATCCTTAAACCTGAATGACTGCCCCGTTGGGGATGTGGAAATGGGCTACATCGCTCACCTGACGGGACTTTTTCAGTTGAGCATAGATGGCACACGGGTCAGCCCCGCCGGCTATGAGAAGCTCTACCGCCTGACCTCTTTGCGCGAAATCTCCATGACAGGGACGAGGCTGGGTGTGCCTGGCCGCATCTTTATCGGCAATCAACCCTACCTGGCTGATATCGATGCCGATATCGCTGATCTCGATGACGACTGGCTCATTGGGCTCCCGCCAATGGAACATTTGGTTTTTCTAAGCCTGGACGATATTGAGGGCATCACCGACGCGGGAATCGCAGAGATCGCGAAGCATCGAAATCTCAAGAATTTGTACCTCAGTTATACCGGAATAACAGATGTCGGGGTGAAAAATCTTCAAACCCTCAAACGGCTTGAGCGGCTGTGGTTGGAGGGCACGAAAGTCACCGACGCCAGCATGGCCGGGTTCCGCACCATGCCCAACATCGCCGAAATCGGAATCGCTTACACCACCGTGACCAACGAAGGCCTCATGGAACTCAGCGGCATACGCACCCTCAAAAAGGTCGGCATCCGCGGCTGCGAAAACATCACCCTCGCCGGGGCGCGTCGTTTCAAGAACCTGAATCCAGATTGCTTTGTTGATACAGCTTTTGAATTGTAACGCACAGGGTCTGCTACTTTTCACCTTTTAGAAAGCCGATTAAATCACGCATTTCCTGCTTGGTCATCACCTTTTCCAATTCCTCGGGCATGAGGGAAAGACTCGCAGAGGACATGGTGTCTATATTCTCGCGATTGATGGTGTTTTCCACCCCAAGAGCGCCACGAATCGTTACGGTGCTTTCATTCTCCGCCACGAGAATCCCCGAAAATGACTCAAAATCACTCGTTTCCACGAGGAAGCTCTCAAAACCCGCAAGAACCTGGCTGTTGGGCTTGATGATGTGGAGCAGGATAGACTCCCGGGGTTGACTGCGAATACCCGTTAGGTCTGGACCCACATCATAACCATCCTCGACAAACTTATGACACTGGGCGCAATTGTTCTTGAATACCTCGCGTCCCGCAACGGGGTCTGCATCCAGGACAAAAATCGTCTTGTAATCCTCGTAGACGGCATTGCGATCCGATTTTTTCACGTTGCTGAAAATAGCCACCGCCCGTGCTTTTATTTCCGCGTCCTTGTGTGAAGTGAGACGACGACGGGTTATCGGGTCGATGGACCATGCTTGTATGGCCCCTGTTTCCATCGCGTCGAGAAGCACAGCCGTTCGCTCTGAACGAGAAAGCAAAATCGCCAGGGCGGCCTTGCGGATGGGCGTAGTATAAAGGCCCCACGCCTCTTCTCCAGCCAAAAGTTTCGCCACACCAGGGTCGGATATCATGCCCAGTGCCTGAACCGCCGCGTAATGAATTTCTCGGGGTTCCCTGGGCTGCAAGAGGCTACCCAACAATTCTCCGTCATCGGCAAAACTTCCATAACCCAACAAGCGAATCGCATGGAGACGCTGCGCTGTTGGTGTCGTGCTATCCGTAGCTTGGGCCAGACTCCGGGAAAGGACAGCACTAAGCGATCCTGCCGTCTCGGTGTTATCTGCTGCCAACGCGATCAGGTGGGCAAGCGCAGGCGTGCTGGAAGGGTAGGCCCGGTTTCGCCGCAGACCTTCGGCCATACCTTCGAGCGCCGTTAAGATCAGCTCACCCTGTCCCATAGGACCCTTCAGCAAGTCGGCGAGTACCGACCCTGTAATGTCCGCAGGTTGACTCTGGGCCACCATGCGTGCCAGCGGTGAAATCCACCCGTCCAGGCCCGCTTGCTTCACGTCGGCTTCAGAAAGGAAACGCGTGGCGAACGCCGCGATTTGATTCTTTATGCCCGAAAAGACCGCCGCACGCGTCCAGGAATCTTCCAAATCCTGGCGGGAAACATCAAGCAAGGAATCCACCACGTCGGCCGTGCCCAGGTCGCCCAGCGCCAAGGCCGCGTAGTAACGCACCCGGCTGCTCTCGTCCTTGCACGCCTCAATTATGGCTGCCTTCAGCACGTCCGACTCACCGATGTTGGCGCGGGCCAATCGGATGCCATGTTCCCGGAGCGCGGGGTGGCTGTCCCCCATGGCCACCATGATATCGGCTTCTTCCAAGGCGCCATGGCCTTCGAGAAGATACAGACTGTGCAAGCGGCCATGCTCCGATTCTCCATTCCGCAATAGCTGACGCAGTTGGGCAATCAATTCGGGTGTCTTTTCTCGCTCGGTAAGCAGGAGACGCTGCGCCGTTTCGCGCTGCCAACTGTCCTTCGCGCTCAACTGGGCTACCAGGGCATCGGTGTCCGTCGTGTCCGCCGTAAATGATCGTGGGCCACCAGAGGCCCCCTTGCCCGCAATACGGTAGATGCGTCCCATCCCCTTCCCCTTGCTGAAATCCGTTACCGCAATAACGTCTTTCGGCAAATATGCGGGATGCTCGATAGACATCCGGTACATATCGCAAAAATACAGGGCACCGTCAGGGCCGTTGGCCGTAAAAACAGGGCGGCTCCAGTTGTCCGTGCTTGCCAGAAACTCCACCCCCTCGCGAGCCCGGCGCCCTTTATAGGCGGGTCCGTCGCCCGAAAGCACCGTCCGGTGAATAATATTGCTCGTCGGATCGCACGTGAAGGCATTCTCCTGATAGGTCTCCGGCAATGCCGATCCGCGGTAAATTACCAGACCGCAAGCCGCTGTAAAAGTGCCCGCATGGGAAAAAGCCGTGGTCGTGGCCTCGGAAAGGGCAAAAAGATGAATCTCGCTGCCCTTGCCCGCAATTTCATCTTCTACCTGGTGCAACCCGGCGTAGGGATTACGGGCCAGATCCTTCTGCTGAATCACGACCTGGGCAATATGCTTTCGGTTGGTGACGACAAAGCGGTGTCCGTAGTTATCGAAGGTCAATCCAAACTGAGCACGCCCCGAGGTTGCCTCCAAAGCGCGCGTGAAAGGATGGAAGCGCAAATCACTCGTGCCCATCTTTATCGGTGGCGCATCGGGATGCAGGGGATCGATGACCTCGCCCCCACTCAGCCCATTGGTAAAGTAGAGCCAGTTGTCCAGACCCAGCGTGGGATGGCTCACATAGAGCTGGGTCGAGCCGCCCAACTTAAAGCCCGTCAGAAAGTCCTCGCGCACATCCGCGACATTGTCGCCGTCGGTGTCCTTGAGAAAATAGATGGTCGGCGCACTCGTCAACAACACGCCCCCCTTCCACGGCATAACGCCATTGGGAAAGGTGAATCCATCGGCGAATATGGTTTTGCTTTCGTAGTAGCCATCCCCATCCTTGTCTTGCAGCACGGAAAGTCGGCCTTGATTGGAGGCATCGGTCGGATAGCCCCGGTTCTCCACCACAAAAAGGCGACCCTCAGTGTCGAAAGCGAGGGCCACGGGATCCTCAATGACGGGTTCGGCGGCAATGAGCTGAACTTCCAGATCATCGGGCACATGGATCGTTGCCAGGGCCTTCTCTGATGGAATGGGTTCTAACTGCTCTGCAGAAAGGGGCTGAACAAGGACGAGGGTAAGAAGGAGTAGAAAAATTGTCATACGCGAATACATTGGAAACTTCCTATTGGTAACGTCGATGGGATGCCGTGGTTGCATGTGCTATAGCACCTTAATTTGGAGAAATCGTCACGTTATTCCCACACACATGGGAATTCAGAAGGCGGCGGGTTTGCCTTAATCATAAGCGTTCACGCCCCGTGTTATCCGGGCCCTTAAAAAACAACCTTCGGGTGCCACGGGTAGGCGCAATCACTGTAAAAGCGCATGCAAGGCACTACGCTTCTTCCGGGACCTTGCCTGGAAGAAGTGGCACCTGCGGTGCAGCGAACGAATCCGCATACAATCGTTACAGCCATGTCGCATGAGCGACCGCCCTGAAAGGCCAAAAACGACATCGCAAACTCATAATTTATTGTCGATAGCAGGCCCCAAAGGGCACTAAAAGATACTGGGTTCCTTCTGTGTTTTCTGGTCGCTCAAGCTATTGCGTTCCCAAAATACGCCATCGGCATATCCTTGGATGCTCTTATCGGTTTTGGCCTGCAGCAACCGTTTTTTTGCCCAGCAGCAATATTCTCGGTTCAGCTCCACGCCACAAAAACGCCGACCTAGCTTACGTGCGACAACCGCTGTTGTACCGCTTCCGAGAAAGGGATCGAACAGAAAATCGCCGGGTTTCGAACTTGCCAGAACAAGCTTCGCGATGAGCTTCTCGGGTTTTTGGGTAGGATGGTCCGTGTTCTCCGGCATCGACCAGAAAGGAATAGTAATGTCAGACCAAATATTAGACGGATGGGTTAACCTGTAGTTGCCATTTTGCGATTCTTGCCAGTCTTTGGGCTTGCCATCCTCAGATCGGTAGGGCGCAATTACGCGCCGTTTGAGTTTAACATCATCGACATTGAAACAATAGTCGTCGCCGACGGTGCAGAACCAAATGTCCTCCGTATTGTTCTTCCAGTTAGTTTTTGCGCCACGTCCTTTATCCCGTTCCCACGTGATTCTGTTGCGAACATGAAGGTGCCCGTCCAGGATAGGAAAGATAAGACTCGAAGTCTTCCAGTCGCTGCAAACATATAAGGATGCTTGAGGCCGGAGCAGCGGGAGAAGCGCCAAAAGCGTTTGTCTAAACCAATCTATGTATTCGTCTGCCTCACGGGAGCGAAATACATGACCGTTGTAATTTTTCGTCAGGTTGTACGGGGGGTCCAAAATAAGCAGGTCCACAAATCCGGTGGGTAGAAAGGGTAGCGCGTCACCGAGATCCTGATTGACGACACGATCCACCAGCGCATCCAGGCACACTGGTCCTGAGAGCGTCAACAACTCCGTCGAGAGCGATGCCATCTCCAGCGCATCGCAGTTCAACGTTCTGTTTCGTGGAGCACGTTTTTTCATATTCTCTTTTGGATATCATGGTATTTAGAAAATCACAATGCCAGCAGCATAGTAAAAACAGCATCGGAGTTTCCAGAAAAAAACGAGCAAGATGCCTATATGCTACGTCCGCCCTGTTCATAATTGCTTGTTTTCTTCATTTGTGTGTATTCGTGTCCATTCGTGGTTCAATCTCTTTGTTTATTGGGATTTCGACGGATAACCACCGAGCATCAAGAAAACACTACCCCAACGAATCACCATCGTGGTCTTTTACGCCCGCGCTGGGCACATCCCCCGCGAGCCGTTTGAGATAGAAATCGGGGTCTTCCTTGAGATACTCGCCACAGCGGGGGGAACGGCAGGTAAAGTAGACGCTTCCTTCCACGGCCACATAGGTCGCCGAGCGCTGGTAACGTTCCCCAAGACATACGGGACAAACAATGAGGTCCTTCATGTCCAAGAGATAGCGCTCGGCGTCGCGTTCAAAGATATCGACACAGCCACGGGAACAAAAGTAATGCTCGCGCCCCGCATGGTTATGGGCCACCGCCGTGGTCTTGTGCATGCCCAGACGCACCAAGGACGAAAGGCACCCCGGACAGATGGGCGTAGGAATCATCTTGGGTTCATGAGCGCTGGATACCGCCGCAGGTTCTTCGTCAATCTCAGCGGTTGCCAACACCTCATCCCCACCCTCGGGTGCGTCTTCGCCCGTCAGTGCCGCCAGCAGCATGGAACGGGGCGGTACGCCCTCGCCCCCATACATTCGGCAGGCGTAACAGAAATCCGTGCGTTCGTCCGCGCCGGGCTCAATATCCACCCAGTTCACCTGGATGCTCGGTGAACCCAGGAAGTGCATGGACCGCGCTTCTTCCGGGCCACGAACCAACACCTCCTGAATCTCCGCGTTGAGATTCAGTTCCTTCACCACCTCGTTAACCAAGGCCACGGCAAAAGGATAGTTCGGACAATCTTCCGTGTATAAAATATCGATGTTCAATTGGGAGGCCTCTGTTGAAGTTCACGGGGCATGTCGGCTGCCCAGATTGATTGAGGCCTGAGTATACCGGCCTGAAAAGCGCCAGTAAACCGGGGACTGCCTCGCCCAAGGGCACGTCGCAATACGAAGTGCGATTCGTAGCGTTCACCGTCTTGCCGAGGTATGCAAAGCTTCCCCGAACAGGCGGGGCTGTCCCCAAACAAATAGCGCCCCCGTCTCCCTTTCCTGGGGACAGCCCCGCCTTCTGAAGGGCCATTTTCTACTTGAGAATAGGCGATTGACCACAGAGCCTACTTGTGCTGCACAAGGCGGGCTTGGGCGAGGCAGTCCCCTTATGCAAATATCATATCCAGCGCTTCGTCCAATTTCTCTATGGGACCCTTGTCTCGCTGTATCTCATCATGATTCGGCTTCCCCGCCATTTTGCCGCAAATCATTTCGGGTGTGAATTTGCTGCACCTGCCAGCAAAGCACCACCATCAGCACCACAAAGAGCATGGCCACACCGAGACCGAGCATGTTCACATTACGAATCTGGTCCGCCGGTTCGCGCCCTTCCATGAGATAGGGGATAACCAACTCCTGTACCACCGGGCCAATGCTGCCAATGCCATTGACCAGCCCCGCCACGGCCACGGCGTTCCGCTCGCCGGCAACAATCACCGCAGCCACCCCGCAAAGGAGCGTATCCGGTCCATAGAGCATGAAGCCCACGAGACCAAAACACACGGCAAGCATGGTTGGGTTCGAGCCGAATTGTAAGACGGTGAAATAGCCTATTACGATGCCAACGCCCATGAGCAGGGTGAGACGTTCCCACCGTCCCCGAAAGACTCGATCCAGCGCGATGCCCGCGATAATGGCCCCCGCGAACCCCGCCATGTCGAAAATACTTGAGTAATAGGAGGCCTGATCCACACCCAGTTGAGCGCCCTCCTGATTGCCCTGAATAAACAGAAATGTGGGCAACCAGGAATCGAGGGCATACCGAAGAAATTTGATGCAAAAATAGCAGATCCCCATGAGCGGCACAATAGGGTTCGCCACGATCTTGAGGTAATCTCGAAAGGTCACCGTCTCCGCCGTGGAAGCTTGCACCGCGTTGTCCTCGTCGCCTTCACCGTGCTCCACGATGGGTTCGAGCCCCACATCCTCTGGTTTGTTCCGCTGCCAGAAATAAATTATCCACCAGATGGCAAAGGCAACCA
>JAJRPE010000582.1 GCA_024280935.1 Candidatus Hydrogenedentota bacterium
CTGCCTGTGTTTTTCACAGCCGAGATGGCTGTGCCACTTTCTTGTTGCCGTTGCTTGTAGGAGCCACGCAAGCAAGCAGAACCCTATATGCCGTGAACGCTTACGTGCAAACTTTCCGTAGAGGCCGTAAACGACCTGTGACAACCGGGACGGATGTCCTACATATATTGAAAACTCCTTTGCTTGCAGCCAACGACTACCCTGCGTGTATTCGTGGCCCAGAAATCGTTCTTCCTGATTTCATCCCTTCGCCTGCAACACCGCTTCGGTCAGCAGGGGACATATCTCAAAAAGGTCGCCCACAATGCCGTAGTCGCAAATCTTGAAAATATTGGCCTGGGGGTCCTTGTTGATGGCGACGATGATTCGCGAGGTCCGCATACCGGCTTGGTGCTGGATGGCCCCGGAGATGCCACAGGCCACGTAGATATCGGGACTGACCACCTTGCCCGTCTGGCCCACCTGGTGAGAATGGTGAATCCAACCGGCGTCCACCACGGCGCGGCTGGCACCAAAGGCGGCACCCATGGCATTCGCCAGCGCTTCGACGACGGGCAGGTTTTCGGGGCCGCCAACGCCCCGTCCGGCGGATATGACAATCTTGGCCTCGGTCAGCTCCACCGTGCCCGTCGTGGCTTCCGCTGCTTTTTGGATGACCGTGCGCAGGGAAACTTCGGGCATGTCGCGCCGGACGATTTCCGGGGTGGCGCCGAAAACCCGTTCGATGACGGTGACATTGGGGCGGAGGGAGAGCATGGCGGGGGAGTCGTTGATGACCACATCCGAAATGACCTTGCCCGCGTAGACCGGCTTGGTGGCGTGGAGGCCCTTGTCCCAGCGACAGGCGATGGCATCCTGCACCAGTTCGACGCCGAGACGACCCGCGACGGAAGCGCAAAGCTCCTTGCCCTGGGCCGACGCAGAGCCGATGATGACCGTCGCGCCCAGTTCCTGTGCCAGCTCGCGCACAATAGGCACGTAGCCGTCATTGGAATAGTGGCCGAGCCGGGTGTTTTCGTAGGCGTAGACTTTTTTTAGACCAAAACCGGCGAGTTCGCCTTCCTGGCCGGCGAGGGATTGACCAATATACACGGCATTCAGTTCCAGGCCGGCGCTTTTTGCGATGGCGGAAGCCGCCGTAGCGGCCTCAAGGGCGCATGGATTGAGCGCGCCGCGTTGTTCCAATAAAACCAATACACTCATCAAACCGTCCTTATCAGAATCGACTGCGTTGTCCGAATGGGCTGCTGCCTACAGTGCCTTCTCATCTTCTTTCAGAATTCGAACCAGTTCGGCGACTTGGGTGTTGTTGTCGCCTTCAAGGATTCTTGTGAGTCGCTCTTGTCTCGGAAGGCTCATCTGGCCGATCGAAACCTTGTTGCACAGATCTGTTGCTGAGAGGCGCAGGCTTTCCAGGCTAGTTTCGTCCATGGGCTTCTTCTTTGCCTTCATGATATTGGGCAGCTTGGGGTACGCCGGTTTGTTGATGCCCTTTTCCGTCGTGAAGATGGCGGGCAGCGGCACCTCAAGGGTCAACTGGCCGCCCTCGATTTCACGGTCCACCGTTGCGGTGGCGCCATCCAAGGAGAAGCGGGTGATGACCGAAGCATGGGACCAGCCTAAAATTTCGGCGATGCGCTCTGGAATCTGGGAGCCGTCATCGTCCACCGCCTGTTTGCCTGCGAAGACGATGTCGGCAGATTCTTCACGCACGATGGCGGCCAGGGCTTCCGCGATGCCGCGGTGGCCGAGGCTGTCCACGCCATCGCCCGTAATCAAAACAGCGCGATCCGCGCCCATCGCCAGGGCTGTCAGGAGTTTGTCTTTGGCATCGGGGCCACCCAGCGTCACCACCACGATTTCCCCATCCTTGGCGACTTTCAGGTTGACGGCCTCCTGTACCGCGTGCTCATCGTAGGGTCCCATGACGAACTTCAAACGGCTCGTATCGATCCCGTCCTGGGCATCATTAATCTGAAAGACCGAGGCCGTGTCCGGCACCCGCTTTATAAGCACTACAATCTTCACGTCTGCTCCTCGAAAGTATTCACGGCAAAGGGGGTTGGGCTTTCCAGCCCGACACAAAGGATGCGTCGGTAATAAAGTCCGCCATCGGCACGTGGAACCCCTTTGGATTCGAACGAAAGGCACCACCCCCGGATGCCAAGTGCATTTTTAAGGCCGGTCGTGCGCGTTATGTCGGGCTGGAAAGCCCAACCTCCTATCCGCAGGAAGGGAGAAATACGAGTTACTCTTCCCCATTTTCCGGGGCGTCCCGCCGCATATACATAACTTTCCACTCACCGGCCTGGCAGACCTTGCCCCGCTGGTTGGTCACCTTGACATCAAAGATGATCAGCCCGGCATCCGGTTTACGGGTTGGGCGCTTTTCTTTGACCGTCTGTATCACGCGGATGGTGTCGCCGATGAAAATGGGCCGCTTGAAATCCCACGTAAGGCCCAGCCACGCAACGAGCATATGGTTTTGCGCACCGGGATTGCGGGTCACGAGTCCCGAACTGATGGAGAGTCCCAGCATGCCCTGGGCAATTCGCTGGCCGAAATGCATATTCGCTGCGAACTCTTCATCGGTGTGGATGCGATTGAAATCACCGGAGACCCCGGCAAAATTGACAATATCCGCTTCCGTGATGGTACGTCCCGGGGTGGTTGCGCTATTGCCTTCAGCCAAATCTTCGTAATAGATGCCGTCTTCGTAATCCACAATGACTCCTTTTGTACCTGACGCCAAGCACGCCAGTGTAGCATCACCCTCATTGTTCGTCAACTATTGACGAATATTCGCGCCGATTGCCACAAGCGGAAAACTGGCCCATCCGCTGAGACGGATCTGCCCAATTCGACGGGTTGTCGTTGCATGTATATCAGGCAGCCTTCTTTTCCTTGGCCTTCTCTTTTTCCATCCAGGAACGCCATTTCTTGATGTACTTGTCGCGGCCTTCGCCGGGTTCAGATCGGCCGATGGCGGACTTGGGGTCGGGGTTTTGAATGCGTCCCGTCAGCTTGTTGAGGGTGAA
>JAJRPE010000583.1 GCA_024280935.1 Candidatus Hydrogenedentota bacterium
GGCAACACCGTCGGAAACTCGAGCGGTGGAAATTCCTGGTGGCACCGAACGCACAAACTGTTGTCGGATGCGAGGAGCCGTGCGTTGTGCGGATCGTGGCAGTCCGTGCAGCGAATACCCGCATGGTACATGCGACTCTGCACGAAGGAGCCATACACATAGACTTCATCCTGAATCTGTCCATCGGGAAAATACAAGGTCTCTTGCAACGTGCTCAACTGAAAATTATCAAGAAAGGCGCGGGCGTGGCTATCCTCCGCCTGCGCCGGGGCACGGCGGGAATGGCAACGGGCACACTGATCTACCTGGTAGGCCCCGTCCCCCGCCTTGAAATCCACCACGAGGCCATGGTCGTTGTATGGGGAACTCTTTCTCGATGCGCCGTCACTACGTGAGTCTAACAAGAGTCCGTCATCCCCGCGAACGCGGGGATCCAGTTTTGTTTTGGACGATCCCTGCCGCGTTCTGGATTCCCACGTCCGTGGGAATGACGGGGCAGATGACCCTTGTCCGTTGGCGCTTACCTTTTTCGATTCTGCCCAAGCCGCATGTTCCGATCCTGGACCATGGCACGCCTGGCACCCCACGTTAATGTCGCTGAAGGTCGTCTTGAAGGTATTCGTATCGTTGTCAAAGCCCTTCTGCACGTTCGTGCTGTGGCACTCGGCGCACATGTAGTTCCAGTTTTGCAGACGGCCCGTCCAATGGATGGGATCGCCTTCCCGCATCGGCTCATCGGGGTAGAGATGATACCAGCGCTTCTCAATCACATCCCACGCCACCGGCACACACTGGTAGCGCCCCCCCGGAAAAGGCACCAGGTATTGTTGCAAGGGCCGCACACCAAAGGTGTATTCCACCGGATAGACCTGCTCCGCGTCGTCCCCCGAGCGATAGCCCACCTTGTACGTGCCCGCCTCGATAAAAAAGCGCCAGTGCTCCTCAAACTGGCTGAAGGTCGCGTCGTTGAAATCGCCCAGCACCGTCTCCGCCGTGGCATGGTCCATGGCCCGCTCATGGTCCGAACCCAACCAATCCGCGAACTGTTCCTCGTGGCACTCCCGGCAACTCACATCCTTCACAAAGGTTGGTACCCGTAGACTCGGGGTAACGACACCGCCGGTAACAGTGTCATCTCCTTCCCCACCATCAGTCTCTGTCACCTCATGAGCCACACGCGTTTCGGGCGGTGGCTCCAGCGGTGCCAGCTTTGTCGACGGCGCTTTCCCACACCCCCCAATCATCCCGGCCACCAACAACACCAAGCCGTACCGTACCTCTTTACACAACATGTACATTTATTCTCCAGCGTGGGCGTACCGCTTGCCCAGTTGGCCTACACCCGAAATGCTCCATAAACGCTTACCAAAAAAAACACAGGCAGGATGCCCATGCTACGATGACTGTGCCATCGCCGTTGATCGTGAGCCGCCACCCCCTCAACGCCCGCCCACTGCAAACTCGGCAACGATGGCCTTCCATTGGATAATGTTGTGCTCAAGGTTGGCGAGGGTATCTCCGGGGACGTTATAACACTGCAACCCGATGGGGCCTTCGTAGCCAATGGCCTGAAGTTTGCGCAAGAGCTTGTTCAGATCGAAAGCCCCTTGCCCCAGTGGCTGTATAAGTTGGTCCCAGCCCCCAGCGTGGTCCGCGCCGTTGATCGACACGACGAAGAGAACCGGGGCCGCTTCCTCCAAGAGTTCGTCAAAGCGTGCTTCGTTTCCTGCCTTGAGTTCATGGCACAGATTAAAGGTCACGCCGAGATTCTTGCGCTTCACCTGACGCACAATGCGCAGGGCATCTTCGATATCCGCGACAAAAAATCCTGCGTGCGGATAGAGTGCCACCTGAAGACCGGACGCTGCGGCAAGGTCAGCAATTTCCGTAACATACTGAACGGCTTTCTCGTCGTTTTCGGATTTCCCCTGGACCGTGAGCCAGATGGTGACACCCGTTCCTCTAAGACGCTTGATGGCGGCCTTCAGGTCATCGCCATAGGGCGGGTCGTTATTCAGATGGCAGGCCACATAAATATTAAACACCCGAAGATCGGGACGATCAAAAGCCTTCATCCTTGCGTCGAGATTGCCCGTGCCGGAATAACCAATACCCGCATAACCCAGCCGGGCCAGGGTCTCCGCCTGCCGTTCCGGGGTCCACTGATCACGCCCGGCCCCATTCTCAAAAACGAAGAAGGGGTTGGTCAATGGCCGCAGCGCCGTAGCCGTGGATGCCTGGTCTTCTGCGTGGGCGCTACCGACAGCCAGTAACAGGATGAGTAAGCATAGCGTGTATTTTTTCATTTTCGTCTCCCTTTCGGTCTGCAAAAAGATCCGCCTTCGCCCCATCATAGTCAATGTGACGCGGCGTAATCCCGCTCAGACGCGATCCGCTCGCGGAACACCTTCATCTGATACGCGCGAAGCAAATCCTCCGTGTGCGCCGCTATCATCGAAACCAACGCCTCCGCAAAATCAAAGTCACCCGCAACGATAGCGCGATCCACAAAATACTCCAGGTTCTTCCCCAGGATATCCACAATTTCCGGGGACTCTTCCACCAGAGCCATCACACCCGCCAGTTTTTTTCGGTTCTCCAGCGAAATATTCACACGGCCCCACCGGGGCCGCAACGACCCATACACCTGCCCCAGCAAGGCGTATCGAATATCCTCATCACCGGGAAACTCCGCCGCCAACGACTCGATAGCACGACGGCGTTCGTAGTCATCGCGCGCAGTAAGCGTGACGGCAAATCGTTCGCGATAGGAAACGTTGCGCAGGAGCCGATGCTTTCTAAGAACATCCGGCGCGGCATCCGCCTCAAAGGCTGGCCATTGGTCAAGCAGCTCATCCAGTTGATTCCAATCCCCGAGCTCGGCCAAACAGAGTACCCGAAACCGGTTGTAGTCCAAGCGCTGCGATTCGGATACATCCTCCGCAGACAGAAGCGTGTCCAGCAAGGCCAACGCCAGATCGCTGTTCCCCATGTCCCGGTGGATCTTGACCTGCTGCAAACGATGGCGTGAATCACCCGACTCCGCGTACAACGTCTCATAGGCATCAAGCGCCTCGTCGTAGCGCCCCCCGCGATAGGCGGCGTAGGCCACATCTTCCAGTTCCGGCACGCGGCTGCCGAGTTTGGGGCAGCACTTCTCCCGGTAGCCCTTGTGAACGGAGCTATCGAAGCTCCGGCCAAGATCGGCCACGTCCCGCGTGCGAATCGGAACCTCGCGGAGAAATGCCCGCCATTCCTCGTCCAAGGCTTCCAAGTCTTTCCCAAAAGCACCTTCATAGTCGGAGCGCATGTCCAGAAAACGGTGCAGGGCCTCCGCCCCATAGGTCTGGACGAGAAAGCCCATAAAGGATCCAGACAGGTCGTACGCGTTGCCCTCGTTCAAGGTCACAAATCCGTTCCTCCCCATGAACACCGTGGCCGAAGGCAGTTTTTCCTCCGCCAGGGCCGCCGCCTGACGCCGGTGCGCGAGGGGCGTCAGGGCATAGCCCGCGCTAAAGGCGTGGGCGATGCCTTCCGTCGGCCCGCGATTGAACATTAAGGCGGGTGCCTGCCGGGCCAGCCGCCAGCGCGAATCCCACACACCGCCGCCAGCGGAATTGCCACGGGCATCCCCCAGATCGAAAGCATGCACCAACTCGTGTGCAAAAGTTGAACTGCGCAGATCATCGTCTGGTGTCATAAGCCGCCATGGCAGGGCATTGGCGGCGCGTATCCCGGAGAGATCCCACTGAATATCCCGGTCATCCGTGATATACACCGTCGTCTTCTCCGTCGGCGCGACCTCCATCAATCCCGCGAGACGGGTCCACGTGTACTCCCCATAGCGGACGGATTGCTCGATATTAAATGCCGCTGCGCCATGGGGCGCATAATGAAAGACGAAGTGCTCCGACTCCCGCGTTTCGGACAGAGCTCCTAGAATCTTTCCATTGCCAAAGCCCAGCCCGGCATAACTGCCCGCGCCCACCACATAGAGCGCTGTCACGGCCCAGCTCAACGCCACCCAACGGCGCGTCAGCACACCCGTGCCACCCTGCCACCACAGGCAGGTCCACCACAGCGAAGCCGTAACAAGGATAACGCCGATACGGTGGTAAAAATGGATCCGGGGCACCACCATGTCCGCCCGTTGGTCAACAAACAAAAACAATCCAAACAGGGGATTCACGGGGCGCAGCCCCAGTTCCAACTGAATCCAATCGTGGAGGAAGAGAGCGGCAACAAACAGGATCAGCAACAGGAGACGGCGAATCCACCCCCAGCCTCGCGCAGCGGCCCACAAGCCCATGACCATGGCAAAAAGCACGATAGGTGTCCATGTGGACAAGAAGAAAGGCATGCCCCGGCCAAAAAAACAGCCGTGGCGAAATTCGTTGAAGCCATACATGACGGCCAACGCCGCCCCAGCCGCAGCCAACGCCCCGAATACAAGCAGGATGAAGGAACGCTGGAGAACCACGCCCATGTCTTCGTCGGAATGCGACGCGTACACACCACGCAACACCTTCCCCGCGATGGAATAAAACACGAGTCCCATCACCAAACTGAAGAGCGTCGTGAATCTGTGTTCAAAGGTCGGTGACGAAAGAACGCTCTGAGCCAACAAAGCGGTGAGCGCGCCCACCCACACGGGAACAACCAGCCCCGCCCCCCAGGGAAAACGCGTGTTAACGATGACCTTTGTCTCTGCCGTCATAAGAGAGCCTGCCTTCCGTTATTTTACAATACCCCGAAGGGCACAACAGCTTAGCCTATCGCTCCACAGCCGCAAAACCAAGAACTGTAATCATTCACGACACAAGCTAACTTCCGTCAGCAAAAACAACCTTCGGGTGCCACGGGTAGGCCCTGTGGGACTTGCCCGTGCAGTTCCTGCAGACGTTCCTTTTTTCGCTTCCTGTGCTCTTTGCACTGCTAGCCTGCGTTTTCTTGTTTTTGAACAAGAAAATTTCCACGTTGGCCCACCTTGAATTTTCAGAGAAAGGCAGTGATCGCACGAAGGGTATAGAGCATCCCGATTGAAAAACGCGCGTCATTATAATCAATACGACGCGACATAATCCCGTGCCCGCGCGACGGAGTCCCATGTTTCAAGGATCTTGGAGATTCCTGTCCGAGGCAAGAGAGACGCCAACACCAAAGAACACATGAATCTTCTCGACAAACCCTGGTCTCACCAAGGACTGGACCCTTCCGACCTCGGCGTTTCCACAAAGAGGTTTCGCGCCCCAGAACCCACACGTGCGTTGCCTCGGACAGGAATGTCCAAGATCCTGTGGATCGCTTCCAATGGGCAGAAAAGGGAAATTCGGGACGGACTCCGAATAAGCTGATAGTATCCCCTTGTATATCCCGCATTGAACCAAATCCCCACCCAAAATGTGCAACGCCCGTACCTATAGCGTAGAGGTGGTCGGTGGTGAATCTCCGATCAGAAATTCATTCCTCATTCGCATTTCACCTTCGGCGCGGGCGCTGCGCTGGCGGATTCCAAGGGGAGGTATACCGGTTCCCCTCCCCCGACACTGCCAGGCAACTCGTGTCTCGTAATTTTGCTTGAGGAAAGCTGCCAGCCACCAGAATAGTCCGGCGCCGGACAACCCAATAGCGCCCCCGATGCATCTATGTGGTCAGAAAACCCTGGGACAACGAATATAGCAGGTGATAGGCCAAGGCCGCTTCCCCCACCCCTCTTATTGTTGATGAATGCTATCGTCTCCGCGATGACTCTCCTCGATAGCAACCAGGAAATACGTCGGTGTTTCGGTTTCGAAGCTTGGCTGCGAATTTCCATTCTCCTCCAGGAGAGTCTGAGCGCGAAACACGCCGCGACCAAACTGGTTCACAAAACCCAGCGTTTTCATGATTTCGGCAATCTTTGGATTTCGATAGTCATTCTGGTTTGGAAAGGTCTCCGGCGTTACAAGACCATACAACCCACCGGGGTTTTGTATCTCGATATGGTCGGAGAACCAATAAAAGCAAAGCGGGTTAGGCGAGCCTGGAGTCGGCGGAGCCGCTACGCTTGGCAATTTCATCCGCGAGCTTCTCGAAATCGACGTAGCACCGTGACACGGCCTCAGCGTGTGCCCCAATGGCTCCATCAGCGGGTTTCAGTCGAAATATGGGTTTTCGCGCATCCTGTGCCATGGGCATCAGGCTCTGATAGTTCTTGATGAGGCCAATCAAATTGGGGTCTGGGTCTGCTTCGAGAAAATCGCTCTTGTCATTCAAAATGTATTCACGATAGGTTGCGGGAATTTTCACTACCCACTTCTGAAACGCCTTGACGGGTCGGTTTTTCCGCTCCGCGTGTTGCAAAATGATATACCCCAGCGGGCCCATTCTCCCTGACGGCATAGGAATATCAAGCGAGCTTGGCTTTTCTTCCAAACGTCGCTTCCACCCCTTGCGCCATTCCTCCAAGGTAGGTCCTAGATTGCGCAGGCCCTGCAACGAAAACAGGCCCGGTGCCAGCGGCATTACCACGTGGTCACAGGCAATCAGCGCCGCCCTGTTGATCGCACCCAGATTAGGCCCTACATCAACAAGCACGTACTCCACTTCCATCTTTTTTGCCGCTTGGAGCATGAGCCTATAGAAGGCGGTAATATTACGAAACGCGGCAACATCGCCATCAAGACATTTGGACCAATTCCCCGATAATCGGTCTTCAAATTTTGACAATCCAAGATCACCCGAAATCAAGAATAGATCCTTCGCGATTGTTTCAACAGGGGGCGATTCAAAATCTCCAGTCGCCTCCAGGAGCGGGTTGATGGAACTAAGAACGCTTCGGTGTGGGCGCTCAGCAGGCCAAAGCTCTTCCAACTGAGAGTCGGCAAGAAACATGCTCGACAAATTTGATTGGGGGTCCAAATCCACAGCCAGTGTCCGAATACCCTTCTCGGCATACATCCAGGCTAGATGATAGACCAAGGTCGTTTTTCCCACGCCCCCTTTATTGTTGAAGAATGCTATCGTCTTCACGCTCACTCTCCTTTATCGTGGCCAGAAAATAGGCTGGCGTTTCGGTGTGAAATATCGCTGAGGGGTTTCCGTTTTTCTTCAGAATATCCTGGGTCCGAAATACGCCCCGACCAAATTGGTTCACAAAGCCCAGTGTTTTCATGATTTCGGCGATTTTTGGATTTCGGTAGTCGTTCTGGTTTGGAAAGGTTTCCGGTGTTACACGCCCATACAAGCCCCCAGGGTTCTGAATCTCAATGTGGTCAGAGAACCAATAAAAGCGGATGGGGGCATTCGACTCGTAATCGCGGTGCATAACTGCGTTCATCAACAATTCACGAATGGCCAATGGGGGATATGGGGTTCGTAGTTCTTCTTTCAGGGCCGATACCGCGACTGGTCGCCCAGGGAAGAGCACTTTGATGAAGCTGTTCAGACTGTGCAACACCGTAAGCAGGTCGCCATCGAAACGCCGTTCGTCAAGCACTTCGGAAGCCAAGTCCGTGCCCGCGAAGCGAACGTATTGGACATACGCGCCGGGCAGCCAGGATTGGGGCGTTTCGGCGACCAGGAGTGCGCCTGCGTTGGTGGTGCAATTGGCGGCAAGATCCCACAAGCCCAGCGATGCCATCTGCTCGATGGTATCGCGATGATTCTCCTCAAGAATTTCAGGAGCCACCGCGTTGCGAAGATAGGTCTGAAACTGGGTCTCGGCGGTTCGATTCCGTTCACAACCGAGACAGGGCCGCAGATCGAAGGAGCGGGCGTGATGCATGCGGCGCTCGGTTAGTATCCGCTCTTCCTGTTCGTTGGCAATGGCTTTGCGCGGGCCGCGGCGAATACACACGCGACCCTTATAGCGCACCGGCGGCATGTCGGACGGCTTAACCTCTACAACCGCAATATCACCTTCGGGAAAGGACACTTTCTGGACAACCATGGCCGGTAGCGGAACGATCTGACCGGAGTCCGCATAGTTGGACAGACGCTGTAACAATTCGTCCGTAACGCCCACACCAACGATATCGCCCGTCTTGTCCTCCGCGCCAACAATCAGGTAACCCGGCTCTCCAGAACCCGACATATCGTTGGCAAAAGCACAAATGGCTTCGCAGAACTTCTCCGTGTTGGTGGTAGCAAGTGTGCGCTCAACGCGGTCCGACTCAATATCGGCAAGCAACGCCCGAAGCTTTTCTGATGTTACTGTTGACGACATTAGGCCCGACAAATCCCTCTGCTGTGTACTCGCGTAGGTCGCAAAAAGTATAACACAACTACCCCTTCGGCAATCGGGGCAGTTTCCGCGTGGGGCGCTTGTGGAACGTCGGCACCTTCGGCGGATCTTTCTTCATCAAATCCAATATCGCTTTCAAGCCCGCGTCCAGCTGCGGATCCCGACTCGCCTTGTAGTCCTGCGGCGCAATGAAGACCTCCACATCCGGGTCGGTGCCGTAATTCTCCACGCCCCACGCCACGTCGTCAAACCAGAAGGAATACTCCGGCTGGGTCGTCACGCTGCCGTCCACCAGTTCCATGCACGGATTAATCCCGATGACACCGCCCCAGGTTCGTGTGCCGATCAGCGGACCCAGGTCCATGCGCTTGAAACAGTGGGAAAAGATGTCGCCATCCGAACCCGCGTTCTCGTTCGTCAGGGCCACCATGGGACCCAGCACCGACTCCGTCGGGTAGGCCTCGGGCGGATGCCAACGGGGCACATCATAACCCAGCCGCTTGCGGGCGAGTTTCTCCAGCAGCAACTGGGACACGTGCCCGCCGCCGTTGAAGCGCACGTCGATAATGAGGGCGGGATAGTGCAGCTCCGGTAGCCAACCCCGGTGAAATTCCGCGTAGCCATTCGGACCCATGTCGGGGATATGCACATAGCCCACCTGGCCCTTGCTGCGCCGGTGTACGAGTTCCCGATTGCGATTCACCCAATCCCGGTAGCGAAGGGCGGTTTCACTGCGCAAGGCACGCACCACCACATCCCGTTCTGCGCCGCTTTTGGACTGTATCCGTAAGGCAACTTCCCGGCCCGCCTGATTCACCAGTCCATGGCCCGGCGTATGCCCCTTGGTCAGCAGGACCCCGTTTATCGCACTGAGCACATCCCCCTTCGCAATGTTCACGCCCGGTGCCAGCAGGGGCGAATGACGCTGCTCCTCCCATGAATCCCCCGACACAACAGCCGTCACCCGGTAACCCTTGTGCTTGCCGTCCCAGGCAAAATCGGCCCCCAGCTTCCCCTCGGGCATTCGGGGCGCTATCCGATAATCGCCACCCATTTCATAGGCATGGGAGGTGCCCAACTCGCCCTGCATCTCCCACACCAAATCCGACAGTTCGCTCCGACAGCCGATCCGGTCCAGCAACGGCGCATAGCGCTTATAAACCCGCGCCCAATCCACACCGGACATATTTTCGTCCCAAAAATAGTCCCGCTGCAAACGCCAGGCTTCCCGAAACATCTGCCGCCACTCGGACGGCGGGTCCACCGACACACTCACCCGGTCAAGATTGATCCAGCCCGTTGCACGACCACCATCCTTCACGAGGCCGTTGCTCTTTTGCTCGCTGGGCTTCTCCCCGGCCTTCACCACGCGAAGCCGTTTCCCGCTGCGATAGAGCAAAGCGCTACCGTCGCGAGAGACAGAAAAGCTGTCCACCCCGGTGAGAATCGTCTCCTCTTTCATGGTCGCCAAATCGTAGGCAAAAACGGTGCCCTGACTGGCGGCAGGCGGTCCGTGTGTAACCAGGGTTCCTTTCACGCCATATTGGCTGTAGAGAATCTTGCCCTTGATGCCCACGATGCGCCCATAGCGGCCGGCCCCCTTGGGGAAGGAGAGCACCCGCTCGGGCAGTCCCGCCACATCGATTTTCATCGGGGCTTCCTTGCCCTTTTTCTTCGCGTCGCCCTTTTTCTCGACGCTGCTATCCTCCAGCCGCGCCACAAACGGACTGGGCACGTCCTTACGCAGGGGCACCACCATGAGTTGCATGGCCTGGGGAAAGCCCAGGTCAAAGTGCAGAGCATCGTAGACCGGGTTGTAAGCGCGGTAGGAAATGAAATAGAGATACTTGCCCTCCGGGTCCCACGATGGGGCCACATCGTTAAACTCGGGCCGGGTCACGGCGTGCTTCTTCCCGGTACCCACGTGATAGAGGCGGATAATCCGCGTGCGCGAGGTCACCGCAACGGAATAGACAATCCACTTCCCGTCGGCGGACCAGGCCATGCCGGTGATGGGCGCATAATCGCTTTTGTCGATAACCTTGCCCGTGCCTTTCTTGAGGTCGGCAAGAATCAACTCAAAGCGATGGTTCTGCACCACCGCACAATCTGCCTTCGGCGATACGGCCAGTCCCATAGCATGGCCAATCGCAATGCGGTCCAGCGACTTTGCCTTTCGCCGACCCGTCGTATCGACGATCTCCAGACGCTCCTCGCCACTGCAATCCGACACCATCACCATACGATTCCCATCATTGAGCCACGTACACAACCGCGCACGGCTACCGCCATCCTGACCATGGGGCAGCACAGGGCCTTCCCAATTCCCCATCGTGTAGAGCGAACCCCGCGCCGTGATTCCCACGGCCTTGCCATCGGGACGCAGGGTGTAGCCTTGAAGATAAGACAAGGCCGAGACAAAGCGACGGCGGCGTTGCACCTGGGGACTCGCCAGGGCAATCTGGATTTTCGTCATCGTGTCGGATTTCAGATCAAAGCAATAGCAATCGCCCCCCGCGTGGTAGACGATGCGTCGGCCATCCGTGGTGGCGTTGCGGGCATAAAATTCTTCGTGGTGGGTATGGCGCTGTACCCCCTTGCCCGTCGGCGTGCAACTGTACAGGTTGCCCACCCCTTCGTGATCCGAAAGGAAATAGATGCGTTTCCCGATCCACAGGGGCGCGGCAACGTTACCCGAGGTGGCCTGAAGCCGCACAAAAGTGCCATTGCCGCTCCGGTCGATCCAAAGCTGACCCGCCGTACCGCCCCGGTAGCGCTTCCACCGTGCGGGATCCCCGGTGTTACGCCCGAGTACCAATCCGCCACGCGGACCCTCGCTGATATGGCTGGCCAGGCCCCACGGCAAAACTTTCGGCGCACCCCCTTGGGAGGAAATAGCCCACACCTGCCGACTCCGGCTAAAAGCGCCATCCGCCTCGCTGGAATAGTAAACCTGCTTAGCATCGCGGGACCAACCCACCACTTGGGCCATGGCCCCCTGATAGGTCAGCCGGGTTGCTGCACCGCCCTCGGCGGGCATCACGTAGACCTCCCAGGCTCCTTCATCACGTCCGGCAAAGGCGAGAAGCCGCCCATCGGGTGAAAGGCAGGGCGTGCTTACCGCACCCAGACTCGTTGTAAGACGACGGGCCACGCCGCCCGCAACAGGCACGGACCAGAGGTCGTCTTCGGCGCAAAACACAAGGGTGTCGTTATGAATCGTTGGATAACGGTAATAACCGGACATCAAATTTCCTGGTCGTAACAGAACATGGCCTCGCAAGCCGCCCAAAAACGCGATTGCGCATCATAACACCCCAAGATAACAAAGTGCAGACAGGCAGGAATGTGTCACCATTCACAGTTCCAACGTGAACTTCGCCCACAACCCAAGCATACCCTCGTCGGTGAATTAAATTTTGGACCACGGATTTTCACGAATAAGAAAAAATCGATGACACCTCTTTTGACTCGCCCCACTAATTTTTTCTAAGAGAAGGACCAAACAATGTAGGATAGCCGTCTCGGCTGTCACGACCGACGGTACGTCGGTCAAGATTCCAAGTGCGTGCAAACTTTCCGTAGAGGCCGTAAACGGCCTGTGACAACCGGGACGGATGTCCTACATACACACCCTTCGTATTGAAAGCTGCTGTGGTTGCGGCCAACGGCTGCCCTAAGTCCATTCGTGGCGAAATGTTTTTTTATAGCAGTTCTCCCAGATTGAGGCACTAAATCCTCATTTCTTCATTGCCGAAGGCACCATCGTCTGCTAGACTTATCGAAGCAGCGGATATCAACGGAAATGGAGCGGTACCCCCTCCCCGTGAGATTTTGTTATCAAAAAAAGTGGAGACACAAACAATGGACTTCAAAGTCGGACTCAGCGCCAAACCAAAAAAAGACGCCGCCATAGCGAAAGTCGCTTCGGAGGGCGAAAAGAATCTCAAGGATGCCCTGAAGGAAGTGCTTGATGAAATCGGGATGTGCATCGAAAACGCCCGGCTCATCGACCAACGCGTCAAAGAAATGGCCGGAAAGGCCGCGTTTGAAATAGAAAAGAAATTGGCCGAGGCCGGCAACGCCCGCATGACCCGGCTCGCCTGCTCCCTCGGCTTCGATGTCGAACTCGATGAAGACGAGCCGGACGATGAGGAAGCAATGGCCTCCCTGGGCGAGTCCGAAACGGAAGACAGCGCCGATGACAGTGGTGACGGCGATGCCAGCGATGATGACGATGGCGATTTCAGCTTCGATGACGATGGAGACGATGACAAAAGCGACGATGCTGATGACGATGACGACGCGTTTAGCTTCGATGATGATGACGACGGGGACGGCAAAAGTGACGACGAGGATGATGACGAGGAGTTCAGCTTCGACTGAGTGCGTTGCTTCGGCCAGCGAACCATTTCATAGAAAAAATCGCGTCCGTCTTTGCCCTGATCGGGAAAAAGGTCGGCTTTTTCTTTCGGCGTGACTGTGCCTGGTCGCAACAAAAAAAGGCAAGTGTTCACAGAACGGAAACGGCCCCCCTCCTCGGAGGGGCTGGGGGTGGGTTAATTCCCCCACACACACTCAACCCACCCCTACCCCCTCCAGGGAGGGGAACATAAAACGTGGACTCCGCCAACGAAAAACATGTCTTGAGTACGTGGAGCACAAAAAAAAGGCGATTTTCCGCCTTGTTTTTGTCAAAAATACGCTTTTTTTCCATTTTTTAGGGCATTTTTGTATCAAGAGCAACACTTATTGAGACATCTTTACGTAAAAAACTAAGTTAAGACTTGACGCAGTAAGGGAAATGCGGTATTGTTCAGATACTGGAACTTGCTTTCAGACTCTCTTCCCTCGAGGGGCCCTGTTGCTGACCACGCAGGGTCCCTCACTCCTTTTCAGGCAAAATTTCGGTGCC